>CALWSC010000123.1 GCA_944384105.1 uncultured Lachnospiraceae bacterium | reverse complement strand
ATGGAAGAACTTGTAAAAATCGCTTTAGCAAAGTAGTTTATAAAAGTACACTGATTCAAGACTGGGGAGGTACCCCTCCCCAAAATATTTTTTCAAAAACTTACACAAAAAACTTGACATTCCCTTTTAAAACAATAATCTTTTTAAACGCTGCCATAAGACGGCTTATTAAAGTGTGCCATTTATTGGCTGTCCTCTACTTTCTTTCACAGTAGAACCTTTCAGTTATATATTTACAGAAAAAGTTTCATACCGCCGAAAAGGAGCCCCATAGGACTCCTTTTCCCTATATTCCAATCCTGTTCAGGAAGGAATTACCATAATTTAGAATTTGACCAGCTTGCCGGATTTCCCTGCTCAAACAGACCAGTTCCTGCGTTGCAGTACCAGTAGATACCTGCGGTTACAGACTCTGCCCAGCCATTCATCTGAACAGCTCCGTCAGACTGTAAGTGATACAGACCTGCCGGCATTCCAAGAGCATCGTTAGCAGCTGCATTAATCCACATATCTTTACGCATACGTCCGTTGCTGTCCAGATTGTAGATCTTCCAGCCGGACTCATCGATGATCCATCCGCGGCTCATCTTTCCGTCTTTATCGAAGTGATACCATACATTGGTTCCGTTCTCATTTACTTCTACCCAATTGTTAGTTACCATCTTGCCATCGATATAATAATACCAGTTGTCAAGACCTGCGTACTCACCTTCTGTGATAACTTCTCCGCGAACAAATCCATTGTCTGTTGCTTTGATAATTCTATCGATAATCACAGTACCAAATTCATCAACAGTAACTTCGATTGTAGTCATTGTATCGCCGGATTTTGCATATATAGATGCAGTTCCCGGAGCTACAGAATGGATAGTGATACGATCACCGGAAAGTTTTGCAATTGCAACATCCTCATTGCTGGTTTCTACAGCATCAGCTACAAATCCTAATGTCTCAACATCGTTCATCACTGTCGCAAAGCTTGACTTAAAGTTCTCTGTTATGTCTGTACTGATGTTTCCATTTTCATCGACAACAACCTTGATAGCAGCTGTATTTCCTTTAGTTGTAGTTACCACAACAGTAGCTGTCTGGCTTACTTTATTACCCAGAATTTGAATAGTACCATCTTTGTAGGAAGCCGATATTGTAGCATCTCCACGACGTGCAACAGATGCTACACTCTCACCATTTGGAAGTCCCAGAGCAGATTCTGAAACAGTTGTCATTGCAGGACGTACTACATATGAAATACCGTTCTTAATTTCTGCACCGCCATATATAACGTCTGCAGTTTTTGCTGTGAGTTTTCCGGATGTAACTGTACTCTCAGAGGTTGAAAAACCACTTACCATGTACGGTTTTACATCAACAAGCTTTTTATCTTTTGCATCTGACAGATATGCATCCTCAAAAGAAGCATCCTCACCCAGTACAAATTCATACTGTGTTTTTGCAGTTAACTTTGCTGTATCTGCATCTTTAAATTCAAATTTATCTGTAGATTCTACAGTGATGTTATTTGCGTTATATTTGGCAGTAACGTCAGCCTCATTACCAAATTCATCTCTTACTGTAATAGTAGCAGTATATGTTTTGGTTTTGTCCAGATCTTCACCTGCGGTAACAACCAACTGGCTTTTGCCGTTGACATTTTTTACTTCTGCATTGAAAATATTGTCCCCTTTTGCCTGTGCATCAGTGTTTACAATATCATCTGAATCAATTACTCCAGTTACTGCAATTAAACCTAAGTTTGAAACAGAGTTCTCAATAGAACCAGAAATTAGCTGATATGCAGCAGTAATATCTCTTGTATATACTTCTTTGGAACCATAGAAAATATGCAAATTATATTTTTGGCTCTCGTATTCGATATAAGCATCTGTAGCATCAGTAGCTGGAATAGTATCAATTCCACCCTCACTCGTGCTATTATAAAATACAATCTTATCTTCGGAAGTGAACCCAAAATCATCAATAGCAATTTTCTGCCTTGCTCCCTCTTTTCTTTCGATTCCGGAGATATCAAATGACATTGCATCTAATTTTGTATCTGTTGTATTACCTACATTAACCTCATCAAAATTGGATTTTCCTTGGCTTATTGTAACACTTGCATCTGAAACCGTAATCGTATATACTGTTGTAAGTTTTCCGTTATCTCCGCCGGTTACAGTCAGGGTTACAGTACCGTTTGCTTTTGGAGTAATCTTGAATACGCTATTACCATCTAAATCGGTTTTTTCTACGGTAGCCACCTCATCAGCAGTTGGATCATCCGGGAGCTGAACAGTCTCAAAATCATCGGCAACAAATCCTACACCATCGGCATCATTCCAAATGTAACGTGCAGAAGAAGTTATCTCTTTATAGCTAAGTGTAGGATTTGCAATTCTTCCATCAGTTTTAATCATATAGGAACCTTTATACTGTGTACCGTCTTTGCAGGTAACAATCACATCAGTAGATCCGCTTGCTAATGCTTTTACTTTAAGTGAACTTACCTCACCAGATTTGTATCCCAGCTCAACAGCTGCAACATCAGGATTACTGCTCGATGCGGAAACAATACCACCATGTGCTTTAACCGAGTTCTCTACTTTTGAGAATTGCTCGTGTGTTCTTACAACATTAACAGTATGAGATACACTGACCGGAGTTAAGCTATTGTTGGAGGTAAAAGTAAGAGTGTATGTTCCCACATTGGTGTTCAGTACATTTTTGTCATATGTAATTTCTGTATTATTAGGCAGATCGCGAGCAGAGATCACTTTGCTTGTATGGTCAGCATCTCCATATGTCACCTTAATACCAGACATAATATTGTCCAGTGCAACTTTCCCCCCAGTGACCGCCAGATCAACCTCTGTTTCAGGGTCAACAATTTCGAGATGTTCAATCACTGCATCTTCGTTTTTATGAGAAACTGTGACAGCAGGGAAAACATAGGTAGCAGAGGTTTTACTACTTCCAGAATATACTCTATGAATGAGCAAATCCAAAATATTGCACAAAAGAAAGACACCCTCTGTAGAATGATGTATAATTGAAGTACCAACAAACAACATACTCACTCAAACAAGGGGGTGTCCGTTGCAAACAGTATAC
>CALWSC010000122.1 GCA_944384105.1 uncultured Lachnospiraceae bacterium | reverse complement strand
GGAAACCCCCACAAGAAAAGGCGGTACGCTACCCCTCCACGGGGCGCATACCGCCTTTTCTTGTTATCCAGCCCTCCGGCTGTATCGGTTGAGCAAAAGTCCGCGTGGGATTGATGTGGTATCTTTAACTTTGGGAAACTCCACGTTCACAGCCTAAATCTACTGTTGTAAATCCGCTTAATGGCATATAATTCTTATCATCTACATTGATGAATCCCATCATATTTTCGTTTGTTACATTTGACTTGAATACCGCCTTTTTACGAATCCACTCCGCACATTCTTTTGCAATAGCCTTCTGCGTCATCTCATTACGAAGTTTAACTTCAAACTCAGAACCAAACAGATTTTTTTCACGTTCCTGTCTTGGTATATAGAATTCTCTTTTCTCGCGCTTAGCTTTTTCCTTAATGAATGTTGGTGATGTAAAAATAAAACGCAATTCATCTACATTTTTAAGTTCTTTCTTTAATTCAGCAAATGCATAAATAGAAAAGCAAGCTGCAGCAATAGATACTTTACTGCCCTTATGTATTTCAGTTGTCAAATCTTCTTTTAGTGTCTTATTGACATTATCTATTATTTCCAATCCCGTTAGCCTCCTTCGTTTGTACTATGCATTATGCTTATTTTTCTTGTACCTTGCATCCGCTGGCTTCTGTGCAGTATCAGGAATCAACCACATTTTTCCCTTTTTAATCGCACCATCAACTCTTCCCTCAGTGCATAAAACACCTATTCTTCTAGTAGAAATATTCCATACCTTTGAAAGTTCTGTTGCTGTTAAATACTCCATAATTGAAACCTCCATAATAAAAATATTATATTCTATTATCGGAATAATAGCAATCAGAAATATTGTTTGTTTTTTCTTTTAACTCCATCAAATATCAGCAGTATTTATGCAATTTTCACAAACAGATAGGATAAATTAATATCCTATCTGCTACATGACTTCACTATTCACTTTCATTAACTATTAAAGCATCTGTACCAGTTGCAGTAATCCTGCACACAACCCCACCATCAACTACAAAAACTACCTTTCCTTTCGCCTTATCTCCAATCTTATCATACAGCCTTCCAGCACTCATAGACTCACCTTTAACAGTAAAAGGGCTATTAGCCACATATCCTATCTTTCCAAGTCCTTTAACCTTTACCTGTATTGCTTCCTTGTCATACTCATTATCCGGCTCTTTCTCAAGTTTGACTTTCATTCCTTTTTCCATAAAATCACTGCCAAAATAATGGCTGCAACCTGCTATTGTAAAATAAAGTTCTTCCATAGTAGTCTCCTTTCCGTACACTCTATCAGCTTTACCAATCTTCTCCGTACTCATCCATTGCATCATCTACACCATCTGCATAATCGCTGTCTCTGTCATATCTGTCATAGTCATAATCACCATCCATATAGATATCGTCATAGCCATCGTCATAAGAGTCATATGTACTCTTCTTTGTCGTTGTACTTTTCTTTGTGCCGCTGCTATATGATGACTTATTTGTTGAATTTGATTTATTATTGTAACTACTGCTTGAACCAGAGTTACTTGTGCTACTCTTAGAAGTACTGCCAGATGATTTATTACTATTTGACGAACTGCTATGGGATGTACTACTTCCCGTATATGGTTTATGCAGATAACAATAACTGCTTCCACTTGCCTGCTTATTATCACATCCTGCCTTTATGCACTTAGGCTCACTTGCTTCACCTATTGAACCTATTACAAACAGAACACCTATTATCACAAAAAATATTGCCAGTCCCTGTCCATATGAATTCTTTCTCATACAAATCAGCCTCCTTTGCAAAAATTTCAGTCAAAATCATAATCATCCGGGTCTAACCCTGCTTCTTCCAATGCCTCTGCCCGGTCATCAGGATCCATAAGTTCTAATTCATCAACATCAAGTCCTGCTGCCATTGCATCAATCTCAAAATCATCCTTTGCGTCATCCTCGAAGTCTCCGGCATCTCCAAATAATGCTTCATGTTCTTCCCTGCTGGTGCAAAGCATTTCTCCTGCAAACATCATTTCCGCACCATCTATTTTGCCATCGCCATTTAAATCCATCCAATCTCTCATTGCTATACCTCCTCATTTTTGAAATTTTCCTTTAGCTTTGCTAATCGTGGTGATGTCAGCCATCTTTCCATCGCAGGTTCACCTTCCAAGGATAATCCTTCACAATAATCTACTAACATTCTTATTGATTCAAAATTTAATCTTATTATTTCTTCTGTAGTGTTTGTATATGGTACTATTAGCTCAACACATCTTTCCAATTCTTTTACATTTCGTTCAAGTTCGTTCTTTACGATATCTGTCATACTTTTATTTCTCCATTCATTTATGTGATTATTTGTTTTTTCTGATTATATGATACTACCTTAGCTGTCCTATAATCAGCCCTTGTGTATCGAACCTTTGTTTCATTTAAACCGGAACCTCCTATTCTAATGCCCTATCATTTCTGCATACTTCGTAATATTCACACATAATGCAGCATCCTCTGCATTCCTTAGCATGTAATACTGTTTTTCTAATCCAATACCATAACCTTGCCACTTTGCCACCTCACCTGCTCCAAAAAAATAAGAACCAGTAAGAGTTTATCTCTTATCTGATTCTTATTATAAAAACTAAGGTGTCCCATAAACACACCTTGCATATCGAATTTTTGTTCTTATTTTTTATATTGTTTTATCAATCTGTCAATTTCAGCATTCATCATTTCAACCACATTTTGTGGTCCAACAATCGTTACTCCCTCACCAAGACCTATGATCCACGCTAAAAACTGCCTGCTGACTGCAACCTCAACATTGACTACAAAGCGTTTATCATCCAATCTGATCATTGACACATCTTTTCCAAAGCGGTCTATCATTACACCAGCAAAAGAATTGTCGCACTCAATGCGCACCCACTCTTCTTTACCTCCATACATGCCAAACATTTTTCTGGCATATGCAGCCATATCAAATGATTTAAATGCCTGCCTTCCTTCTCTTCCTTTGCCGTTTGACTTGATATAAAGCATTTTATCTACTCGAAAATGTTTAATTATTCCCTCATTACTGTCATATGCAATTAAGTAATAATTCTCATCATCCCAGGATAATGACCATGGGCTAACTTCGTAAAGTGCTCCATCATGGCGCAGTTCCATCTTCTTGTCAACATTCCACTGAAAATACTGGAATGTTATCCTCGAATTTTCTGCTATTGCTGTATGTATCTTGTCAACATTGTAATAAATGCTCTCATTCATCGTCTTTACACGACCAGCAACAAATACCTGCCTGTGTAACTGTGATGCTTCATACTTACTAGCAAGCCCTTCTATCTTTTTTATAAGCTCATTTGATTTCTTAGCTGTGATAAATTTTGCCGACTGCACAGAATCAACCAATAATTTTAATTCTGCAAGTTCAAACTGTCTGTTCCCTATATGATATGAATATGTCCTGTCTTCCTGCGTTCCTATAACATCCATACCATATACCCTTAAATTTTCAATATCATTATACAAGCTTTTGCGTTCCGCACTTATATCATATGCTGCGAGTGCTTCAATAATCTCCGGCATGGTAATACTGTGCGTTTCATCCGTCCGTTCCAGAAGAATTTTCATAAGATATATCAGTTTCAATTTCTGATTTGATGATTTAGGCATAATGCACCTCCAAACTTTCAGATAAAACAAAAAACTTCTCTTATATGATACCATAAATAACCATATAAGAGAAGATATATAATTACTGCAAGTCCTAATGTCGGTACACCATTATATTTAATCTGCCTATGCTACTTTGCAGAGAAAGCTATCACAATTAAAACCAGTACCACAATAGCAATTATCAATAAAACAGGCTGGGTAAATAACCATAATACTGCGAATAACAATACAAAAAATCCTACAAACTTACCGATTGCAGCTATTCCTGAATAATCCCCATCACAAGCGGCAATGATTGAACCGACAACAAATATTAAAATAAACGCTAGTATATGCATAACTGCCACCTCCGTATAAGCTCATCTTTAGCTCATGTATCTGTTCCTTATGCTTTATTTATAGCACTTAATACTGTCCAATAATCATCTCTTACACATCGAATTAATGTTCTGTATTTCGATGAAACTGTACAAAAAAAGGACGCAGAATCTCTTCCACGTCCTCAAAACTATCTGGCTTTATCTTCTCTTACCTTCGATACTTCCTTATGTGCCGCTTCCTGCTTCACCTCATCCACACCTCTAGCCTCAAAAGCATCTGCATTATACTGATACGCCTGCGGCTCAGCGACCATCGGTGAATATACAATCTCTGCTTCCACTCGCTCAGCTTCTGCCCTCTCCGGTTCCGTCTGTTCCTGCACCTTAGCATTCTCCATATGCTTTTCCTTATCAAGCTGCACATTCATAGCCAGATTATCCAGCTTATCAATAGATGCATCCAGATGAAGTTCTATTGATACAAGCATCTTTTTCACAGCTTTCATCGGAGCAAGTACTGCCTTTGTAATTGGATGTTTCTGCTCTTTCTGAGAATAATCCACCTCCGACTTGTCAGCAAAAGTGCGAAATGCATTGGCTGCTGTCTGCCCAACTTCACGCAATCCTTTTGCAAGAAGTGCTGTCTTTGCTATATCCTTATCCGTGGTCTTGATTGCATCTCTTACATTTTCTCGGATATCAAGGAGTCTTTTCTTAATTCCTAAGAACTCAGATACCCTGTATAATGCAGCTCTTCCCTTTTCCTTTGCTTCTTCGACTATGCCCTTAGCAGTAGATCTGACATGTTCTTTCACTTCTAATACCTGTGACTTTATCTGCTCACATCTGGTATTAAGTCGCTCCTGTGCTTCTGACAATGCCTTTTTTCCTAGCCTCATTGGTTGCTGCTTCAATGACTTCTTCCTTAATGTCATCAATATCTTCTGACCGGATATATTCAGCCCTCTCTTTTTCCTTCTTCTTGATAACAAAAGTTTCTTTTCCATAATTA
>CALWSC010000121.1 GCA_944384105.1 uncultured Lachnospiraceae bacterium | reverse complement strand
GAACGGAGAAAAAGGTGGTTGTCGTTAGCCATCTTTTTCTTTTTTTGCAAAAATCACAGGGGAGGCAGTGACTCATACGAGTCACTGCCTCCCCTGTTTAGGACTATCTATTTCCCGACAGCCCCTTCCATTTCCATTACTCTTCCGTTTTTCTGTCGCCGGAGCTGCGTTGCTCCAGAAAAGCCAAAAACTCTGCCGCGATCTTCCTGCGCTCCGGGCTGAGCCTGCGATAGCAGGAGAGAAAAAGAACCTCTTCATCAGATACCTGCTCTGTATCACTGAAAAAATCAGAAAGCGTAATCCCCAGAGCTTTACAGATCATAGAAAGCGTATAAATCGATGGTACAGTATGCTTTGTATCCATGTTTCTGATGGTACTTTGAGATAAATTTGCTTCTTTTGCAAGTCTGTAAAAAGAATAGCCTTTTTTATCACAGAGCCGGTGGATCTTCTGAATAACATCCATACCTTCTTTCAAAAAGAATCACCTCCTAGTTTGCCTCTCTTTAGTGTACAGTATACTGCTTTCTTTTCCCGGTTTCTAAGTCGCGTTCCTCCAGAAAAGCGAGAAATTCCGTCACCATCTTCCTGCGTTCCGGGCTGAGTTTGCGGTAACAGGAGAGAAAAAGCATCTCATCATCAGATATATCCTCTGCTCCACGGAAGAAGTCAGAAAGGGTGATTCCAAGAGCGTTGCATATCATGGAGAGCGTATAAATCGAAGGAACAGTATGTTTTGTACTCATATTTCTGACAGTACTCTGAGATAAATGGGCTTCCTTTGCAAGTCTGTACAGAGAATATCCTTTCTTCTCGCAGAGTTTATAAATTTTATCAATAACATCGAAATCTTCTTTCAAAAGAATCACCTCCTAGCTTACCTTTCTTTAGTGTAAAGTATAAGACTTAAAATAGAAACAGTTAATAACAGATGGTGATGCATCTAAAAATAATCCCAATGAAATTAGAGTGTCCATTTCTATGAGAATAGCGGAATAATTCTAATATTGCCAGTAAAGTTATGTTGGTAAACGGAAAAATACATTTTTGGTGGACTTCATCTGCATAAACTGCTGCGAGAATGCTTGAAAGCAGTGTCTTATCAGATGAGAAATGGACATGGAATGAATGGAACAGCGGTAAAAGCGTTTTTCCCAGCATATTCGAAAAGAGCGCAGCAGGGAGGCGATATTATTTTCATCCAGAAGTACCTGACCGCAAAGAATTGAAGATAAAGTATTCCTGTTTTCACAGCAGCAAGCCACAGCAACATGAATTTTCAGAGGGATCTGGGAATATGGGACAATAGAAGACAGCAAGACCGCATGTGTACAGCCGCAGTTCCGGCACAGAACTCTGGAAATACGCAAAAGAACAACCCGATCGGAAAGAATAACCTTACGGTTATAAGAACCATACCAAATGAAAGATCCGGTATGACCGCAGCTACAGCTAAGACAGCTCAGATCCAGAGATGCAATAATGCTGTCATACAAGTGCTGAGAAATTGTATCATAAGTTTGCGTTTCAATCGTTATCATATATCAAAATAGATGTAAAATCATAATTTATGAGAACAGAGATCCTGATTGATCAGAGGATTTCTGCGGTTATTTACAGGATATGATGTGACTTCATCATAGCATAAGAGGGGTTAGAAGGAAAGGAGTAATAGAAAAAATTTGCAAAATTGACTTTTTATAACGAGTATAGTAAGCTAAAAATAATCTTACATGAAAGGATGGCGAAGATGCCTGCAGAGCTTTAGAGTGAAAGAAATGAAATTATGATGCCCGGTGAAAACATGTCCTTGGCGAGAAATCTATGCCTGCTTGGAACATGAAATCCGTAGTTCCGGAATATGCAGAAATGGGCATACGCTGCGGGTTCGCGGCAGCGCATCAGAGGATAACGTTCCGGATGAAGGCGTAATCTATTATGATATACGTTTTCGCGCAGCCTTTCCGGGAGAGAAGGGGACAGCCGTGATTATCCTGAATGTGTCGAGGAGCAGAAAGCATTTCGCCCTGAGTATAGCCTTGTAACACGCGGCATATACTATTGTGCCAGTATGCTGTCAGCACAGCAGGGGACAGAGTTTGTAATCCCAAGATATGACGATATAAAAACAGGCCGACCATATAGAGATGACAAAGTTGTTAAAAAGAAAACGGCAGAGGAGAAAAAGAAGATCGTACAGGACAGGTTCCATATGGAAATGGAAGACGGGCTTGGAAAGGAGTTGGAATTGATGTGCAATATTAGTGATTACATCGAGGAGCGTGCGCTGTTAAGGGGAAGAGAAGAGGGCAGAATAGAAGGAACAGAACTTGAGCGTAAACGCGGAATAGGTATCCTGGCGAAAGCGCTTTTAAAATTCCAGACGCCAAAAGAGAGGATTATAGAGCAGATGATGTTCAATTATCAGCTTGATCGTGAAACCCCCGAAGAGTTTATAGAGAAATGAATATAGCTGTACTTTCCGACACTCATGGCATACTCCGCCCTGAGACTGCAAACATTCTCAGGAACTGCGATGCTGCGCTTCATGCCGGGGATATTGATACCCCTGAGGCATTTGGGCAGATCAAAGCTGCTGTAAAGCCTGGCATTCCCTTATATGCGGTGCGTGGAAATAATGACGGGGAGTGGGCCAGGGAACTTCCGGAGTATGCCGCATTTTCTCTGGGAGGCATCCGTTTCTATATGGCGCACAGGAAAAAAGATATTCCAGAGAAACTGGGGGATCGTCAGATTATTATATATGGCCATTCCCATCGATATGCGGAGGAGATCAGAGAACACAGACTCTGGCTGAATCCGGGAAGCTGCGGCAGACGAAGATTCCGCCTGGATCTTACCATGGCAGTTCTGCATGTGGACGGCGGGAACTGGAGTGTGGAGCGAATCGACATTTCGGGAGCCGGGAAAGGGATGATGCAGATTCCTCAGGGAGATCTTCTGACCGTGATCCGGCAGATTATGAGGCGGATGGATAAGGGACAGCAGGTAAAGCGAATTGCCGCTGATCTGAACATTGATGAGAATTTTACGGAGCAGATCTGCAGGATCCGTGTGACCCATCCCGGGGTAACGGCGGAGGGAATACTAAACAAGATAGAGGTGAACCGGAAGGGATCAGGAGTGAATACATAAGAAATGGGAGAGCAGAATACAACCCTGAGTTACACTAAAACTTTGCTTGACGTTCAAGCTAACTTGGGATATTATATAAAAAGGAACAGTTGATTTGAACTGAAAGAACAAATAAAGAAAATTATAGATTAGCAAACCTAGCGAAAGCTGGGGACGCAAAGCTTAAGTGTCTACGATAAAGAGTTTACTATCCTTTATTATGATTGACTGGCTGCATTTGAAATTATAAATTTCAAGTGCAGCCTTTTTGTTTATCTGGAAATTTAATATTAGACATGGAGAAAGAGTGCATGCGGACAAAAACGTCATTTATTAATATGGTGGTTGGATTGAGCGGGCAGATTATCAATATCCTGCTTGCCTTTTTGAGTAGAATGATTTTTATAAAATATCTGTCAGCGGAAGAATTGGGAGTAAATGGTCTGTTTTCCAATGTTTTGGGAATGCTGTCTTTGGCTGAACTTGGTATTGGATCGGCAATGATTTACAGCTTATACAGACCGGTTGCGTATAACGATATAGAAGAAACTGCGAGATTGATGAATTTATATCGTTTTTTGTACCGCTGTGTCGCAGCCGTTGTCCTGGTTGCAGGAGTGTTATTACTGCCATTTTTGGGGTATTTTATCAAGGACAGTTCAGGAATATCTAACCTGAGGCTTATTTATTTGATGTATTTGACTAACTCTGTAACGTCATATCTGTTATCTTATAAAAATGCTGTTCTCACAGCTGATCAAAGAGCTTATATCAGGATTGCGTATGAGCAGATCATGCACCTTATTCAGATCATCATCCAGATTATCATCCTGATTTTGACAAAGAGTCTGATATTGTATCTTGGAGTTCAGATCATATGTCAGATAAGTATTAATGTTTTGGTAGCCAGAAAAGTAGATAAAGAGTATTCCTATCTCAAGCAGGAAAAACGGATGCCGGAAAGAGAGCAATGTAAAGCTATCGGAAAAAACATTCTTGCAATGAGTATGCATAAGGTTGGAGAAGTACTGGTAAATGGAACGGATAATTTGATTCTTTCCGCCTTCATTGGCCTGAAAAGTGTTGGTATTTATTCGAACTACAAGATGGTGTTGACAAATATCGGCTATCTTTTGAATAAGGTTTATGGTGCGTTTACTGCAGGTATTGGAAACCTTACTGCCATGGAGGGAGCAGATAAGATTTATCAGGTATATCGTATTCTGGATTTCTCCATTTTTTGGCTGTACAGTTATGTATGCGTGGGGATTTTTGTCATGATAAATCCGCTTATAGAATTGTTTTTTGGGAGAGAATATTTGTTTTCATTGTCCCTGGTTTTTGTGATCACCCTGGATTTTTACCTTAATGGAATGCGCCAAATTGTCCTCCAATTTAAAAGCGCAAGGGGATTATTCTGGCACGACAGATACAAAGCACTTATTGAAGCGGCTATTAATGTAGTGAGTTCTGTTATCCTGGTAAAAGCTTATGGAGTTATAGGAATTTTTATAGGGACAGTTCTGAGTAATTTAACAACCTGTTTTTGGGTAGAGCCATATGTTCTGATGAAATATGGAATTCAAAAGGAATGGCAGAAAAAATTAAAGCTTTATTTTATGCAGTACGGCATAAGGCTAGGATCTGTATTGCTGATAGGAGCACTTTCTTACTGGGTTTGTGAAATGCTTCCTCAGGGGAATATCGGCTGGTTTTTGATCAGAGGTATTGTATGTACACTGATCTTCCACGGAGTATTTTTCCTTTTATTTGGAAGAAGCAGGGAGTTTTGCGAGGTTAAGAATAGAATTTTTGAATATATACATGTGCTGCTGAGGGGGAAGCAATGAGATGGAACCATTAATAAGTGTAATCATTCCAGTCTATAATACGGAAAAGTATCTGAAATGCTGCATAGAAAGCGTGCTTGACCAAACATATAAAAACTTGGAAATTATTTTGGTGGATGATGGATCCACGGACGGATCTTCTCAAATTTGTGAAACTTATGCTGAAAATGATAAGAGAATCCGTGTTATACACAAACAGAACAGCGGACTGGCAGAAGCAAGAAATGACGGAATTAGAACAGCAAATGGCAGCTATCTGGCGTTTATTGACAGCGATGATTTTGTACATAAACAGTATATCGAAATTTTATATCAAAATTGTGAAAAGTACGACAGCGAAATTTCTATCCTCGATTATGAAAGAGTAGAAAGCAGTATAAATCCTGAACCATATATAATGCAGGATATTGGTGAGTATAATGCTGAGTGCGTATCCGGAAAAACTGCAAATTACAGAATATACGAATATGAGTACTATGTAAAAACAATTATGGCCTGCGCCAAACTGATCAAAAAAAACTTGTTTGCCGATATTAAGTTTCCGGCCGGGCGCATTCACGAGGATGAAGCTACCATATATAAAATATTATATGCGGCTGAGAGAGTGGTATATATCGACTTGAAGCTATATTTTTACAGGAGAAATCCGCAGGGAATTATGTTGTCCCGTTTTTCAAAGAAACGTCTGATGATGATTGACGCATTGGAGGAAAGACTTCAATTTTACGAGGAGCACGAAGAAAAACAGGGAGGACGGGATTTATATAATTTAACACTTAATTATGAATATTTTGTTTTGCATCAATTCTTTTGCAAGATCAATTTCTATATAGAAAATTCTGAAGAAATACAGAAAGAACTGAGGAAAAAACAGATCCAGATATATAAAAGTTTGATAAAGGAACACGGATTTACTTTCAAACGCAAAATAAAATATACATTAGCACTGCTCTTTCCGATTACTTTTTTTAAGCTTTACTATCATCAATAGGAAGGGAATTATATAAAAATACTGTATTAAGGGGATAAGTCATGGCAGAAAAATTACTGGTTACGGTTATTATTCCTATATATAACGCCGAGGAATACTTAGAGAGCTGTATCAATAGTGTGCTCAGGCAGACATACTCTGAGCTGGAAATTATTCTGATAGACGACGGTTCCACAGATCATTCACCTCAGATTTGTGAAAAATATTCGGAAGAGGACAGCAGAATACGCGTTCTTCATATCCAAAACAGCGGTGTGGCAAATGCTAGAAATGTAGGAATCAGCAAGGCAAGAGGGAGTTATCTGGCATTTGTGGACAGTGATGATTTTGTACACAAAGAATATATACAAAAAATGGTGGAGGGGTGCCAAAAATATAACGCAGACGTCTGCATCGTACAATATGCGCGAATCTCAGCGAAGGAAACAGAAGGAAGCATCTGTTGGGAAAAGTTTAAGACAACAGGAAAAGCGGATCTGCTGACAGGCGTACAGGCAAGCTATCTGCTGTATGAAAAGGAGTACTGCGCAGGCATGATTGTGCCTTGGGGAAAGCTCTTTCGAAGGAGTCTTTTCGACAATATGCGGTTTTCCAACTATAGAATCTATGAAGATGAGGCCTTTATTTATAAGCTCATTTTTAACGCAGCTAAGCTTGTACGTCTGGAAGACGTTCTTTACATGTATCGGAATACGCCGGAAAGTATAATTACAAAAAAATTTTCAGAGGACAATCTGGTGCTGTTTCAAATCCTGAGAGAACGTGTCCGGTTTTACGAAGAGAAGTCGGAAAAGGCGCTTTGTAATCTGACGCTTAACAGACTTTATTTTACGTATGCAGAGTATTATAACAAAGCAAAACAGAATTTGAATAATCCGGAGAATATATTGAAAAAACTTAGGAGAGAACAGTTTGGCCTATATAAAGAAATGATCAGGAACAGGGGTTTTTCAGCCAAGAGGAAAATGAAATATACGCTGGCGCTATTGTTCCCGGAACAATTCTATAAAGTTTTTTACAAATAAACTGTTCAGGAGAGGAGAAGAGAAATTTGGATATTAGATTGAGTATTATCATACCAGTGTATAATGTCGAACCGTATTTACAGCGATGTTTGGATTCGCTGGTAAGCTCTCCTGTAAAGGAAATGGAAATACTATTGGTAAATGACGGATCTACAGATGAGACGGATACAATATGCAGACAATATGCGGACAGAGATAAAAGAATTCGTTACTATGTCAAAAAAAATGGCGGACAGTCTTCGGCAAGAAATTTAGGATTGGATTATGCCAGGGGGGAGTATGTGTGCTTTATTGATGGGGATGATATGGTTGAAAAGCATTTTCCCGAAACAATCCTGGCGCATTTGGAAGACCCAAGCGTAGATTTACTTTATTTTTCTACAGAGATAAGAAATGAAAATATGGAACGAATGCGGAATACAAAAACAGAGCCGGATATGCAGGTTCTGGGAGATGATAAAGACAGACTGCATTTTATCTGTAATGTGTATTTGCGGAACTGGACAAATCATGTATGCGATAAGTGCTATCGGATGGATATTATCAGAAGGAATAAACTGCATTTTGTGACAAACCGCGTGGTACTTGAGGAAGATCTGTGCTTTAACTTACTCTATTTGCCATATGTACGCACTGCGCGCTGCATCGATAACATATTGTATTACTATATTTTGCGGGAAAATTCTACTATGGGAAAGGCAAGAGATAACTGGAGTCTTCGCTTTTCCAAAATGGGACAGCTGCTCAAAATCGTTTATGACGTCTACCGAAATGCTGATGAAAATCTCTTGCTGGAGCAAAAATTTCCGCTCATCAGCGGAATGGTGCTTCATAAAATGACTTTTGATCTTTCAAAAAGAAAACTTACGGAATTGGTTCAATATATTTCAAACAGGGATTTTTTTGTAAATAATTGGAAATGGATTCTAAGACACAGGCGGGAGACAAAATTACTTTTGGGAAGAAAAAGAGGATCCTATATTATACTGGAAAGCTATTTGTTTATGCATAGCGGGACATGGGGACAGATCGTTGGCGGTTTATTTGATGCAGCGATACAAGCAAAAAGGTGTTTGCTGGGAAATAGGGAATTATGAAAAAGAAATTATTATTTGTAATGCCCACGCTGGATACAGGCGGGGCAGAGAGAAGTCTGGTTAATTTGTTGCAGGAGCTGGACTATACCGTTTACAGTGTGGATTTGCTCTTGCTGAAAGTGAGAGGGGAATTTCTGAAGCAAATTCCTTCAGACGTACATCTTTTGGAGACGCCGCCCGAAATACAGGCATTTTTTACTCCTGAACGGGTAAAAGGGTTTTATGTCCATAAATTTTTGCGGATACTTGGCACTGCTTTAGGAAATTTATTTACAGGGACGATACGGGAGCGGGCAGCGTTCCGGTGGAAATATTTTTATTCCCGGTTCATAAGGAATATTCCTGAAGTATATGATGCGGCAATAGCATATCTGAATGGTGAATGTTTATATTTGATAGACGAGAAAGTCACGGCATCAAAAAAAATAGCATGGATTCATAACGATTATCGTGAGGACGGAAATTCAGAACGCTACGAAAGACCTTACTTTTCCAGAATGGATGCAATCGTTTCGGTATCGGAAAGGTGTGTAGAGATTTTAAAGGAGACTTTTCCCGAAGATAGAGGGAAAATACATCTTATTCCCAATATTACATCCTCGCGGGTTATAAAAAAAATGGCGGATATGTATTATCCGGCTGAATATGAGGGGAAAGACTTTATACTGCTGACTGTCGGCAGACTTGTGCATCAAAAGGGAATAGATCTGGCAGTGGAAGCGGCGAAGGTATTAAAAAACAGGGGGATTTCATTTTACTGGTTTTTTATTGGAGATGGGGAATTAAAAAAGGAAATATCAGACATGATTATCCGATACGATTTACAGGAGCAGGTATTCCTGCTGGGAATCAGAAGCAATCCCTATCCATATGTAAAGAACTGCGATGTCTTTGTACAGACTTCCAGATTTGAAGGAAAATCGGTAGTATTGGACGAGGCTAAAATACTGAGCGTACCTTTAGTAGTTACACGATATCCGACAGCGCACGAGCAAATTCGAAGCAATGGGGAAGGAATTCTGGTGGAAATGAATCCGGAAGCGATTGCGGAAGGAATTATACAGATGCGTGATGAGGCAGCGCGGATGCTCTGCACTTCATTCAGCAGAGAGCACGACTATGGGAATGAAAGTGAAATCAGCAGATTTTATGAGTTGTTATAAAAAAATGGTAGCCGGAGGAAAAGGATGCTTCGCATATTGCAGGTAGTAAATATTATGGATCGTGCTGGTCTGGAAACTATGCTGATGAATTATTACAGGAATGTAGACAGAACACAGATTCAGTTTGATTTTTTGACGCACAGGCAGGAAGAAGGGGCGTATGATAAAGAAATACACAGTTTGGGAGGGAGGGTTTACCAGGCCCCCAGGCTGTATCCCCAAAACTATATACAGTATTTCAAATTTATGAAAGAGTTTTTTGCTGAGCATCCGGAGTATGCAATCGTACATTCCCATATTGACACAATGTCGGTATTTCCTTTAGGAGCAGCCAAAAAAAGCGGCATTCCTGTTCGTATTGCGCATAGCCACAACACCAGGATTGATAAGGATTTCAAATATTTGATTAAAGAATTTGGGCGGATTTTGACTCCGCATGTGTCAAACGTGTATTGTGCCTGCGGCGTGGATGCCGGGAAATTTATGTTCAGAAAGAAAAACTTTAAAGTAATTCATAATGCGATCGATTTGGAAAGATATCAATTTGATGAAAACATCAGAAAGAAAAAACGGCAGGAGCTGGGAATTGGCTGTGAATTGGTAGTAGGCCATGTGGGAAGATACCGCTATGTGAAAAACCAGAGCTTCCTTTTGGAAATTTTCGAGCAGATCTGCAGAAAAATACCAAATGCAAAACTTTTGCTGATTGGCAAGGGCGAGGATGAACAGATGCTCAGAAACAGGGCAAAAACGCTGAAAATATCAGAAAACGTTTTGTTTTTGCGTGATCGTTCCGATGTGCATGAGCTATATCAGGTAATGGACATCTTTGTAATGCCGTCACTTTTTGAAGGACTTCCGGTTGTTGGAATAGAGGCGCAGGCAAATGGACTTCCCTGCGTTGTTTCGGATCAGATTTCTGAAGAAATGAGTCTGACAGATGCTGTGGTTCGGAAAAGCCTGAAAGATTCGCCGGCAGAGTGGGCGGAAACCATTCTCGAGATGGATAAGAGAAGACAGATTTCAAATATGGAACAGCTTCGAAAAGAAGGATATGACATAAAGGAAGAAGCGTTAAAGCTGGAAGCCTGGTATGATTCAAAAGCGGAGGAAATTCGGATAGGGGGGAAGAGCGTTATATGAAAATAGCAATGATCGGACATAAGCGTATTCCCGGACGAGAAGGCGGAATTGAAGTAGTGGTTGAGGAATTATCTGTCAGAATGGCAGCCCTCGGACATAAGGTATGTGTATATAACAGGAAGACAAAGAGAAGGCGGGAAAGATCAGAATACAAATCTGTCCGTATAATCACTGTTCCTACAATTGAAAAGAAATCTACGGACGCTGTGGTCTATTCATTTCTTGCGACGATTCACGCTCTGTTCGGAAAGTATGATGTGATACACTATCACGCGCTTGGTCCCAGTGCAATGTTATTTATTCCGCATCTGTTTCATATACCGACAGTCGTAACAGTACACGGACTGAATTATAAAACTCCCAAATGGCGCGGATTTGGCGAAAAGTACATTTACTGGGGAGAAAAAATTACTGCAAAGTATGCAGATGAGATTATTGTCCTGTCAAAAAAGCAAAAAGAATATTTTAAGAAAAAATATCACAGGGAGTCAACGTATATTCCCAACGGAATTGCCATGGATACACCGCTTGCTCCGAAGATCATTAAGGAGAGATGGGGGCTGGAAAAGCAGGGCTATATTCTTATGGTTTCCCGCATCGTTCCCGGAAAGGGAATTGAACATCTGGTGGAGGCATATAAGCGGATCGATACAAAACTGCCGCTGGTATTAGCGGGGGAAAGCAGATTTGCGGAAAAGTTTTATCAGGAGTTAAAAGAACAGATTGCCGGGGACAGCAGAATTTTAATGGTGGGATTCATAAGCGGAGATGTATTAAGGGAAATGTATTCTAACGCAGCTCTGTTCGTCTTCCCCAGTGAAGCGGAGGGAATGCCGCTTTCTCTGCTGGAAGCATTGAGCTATAACGTTCCATGTCTCGTGAGTGATATCCCTGAAAATCTGGAAGTGGCACAGGACTATGCGCAGAGTTTTCGGGCGGGCGATATTGATGATCTTGAAAAACAGCTGAAAAACTGCTTAGCGCACAGAAAAGAGTTGTTTGTCAGGGAAAGCCGTTCCTATATCAGAGAGAATTATAATTGGGACAATGTGGTAGGCAAAACCCTGAAATGCTATGAGGAAAGTATGAAAAAATGATACAAAAGATTTGGCATAAGTTGAAATTTGGGTTTATTTTGCTTGTGGAGTGGATAAAATATCAGATTTGCTGGGTGATTGCCAGTGTTCTGAAGCGATGCAGCAAAGAGTACCGCGATTTATGGATCGTGTCAGAGCGTGGAAGAGAGGCAAGGGATAATGGATACTGGTTTTTTAAATACCTGAGGAAAAAACATCCGGAAATTAATGCGTGTTATGTGATTTCGGAGGACTCCGCGGATAAAGAGAAAGTGGAATCGCTTGGAAAGACTGTGCGTTACAGAAGCCTGGAACACTATTTAAAATGCGCGGCATCCGAAGTGAAAGTAAGTACGCATATTGTAGGCTACACTCCAGACATAACCCTATATTATATGCTGGAAAAAATCAGACTGTTGAAAGGGGTTAAAATATTTCTGCAGCATGGTATAATTAAGGATGATATGCTTTGGTATCATTATCCCAATGTGCGGACGGATTTATTTGTGTGTTCTTCTGAAAGAGAGACAGCGTTCATACAGCAGAAGTACGGATATCCGCCCAATACAGTAAAGAAGTTGGGCCTCTGCCGGTTTGACGCTCTTCAGGAACCGTGTGACAGAAAAAATCAGATACTGCTGATGCCCACATGGCGGAAGTATGCTGTAGAAAATAAGACTAGAGCGGAATTTGAAAAAAGTGTATACTATAAAAAGTATCAGAGCCTGCTGAATAATCAGGAGCTGATTGCTTTGCTGGATAAATATCAGTTAGAGCTGATTTTTTATCCCCACTTTGAAGTGCAGAAATATCTGGATTCTTTTTCGAGCGTCAGCAAAAGGATTATCCCTGGATATTTTTCGGAATATGATGTTCAGCAGCTTTTGAAGGAATCTAAAGTGCTGATTACAGATTTTTCAAGTGTTTTTTTTGATTTTGCCTATATGAAAAAGCCGGAAATTTTTTATCAGTTTGATCGGGAGGAATACCGGAGGACACAATATGGAGAAGGATATTTTTCCTATGAACGTGATGGATTTGGACCGATAGCAGAGACAGAGAAGGAATTAATAAGCTGTCTGAAAACAGTAATAGAGAGAGACTTCCAGGTTGCAGAGCTTTATATGGCGAGGATCAGTAATTTTTTTGGGAAAATGGATAGAGAGAATTGCCGTAGAAACTACGAAACTGTTTGCGAAATATTGAGACAGAGAGGAAAAAAATGAAGGAATGCGGTAACTATTTATGGCTTAAAATCGCCTATATTATTTGCATGACACTCGCATTTATGGATAAAACTCAGTTTTTTCCATGGTATATGAAATACGCTATGATGGTAGCGGTTATAGGTCTTGGATTTTTGATGCTGTTATATACAGGGAATTTCCGCCATGTAGCCTATTTGTTTGAGGCAGTATTTGTTCTGAACTTGGCATATATAGCGATGATAATTTTTTCAGTTTTGCTCTGGATTCGGGAATTTCAGACGATGACATTTATCTCGCGCGGGTGTTCCACCATCCTCTATCTTATGCTTGGTGTTGGATGCGTAATTTCTTCTGTGTATATGTTCCGGGAAAAGGCCGTTGAATATACTTTTATTGCAATGGTACTGGGAAATACGGTAATTCTATTTCAGGCGGCAGTAAACCAGGGAATCGGCACAATTTTTCAGGATTTATCAGTTTTTATCAGATCAGGTTTTGTCGAAACGCCGCCCTTTATCAGAGCATTGGAAATTCATGATCTGACATTTGGAATAACTTTTTATTGCCTGTATTATCTGATTTGTATCAGAAAACATAAAAGAAATGTCATTTACTTCGGTATTGCGTTTTTCTTCACTATACTTGGAGTGAAAAGAATTGCTTTGGCTGCCGTGGGTGTGATTCTTGTAATATATGGTCTGATGAAATTGCTGTCGGATAATTCAGCGTTTAGAATTGCAAAGATCATCTGGATTCCGGCAGTGCTGATTTGCTATTTTTATGTATATAGTGTTCATGGAACACTACTGGACCGTGTGGTGGAATATTTTAATATTGATATGATGGGTCGTCAGGAATTGTATGATTATTTTAGGTCATATTATCAGTTTTCCCCCACATACGTTGGAAAAGGAATAGGCTATATTACAAGAACCATTGAGCAGCTGACAGAGGCAAGCGTTGGAATATTTGGAGAACATTATTTTGGAAGTATGCATAATGACATTCTGCTGTATTATATTGAGTTGGGATTTATTGGTTTCTTTTGTTGGATTTGGTACCATTTTCGCACGAGAATATTATGGATCTGGAAGAGTGGAGGGAAAGAAGCAGGGCTGATTATGCTGTATGCTGCTGTTTATCTATTTATAACTTATACAACAGACAATACATCGGTGTACAGTTTTGTGCAGATTACAAGTATTTTGCTGCCGTTGGCTGAAGCGGTAAACTACAGGGACAAACTTGAAGGAGGTGAAATGCTTGAGCATTAGTTTCAAAGATATCAGGCATAGTTGGGCTAAAAGTGCGGCAACATTGCTGAACTCTGTGAAGAAGAGAAAATGGCTTGTCATAGGAACTCTGATTCCGGTCATTGCGGCAGCAATGTGTTATCAGTACTGGGAGGCATATCAGAACACGTCGGTTACACTTACATTGAACTATGAGAGTGCTGCCAAAGGATTATACCCCAATGGGACCAGATTTGATATCACTAAGATTAAATCAGACCAGGTGCTGGAGAACACAATTAGTGATTTGGGAATGGAGGGTGAGCTGACCGCAAAGGAGATGGGGGAACATATTACAATATCGGCCGTTGGGCAGCAAATGATGAGCCAATCTGTTCAAGAGCTTGCGCAGAATGGAGAAGAGTTGTTTATTGCTACGAGTTATATAATTTCCTATGATAAGAATAAAGAACTGCGGGGTATAAAAACGGATGATATTATGGATGTTCTGATGAATAATTATAAGGAGATTTTTTTCACAGAATATACGGAAAATCAGACAGCGCTTAAGTACGATGAAATAGACTTCTCTGAGAAAGAATATCTTGAATGCAGCAGCTACTTTGAATGTGAGGCGCAAAGAATTAAAAGGTATCTTTTCGGACGGGCAGAAGAAAACGGTACATATCAATCAAAAACTACAGGAGAGACATTTCTCTCTCTGGAAGCGGAAGTTGATGATTTTTTAAATATCACACTGGAGAAGTTCAGTTCATTTGTAAGGCAGAATGGGTTGTCAAAAGATAAAGCATCTTATATTGGGAAGCTTAATTATGATAATGATCTGTTGACGAACAATTACAATTTGCTGATGGGAGAACACAATATCCATTTAAAGGCTATTGATCTGTACGATGCGGCTATTACTGCGGCAGTACTGGTTCCCACAGTGGATGAAGATAATAATTTTTATATGTCAAGGACTAAAGTGGGAATAGATTATCAGGCAGATCTTGCGAGTGAAACCAGTGAAAAAGCAAATAGGGTAAAAATGCAGATTGATGATAATTCTTATGTCATAAATCAGGTAAATACCGCTGAAGCCTCAGAAGGTGCTGGTGAAAAAGCGAACGCTATGCTTGAAGAAATGATAAATACAATTGAGGATATTTCAGAACGGGCGATACAGACAGATAAAGAGTATATACAGTATAAAACAAATGACTATCTGAGAGTTACTCCGGCTGTACGGGATTTCAGTTCTATTTTCCAGTTAAGAACTGTAGCTGCAGTGTCGGCAGTATATTTAGTGGTCATATGTGCGGCAGTCGTTATGCTTGAAAAACAAAAACAGAGGTATTAGTATGAAGTCCTTTCAAGTGTTCAGATATTTAAAAAGATGGTGGATTCTTATTGCTTTGTGCAGCTGTGTGGCAGGGCTCTATATGTACAGATATACAAAGAACAATCAGGAGTACACTGCGCAGACAATAATACGCTTTACAAATTCCGGAATTGAGAACGGAGAGGCTCCTGACGGAAGCAAGCTGGATGTTTCAGAAATTTTTTCATCTACAGTAATAGAAAATGCATTGGATATTCTGGGGGATGAGTCCGGAGTAGATGCCATAAGAAAAAGGGGAAGCGTTACGGAAATCATCCCGAGCGATGTGCAGGCTTCTATTGACAGTAAGATTGAAAACGGGCAGGATTATGATGAGTATTATTCTACAGACTATCTGGTGAAATTCACAGCTCCAAGCGATAAGAGCGGGGAATATGCACAGCAAATATTAGATACAATTTTAGATTGCTATTTTGTATTCTTTGGGGAAAAATATATTAATCAAAGTTATGTTCCTAATAACTCGACGAATGCAATTGACAGCAAGTTTGACTATTTGGAGAATGCAGAGATAATCAACGATTCGGTTAATGAAATTATTCAGCAGATTGAGTATAAGGTAGAACAGGCTCCTGAATTTCGGTCGGCAAGTACCGGATATACATTTCAGGATTTAATGGAAAAATATAATTATATTTCAGAAGAAGAAATACCGTATCTGTTTTCTGATATCATCAATAACAAGATTACAAAGGATAAAGATGTGCTGCTGAAAAAATATCAGGAGAGAATTGTTGAAAACCAACAGATCCAGGCAAATGCACAGACAGAGCTTAACGAAAACCTGAATATTATCAATAGCTATACAGAGAAGAATAAAGAGGGGAATCTGTATTACCAGGATGGGAATAATAAAGATGAGAATAACGATGGAATTTTAGACGAAGTATATGATGATTATTTATATGGCAGCTTGAGTGACCAGACAACAAGTTATGATAAATTAATTGAAAGATATGTAAGTTTATCCAAAGATGATTCTGACGCCGCAGTTACGAATGAGTATCTTCAGATGATTCTCACAGCATTTCAGGATGCCTCTCAGAGCACTGTCGACACAGAAATAACTGCAGAAGTAGAGGACTATCAAGCGCAGATTGTCAAAGAACTGGATTCTCTTTATTCTGTTTTGGAAGACACTATGAAAGAATACAACGAGTATCTGGGTGCGCAGAATGTGTCTATTCTTTTAAGTACCGTTATATCTGAAAAGATCAATGCAAAGCTGTACATTCTGATGGGAGTATTTGTATTTTTTGTATTGGGCTGCGGAGGAGCTATTGTCATGGGAAGAGCAGAAGACTTTATAGAGTACTTCGTATTTCTGGATCATAAGTTTCGGTTACCAAACAGAAATGAGTGTGACCGAAAAATTGAAGCTTATGAAAAAACCGTTTTTACAAATGAGTTTGTCTGTGCTGTTTTTGAATTAAGAAATCTTGCGTCCCTTAATAAGGAAAAGGGAAGGGAAGGCGGAGATAAAGCGATGAAGAAGTTTGCGGATTCTGTAAAATTGGCAATGGGAGGTTATGGGTTCATAGGATATAACGGAGGTGCTCAGATTATAGGGCTGTTTGATAAATGTTCGGCGGATAAAATGGAGATTGGACTGGAATTATTGGATCAGCTTATAAAGAGTTACAATAGAGATAATCCGGAATATCACATCGAATATGCAGCGGGCTATGCAGAGGCTGTAAGAGATAAAATATATAATGTTCGTGGACTTATTAGTGCAGCTATGAAAAATAGAGAAGATAGGGAAATTGATTCGAATGAGGAAAAAGATACATAAAAAATATTTCATTGCACTTATCGTTCTGCTTGGCGCAGCGGCTGCAGGGATAATATACTTTTTGGTTCGATCCAATAACAAGCTGGATATAACGTTCTATCAGGTGGGATCAGAGAAAATTGATGAATCATTTAGAATTGTACAGTTATCTGATTTGCATATGCATGAATTTGGTAAAGATAATGAGATACTGATTAAAAAGATAATGGATCTCAAACCAGATATCATTGCTGTAACCGGGGATATGAATGTCAGAGGCACTGCAGATACCAGCGTGGTTATGCAGCTGTGTGATGAACTTCTGAAAATTGCTCCTGTGTACTATGCATACGGCAACCATGAATTTGAAGATATTAATGTCAGAAGTTCAGAGATAGGAGAAAATTTGATCAATCTCGGTGTAAATGTACTCAATGATACTTATATGGAAATTGAAGTAAACGGCAATGAGATTATCGCAGCGGGAATCAGCGAAGCTCCCGAGCACTTCGAAAAGTATGCAGCCGAATTTTATGAGGAGTTTCAAGAGGCAGAAGGTTTTAAAATTCTTTTGGTGCATTACCCTGAATATTTTGACAGCTATATGGCAGATTGCACGGCTGATTTGACACTGTGCGGTCACGCTCATGGGGGCGTTATCAGAATACCGGGAATTGGGGGGCTGTATACAAAGGATCAGGGGCTATTTCCTGAACTTACAGAGGGGGCTCATAACAATGATTTTGGAACCTGGATTATCAGCCGGGGATTGGGTGATACGGGCATTTCTCTGAGAATAAACAATAATCCTGAACTAGTTGTAATAGATGTGACAAGAGCTTTCTGAATATAGATTAAATATAGAGCCACATATTAATCTTAACGTTAAGAATATACACGGCTGTAAGGCAAGGTCGTTGATAAAGTTCGGTAGTCTGCAAATATACGAAAATAAGGAGTGGACATTATTTGAGGATTTTATTATGCTGAATAAGGAGTTTCTGGCAGTTATAGAATTATATGCTTTGAAAAACATTCCTGCAGCTTAGTACATGAAAGAGAGGTTAGGGAAAGATGCATATAGAAGAAAAATTTCGTTCAGTATTTTTTGGAGGATATAATAAAGAGGACGTTACAAATTATGTTCAGGCAATGGAAAATAGTATTCAGTCTATAAAGAGTCGGTATGACAACGAAATAGAAGAATTGAAACGACAATTGGAAGAAGTTAAGAGAGAAAACGAAGGATTAAAAACAGGGGAAGGAGTTCCAAAGTATGTAGATGTATCCCAAGAGTCGAATGAAGAACAACTCAGGGAGCAGCTTGAAGAGGCTTGGAAAACTATACAAGCGCTGCAGAAAATAGAAAATACAGAGGAGAAACATCGGGAGTTGGAAGAAGAGCTTATTCAGTTAAAAGAAAAAAAGAAAATATATGAAGAGAATTTCCATGCAATTTCCAAGGTTCTAAGTGATGCCAGGGACAGTGCGCATAGCATAGAGCAGGAAGCAAGAAAAAAGGCTCAGGATATTTTGAAACAGGCAGAAAAGGAAGGGCAGGAACTTATTAACCAAAAGAAAAGGCAGATTGATCAAGAACTGGAAGATAAAGGAATACGTCTGATGGCTGCTAAATATAAAATAGAGTCATACCGTGAAGAAATGAACACTACACAGCAGAAGTTCTATAATCTTTATTTGGATTTAGGTAAAATGGTAGATGAAATGCCGCAATATTTGGAACAGCTTTGGGAAGGTGATGAGTATTTACCTGTTACAGCACAAATATCCCAGAAAAGAGAAAATAAATGAAGAAAAAAGATTTTATGCTGTTCCTGATGATCTGTATCATTGCAGCAGCAGCTTTTGCCGCCTTTCGTCTTCTGATTCCCCAAGAGAACGAAGAGCTTGTTATAATTGTTAATGGAGATATCTATGGAACATACTCTCTTGAAGAAGATTGTAAGATTGAGATTAACGGAACAAATGTCTGTGAAATAAAAAATGGTGCGGTCAGCATGACAGAAGCAGACTGCCCGGATCAGCTATGTGTACATCAAAGGGAGATTGCCTCGGCCGGAGACACTATTGTATGCCTGCCCAATCGTGTGGTGCTGCAAATATCGGGAAATAGTGAATCAGAGGGAAATGGTATAGATGCGACGGCAGGATAATTATTCATATTTTTTAACGGTAATCTTGACAGAACCATCAAAATCCGCTAAGTTATAGAAAGGGACAAAACATATGTTCCTGTTTATACAGGATGGTGAACAATAACTATGAAAAGAAAGACAGCCTATCTAGGTATGATGTCTGCCGCCGCGATCCTGCTCGGCTACATCGAGAGCCTGCTGCCGCTGTCGATAGGAGTGCCCGGCGTTAAGCTGGGCATTTCCAATCTGGCGGCGGTTTTTGTGCTTTATTACTATGGAACAAAGGAAGCAGCGCTCGTGTCAGCGGTGCGGATTCTTGTGATCGGCTTTATGTTCGGAAATCTTTTCAGTATTCTCTTCAGCCTTGCCGGCGCGGCGCTCAGTCTGCTGGTGATGGCGGGGGTGAAGAGGATCAGAGGTTTTTCGGTTTTTGGCGTCAGCATGGCCGGCGGGGTTTCCCACAATGTGGGGCAGCTGATTGTGGCAGCGCTGGTGGTAGAGAATTTTTATCTCCTGTATTACCTTCCCGTACTTTTGATCTCCGGGTTGGTATGCGGGTGTCTGATCGGTATTGCCTCCGGGGCTGTGATACGGAGAGTAAGGCCGGAAAGTCTGAATAACGTGTGAGGAGTTTGAGTTATGATTGGTTACATAAAGGGTGAAGTTGCGCAGATCCGCGAGGGCAGGATGATTGTAGATAATCATGGAATCGGCTATCTGATGCTCGTGCCGGGATCGGTGCTGGATCGGGTACGGATGGGCGATGAGGTGAAGATGCACACATATCTGCAGGTGAAGGAAGACGGCATCCAGCTCTTCGGTTTCCTGAGCGCCGACGATCTGGAAGTGTTTCAGCTCCTGCTGGGTGTAAACGGCATTGGTCCGAAGGCGGCGCTGGGGATTCTCTCAGGGCTTGGGACGGATAATCTGCGGTTTGCGGTACTCTCAGAGGACGCGGCGGCGATTGCAAAGGCGCCGGGCGTGGGCAAGAAGACGGCGCAGAAGCTGATTCTGGAGCTGAAGGACAAGTTTTCGCTTGAAGAGGCGTTTGAGCAGAAGCTCACACACGTGCAGGAGGAGGCCGCGGCGGCAGGCAATGACGGCGCACGCTCGGAGGCGGTGCAGGCACTGGTGGCGCTCGGATACTCCGGCACAGAGGCTTTGAAGGCGGTAAACCGTGTGGAAGATTCAGACCGGATGGATGTGGAGCAGATTTTGAAGGCTGCGCTTAAAAAGATGATTTAGTGGAGGACTCATGGAGAAACGTATAATTACGACAGATGTAATGGACGAGGATCTGCGGATCGAGGGCAGCCTGCGCCCACAGTCGTTAAAGGATTATATTGGGCAGGAGAAGGCGAAGAAGAATCTGAAGATATACATTGAGGCTGCAAAGCAGAGAGGCGATGCGCTCGATCACGTTTTGTTTTATGGTCCTCCGGGACTTGGAAAGACAACGCTTGCCGGGATTATTGCAAATGAGATGGGCGTGCACCTGAAGGTTACGAGCGGTCCTGCGATTGAGAAGCCGGGCGAGATGGCGGCAATTCTCAACAATCTGCAGGAAGGCGATGTGCTGTTTGTCGACGAGATTCACCGGCTGAACCGCCAGGTGGAAGAGGTGCTCTACCCGGCTATGGAAGACTATGCGATCGATATTTTAATCGGGAAGGGAGCGTCCGCGCGTTCCGTCCGGCTGGATCTGCCGAAGTTTACGCTTGTAGGTGCAACGACGCGCGCCGGTCTTCTGACGGCGCCGCTGCGTGACCGCTTCGGGGTGATTCAGCATCTGGAATTTTATACGGAGCAGGAGCTGCAGACGATTATTCAGCATTCCGCACGCGTACTTGAGGTGGAGATCGACGAGAGGGGAGCAGCGGAGATGGCGCGCCGCTCGAGAGGAACGCCGCGCCTTGCAAACCGGCTGTTAAAGCGCGTGCGCGATTTCGCCCAGATAAAGTACGACGGCAGAATCACTGAGGAAGCCGCCAATTTCGCGTTGGATTTGCTGGAAGTGGATCGCTATGGGCTGGATGTCACTGACCGCAGGCTGCTGCGCACGATTGTAGAGAAGTTTTCCGGCGGTCCTGTGGGACTTGACACGCTGGCTGCGGCGATCGGGGAGGACGCCGGGACGATAGAGGATGTCTGCGAGCCGTATTTGATTAAGAGCGGTTTTATCAACCGTACACCGAGAGGGCGGGTAGCGACAGAAAAGGCGTACCATCACCTGGGACTTTCGCTTCCGGATAGGGAATAAAAGGCAATAAGGGCTGTTCCTGTCATCTATTCCTGGCGAATTGTGTAAATTTACAGTTGTTTTTCCCGTGATTTTGAGATAAGATAGATGGAAGAATAGATTACGTCTTCCGTGCCGCGCACGGGAGGCGTCTGAGGATAAAATGATGGAGGAATTACCCGGATGCCAGCAAAGAATACAACACAGGTCCTGATCGCAGGCAAGATTGTGACGTTAAGCGGCTATGAGAGTGAAGAGTACCTTCAGAAGGTGGCGGCGTATCTGAATGGGAAGATCGCTGAGCTCTCGGAGCTTCCCGGTTATAACCGGCAGCCTATGGAGACGAAGCATACGATGCTGAGCCTGAACGTGGCGGATGATTATTTTAAGGCGCGCCGCCAGGCGGAGTCTCTGGAGGAGGATATGCAGCTCAAGGACAAGGAGACGTATAATCTCAAGCATGACCTCATCGCTGCGCAGATTGAGCTAGAGAATGTGAAGAAGGAGCTTGAGAGCGTAAAATCGTCAAAGGAGGAGCTCTCAGAGAAGTACGCCAAGCTGGAGCAGGAGCTGGATGATCTGTTAAAGTAAGCGGCACGGATGGTCAGACTGTAACGGAGTGGTAAATCGGATAAGGCTGATGTGGAAGAATATTCTGTATCAGCTTTTCTTTTTGGGCGGCTTAAGTCCGCTTGGGCAAAGGAGGAGCAAATGGTAGAAGTTTTAGCGCCTGCAGGTTCGTATGAGGCAATGACGGCGGCTGCCGCTGCGGGAGCAGATGCAGTGTATATCGGAGGTTCCCGCTTCGGAGCCAGAGCATACGCCGATAATCTGGATGAGCAGCGGATGCTCGAAGCGATCGACTATATGCATCTGCACGGCAAGAAGCTGTATCTGACTGTAAATACGCTGTTAAAGGAGAGAGAGCTTGAGGAGGATCTGTACAGCTATCTGCTCCCGTATTACCGGGAAGGGCTTGACGCGGTGATTGTGCAGGATTTCGGCGTGCTTTCCTGTATCAGGGAGTGGTTTCCGGATCTTGCGGTTCATGCGAGCACACAGATGACAGTTACGGGGGCAGAGGGAGCATCGTTCCTGGAACGGCTTGGGGCTGTGCGGGTAGTTCCTGCAAGGGAGCTTTCGTTAGAAGAGATCGCGTCAATCCGTGCGCATACGAATCTGGAGATTGAGACGTTTGTGCACGGGGCGCTTTGTTACTGCTATTCAGGACAGTGCCTGTTCAGCAGTATTCTCGGGGGCCGAAGCGGCAACCGGGGAAGATGCGCGCAGCCCTGCCGCCTCCCCTATGAGGTTTATGAGGGCAGGAGACGGCTGAACGGCAGGGAAAGCCAATACGTGTTAAGTCCAAAGGATATGTGTACGGTAGAACTGCTGCCCCGGATTGTACAGGCGGGAGTGACCTCTCTGAAGATTGAGGGCCGCATGAAGAAGCCGGAGTACACGGCCGGTGTTGTCCGGATTTACAGAAAGTATCTTGACCTGTACGAGAGCCATCCGGAGAAATTTCATGTGGAGCAGGCGGATATGAAGGAGCTGTACGCGCTGTATAACCGCGACGGTTTTAACAAGAGTTATTATCAGGTGCACAATGGCAGGGACATGATGGCGATGCGCAACGAGAAGAAAGCTGCCGACGGCACAGACAGGAAGAATGTGCGTGATGAGAAGCTATTTGCACAGCTTAAGAGAGAGTTTACAGATAAAAAGTTAAAGCGCTTTATCATTGGCTCGCTGCGGATGCGTGCGGATGAACCGATGGAGCTGTCGCTCTCATGCGGAGATATTGCAGTGTGCTGCCGGGGGGAGTGCCCGCAGCCGGCGCAGAACCGGCCTCTGACGGCAGAGCGCGTGCTGGAGCAGATGGAAAAGACCGGCAGTACGCCGTTTGAATTTGAACATCTTGACATTCAGATGGAAGGTGATCTCTTCCTTCCGATGCAGCAGCTCAACACGCTGCGCCGCAGGGGGCTGGAGCAGTTGGAGCAGGTGATGCTGGACGTGCACAGAAGGCGCGGGGTCCCTCATATGCCGGAACCGCCAGTACCTGATCATACGGCAGAAGCTGCCGGAGATCCTGTCCTGTACGCGCTTACGGAGACGCTGGAACAGGCGGAAGCACTGCTCAATCACCCCGATATTCGAGGCATCTACATAAGTCTTGCAATGTTCCCCCGCTGTGTGAAGAATCGCAGGGAGAAGCTCGTATCGCTTCTCTCACGAATCCGTGCCGCGGGCAAGGAGGCTATGGCAGCGCTTGCGTACATGATCCGCGATGGGGAGCTTAAAGCGGACGAGGAGCTGATACTTGAGGCGCGCCAGGCAGGCTGCAGCGCATTCCTGGTGAGAAATCTGGAGAGCTTCGCTGTACTGGAGCGTCTGGGACTTGCCCATCTGGCGGTGCTGGACAGCTCGGTTTACACCTGGAATAACCGGAGTGTCCGCTTCTGGCAGTCACAGGGAGTGCTGCGCACGACAGTTCCTGCGGAGCTTAATTCGAGAGAGATCGCAGCAAGGGAGAACAGCGGCAGTGAACTGGTGATTTACGGCTATCTTCCGCTGATGGTTTCCGCCCAGTGCGTGAAAAAGAATACGGATCGCTGTACGCATGAAAACGCCAGGGTTTTCTTAAAGGATCGCTATGGGAAAAAATTTGCGGTTCAGTGTTGCTGCGATTTATGTTATAATGTGATTTATAACAGCCTTCCATATGGGCTGTACCGGGAATCTGAGCAGGTTAAAGCACTTGGCTGCGCTGCATACCGGCTGAATTTTACAGTCGAGGACGCCGGGACCGCAGTTATGGCTGCTGATGCCTTTGCCGCCAGGTATCTGCGCGGATCGCAGAAGGATTTTCCGGAAGAACTTACAAAAGGACATTACAAACGCGGAGTGGAATAAGACATGGTAACAGTGATTGTGAATCTGTCAAGATATCTGATCTTGATCCTGATGCTTCTGTATACGCTGCAGTGTTTCAGCGTATTCGGAAAGAAGAACGAGGAAGATAAGAGAAATGTCATGCGCAAGCAGATCGTCTCCACGCTGTTCATGGATTTCGTGGCATTTCTCGTCATGTACCTGCAGACGGAGGACATCTGGATGGTCTACGGGTGTGCAGCTGTCTTTGGCTACATCATCGCCGTGCAGGCGCTGTACCGTATTTTTTACCCGAAGGCATCGCTGCTTCTGGTTAATAATATGTGTATGCTCCTCAGCATCGGTTTTATCATCCTGGCGCGCCTCGACATGGACAGCGCGAGAAAGCAGTATTTCATTGCAGTGGCGGGAACACTGGTCTCTCTGGTGGTTCCTGTGATCATCCGTAAGGTACGCTCTCTTAAGAATCTGACATGGCTGTATGCGGTGGCAGGTATCGGCATGCTTGGCGTCGTGCTTGTATTGGCGACAGTAAGCCGCGGCGCGAAGCTCTCGATTGAGATCGGGGGCGTGACGTTCCAGCTCTCCGAGGTGGTGAAGATCACGTTCGTATTTTTTGTCGCCGGTATTCTCAGAAAGGATACGAGCTTTAAGAATGTGGTCGTGGCGACCGTTGTCTCAGCGGCGCATGTACTGATTTTGGTAGCGTCAAAAGACCTCGGAAGCGCGCTCGTGTTTTTCGTGGCATATCTTGTGATGGTCTATGTAGCCACGAAGAAGCTGCGGTATGCGGCAGCAGGGCTTGCCGGCGGCTGTGCCGCGGCGGTCGGGGCATACTATTTATTTGGACATGTGCGGCAGAGAGTAATTACCTGGAGAGATCCGTTTGCGGTATATAATGAAGTCGGCGGAGGATACCAGGTTGCCCAGTCGCTCTTTGCAGTGGGGGCCGGCGGCTGGTTCGGCATGGGACTTTTCGAGGGAACACCGGATAAGATTCCGATTGCCAAGAAGGACTTTATTTTTGCAGCGATCTGCGAGGAGATGGGCGGACTGTTCTGTATCTGCATGCTGCTCGTCTGTATGAGCTGCTTTCTGATGATTATAAATATTTCCATGCGCATGAATAATCGCTTTTATAAGCTGATCGCGCTGGGACTTGGAGCCGAGTATGCGTTCCAGGTGTTTCTGACTGTGGGAGGAAGCGTCAACTTTATCCCGCTGACGGGAATCACGCTGCCGCTTGTCGCTTACGGCGGCAGCTCTGTTATTGCGACGATTCTCGTATTTGCAATCATCCAGGGACTTTATATCTTGAGAGAAGACGAAGGTGAACAGATTGAAAAGCAAAAGCACAAAAAAGACAAACCAAAGAAGCCCACAAAGCCGGGAGGAGGCAGGCGCAGGAAAGAGGAACACGAAGAGTACGGCGAAAAGAGCCTCGAAGAAAAAATCCGCGAGCAAACAGAAAAAAGCCTCAACTGGTAAAGAGTATACGATTGTGGCATACCTCTTTGTGGGCATTTTCCTGTCGCTGATCGGATATATGGCATACTTTAATTTGAAGTTAAAGGACGACGTCATCAACAGTCCGTATAACAGCCGTCAGAACGCCTATGAAGAACGTATTGTCCGCGGAGATATCCGTTCAAACGACGGAACGGTGCTGGCGCAGACGCAGACGGACGCGGAGGGCAATGAGACAAGAGTTTATCCGATGGGAAATGTGTTCGCACATGTGGTCGGATACATGGCAAGCGGAAAGAGCGGTCTGGAGTCCTCGGAGAATTATACGCTTCTGACCTCGCACGCAAATCCGGTGGAGAAAGTCACAAATGAATTCAAAGAAGTGAAGAACCAGGGCGACAATGTGATCACGACGCTTGATGCAAATCTGCAGCAGGTTGCGTATGACGCTCTGCAGACAAATGGTGCAGTTGTGGTAATGGAGCCGGATACCGGAAAGATTCTTGCATGTGTAAGCAAGCCGGATTTCGATCCGAATACACTTGCCGAGCAGTGGGATGCAATCGTTAATGATTCGGAGAACAGCAGCCTGCTGAACCGTGCTTTCCAGGGGCTGTACCCGCCGGGATCGACGTTTAAGATTGTGACGACGCTCGCGTATCTGCGCCAGTTCGGCACGCTGGACGGTTTTTCGTTCGACTGCGAAGGAGAGCTTACAGCAGGCGGTTATACGATTCACTGTTATAACAGCAATGTCCACGGGCATGAAGATTTCGCGGCCGCTTTTGCCAATTCCTGCAATACGGCATTTTCGCAGATTGGCCTGAGCTTAAACGGCAATCAGTTCGCACAGACTGCGGAGGATCTGCTCTTTAATAAAGAGCTGCCTCTGGAGCTGCCGTACAGCAAGAGTTCGTTTACTCTGAACGATTCCACGGCGGACGCGCTCACGATGCAGACGTCGATCGGTCAGGGAGATACGCTCGCGACGCCGATGCATATGGCGATGATTGCGTCAGCAGTGGCAAATGACGGTGTGCTGATGACTCCGTATCTGGTGGACCGCGTGGAGTCTTATACGGGCACGGTCGTACGGCAGACAAAGCAGCAGGAGTACGATACGCTGATGACTGCGGCGGAGGCTCAGACACTGACGCAGCTGATGCGCGGAGTTGTCGAGAATGGAACGGCCAAGCCTCTGCAGGAAGTCCCGGTTCCGGTAGCAGGAAAGACGGGAAGTGCGGAGCATGGAGACCTGAGCGAGCCGGCGCACTCCTGGTTCGTGGGATTTTCCAATGTGGACAATCCGGATATTGTGGTGTGTGTGATTGCTGAGAAGGCCGGAAGCGGCAGCGAGGCGGCAGTTCCCATAGCGAAGAAGATTTTTAACGCGTATTATAATAATTAGCGTTGCGCTGAATAATAAAAAGAGGTATACTAAATACAGTTGAAAAAACACAACGCATAACAGGAGGAATTGCAAATGATCGAAGCAACGAGCTGTGGCGGGGTGGTAATTTATCGGGGCAAAATCCTGACCTTGTACAAGAGCTACCGCAATAAGTATGAGGGCTGGGTGCTCCCGAAGGGAACTGTAGAGGCAGGAGAGGAATATAAAGACACTGCGATCCGTGAAGTTATGGAGGAAGCCGGCGTGCAGGCTTCGATTATCAAGTATATCGGCAGGAGCCAGTATACGTTCAGCATCCCGGATGATATCGTGGAGAAGGAGGTTCACTGGTATTTGATGATGGCGAACAGCTATTACAGCAGACCTCAGAGGGAGGAATATTTCGTAGATTCGGGATATTATAAATTCCACGAAGCTTACCATCTATTGAAGTTTTCAAATGAACGACAGATTTTGGAAATGGCCTACAATGAATATTTGGATTTGAAAAAGTCAAATCTATGGGGGAATCGAAAATATTTTTGAATGCACGGAGCAAAGAGAGGGGAGAGATGGATGTCTCTCCTCTCTTGGAATACAGGGGAAAAGGAGGTAGCAAACATGTTGCAGCAGATTGACCTTACAAAGGAGATGCCCAAGGACGAGTATAAGGAGCGCATGGAGAAGATGATGCCGGAGCTTTCCGCTCTTCAGCGAGAGTGCAGAGCGCTGGGGATTCCGGTAATGATTGTGTTTGAGGGATTCGGAGCAGCCGGGAAGGGCGTTCAGATCAATCATTTGATTGAGAGCATGGATCCGAGAGGATTCTCTGTGTATGCGGTTTCGAAGGAGACGGAAGAAGAGCGGATGCACCCGTTTCTGTGGAGGTTCTGGATCAAGACCCCGGAGCGCGGCAGAATCGCGGTGTTTGACACAAGCTGGTACCGTAGAGTTCAAAAGGAACGATTTGAACAGAAGATGGGAGAAGAAGAGCTCCTGGAGTGCTACGAGGATATTAACTCGTTCGAGCGTCAGCTTGCAGACGACGGTACAGTGATTATCAAGCTTTTCCTGTGTATCGATAAAAAGGAGCAGAAGAAGCGCTTTGAGAAGCTGCTGGAGTCAAAGTCAAGCGCATGGAGGGTGTCAGAGGACGATAAGAAGCGCAATAAAGAATTTGCCCGCTACCGCGAGATTAACGACGAGATGATTCAGAATACTGACACGGCGTGCGCGCCGTGGACGATCGTGGAGGCAACAGACCGGAGATTTGCTACTGTGAAGATTTATTCCGCTGTCATCAAGAGACTGACAGAAGCTGTGGAATCCGCAAAGCGGGCAGCACAGGAGAAGCCGCTTCGCGATCCTCTCTTAAATCCGGATCAGGATATTCTGCGTACCTCGCAGCTTAACGGCGTAGATTTAAGTGTGACCTGCACAAAGGAAGAGTATAAGCAGGAGTTAAAAAGACTGCAGGAACGGCTGGGAGAGCTGCACGGAGAGCTTTACCGCAGACGGATACCGGTTGTGCTTGGATTTGAGGGCTGGGAT
>CALWSC010000120.1 GCA_944384105.1 uncultured Lachnospiraceae bacterium | reverse complement strand
CTATGATAATAGAATTAAAGAAAGCCCTGCGCAGTACCAATGTGAGAGTGATACTCCTCATAGGGTTTCTGCTGGCAGTATGCCAGACTGTATATTTCCGGTTCTTTTACTATCCGGGGTGCATGAGCCTGTATCAGGACGCTCTGAATGGAGCAAAGACAGCCGGTTATATACAGCCGCCTGTTATATCACAGGGTTGTCTCGGAATGGATTATACTTCTTTTTGGGAACACTTTTTCTATCTGATACTTCCGCTCCTGGCGTCTGTTCCATGGGCGGATTCTTATTATCAGGAAAAAAGGAGCGGCTACCTGAAAATGGTCTACACGAAGTCCTCGCGCATGAAATATCTGCTGAGCAAATATGCCGCGGTATTCTGTCTGGGAGCTGTCGCGGTGGCATTTCCGCTGATGTTAAGCATTTATTTTTCGGCGCTGTATCTCCCGGCACAGCCTTTGGATCAGGTAATGCTGCAGAGCAGCATTGCAAACTATACCCTGTGGGGAAATATTTTTTATGAAAATCCTCTGCACTATATGTTTCGCTATATTATTCTGGATTCCATATACGGCGGCCTTTTTGCAGGAGTATCTCTGCTTCTGTCTATTTTTGTGAGAAAGAGATTTACAATATGGACATTTCTGTTTCTTGTAAATCTATCCGGATACTATATTCTGAGTAACTATGTGGCAGGAAGTGGTCAGTATGTCCCGTATTTTTTCTTAAACGCGGATTCAGGAGCTGAGATCCGAGAGGGCTTTCTAATCATAACCGGGCTGGTTCTTTTTCTGATCAGTTTTATTGGGTTCCTGTTTTTTGGAAAGAGGGACGAGATTTTCTAGGAAAGGGATAAAGGATGAGAAAACGATGGATGATTGGCGGCTTTGCTTTTATTCTTTTTGGAGTGATTGTCGCATTATCTGTACTGAGGATTCGGAGCGTAAATGCCGGCTATGATCTGCAGGTTACATCAGTCGATATGGACGAGCCCGTCGATCTGAATAAATATCAGATACAGGTAAATGAGGCTAACGTATATACGCTGGACGATTATTATGAGAGCCATCCGGAAGTGGAATATCTGAAGGCAGCAAATGAGGGAGCATATCAATATGTGATGTTGGTTTCATTTGAGATCACAAAGATGGATGAATCGGCGAAAGAGCTGGATCCATCCAATTTTGTATTTCGGTTCGAGGATGGAGCGACGATGTTTCTGCCAAGTGAAATGGAAAAAATCAATCACTGGACAGCCGCCCCGGTGTTGGCTGTAAATGAGCCGTTCTATATGGATATCCCGTATTATTTTGCAGATGATATGTTCAATCTCAAACAGCAGGAGCATTTGGATAAGCTGGATTATCGCATTACCTGGGGTGTTTACCCGTTGAGGAATGAGATTCATCTGAACAAAATCGGGAACTGGGAAAACACGCTGGGAAAAGCTCAGAAATTAGAGCAGAAAGAAGAGGAATCTCTGACTGATGCAGAGGGGTATGCGATGCTGATGGACGAGTACGGACTGAATTCTGATAATATGAGAGAGCCTGGGGAGACAGCTGTATTTGAGAAAGTCACGTATGAGGTAAAAAGCGCTAAAATGATTACCAATGTCTCGCAGATACCTGATTACAGTGAAACATACCAGCCGCAGCCGGAGTGGATGAAACCCGGAGCTGATATGCCGGAGATAACGGAAGAATGGGATTACCGCGGAGATTTTATCCGCGAACACAATTATATGCTTACAGAGGTTGAACTGACGAATAACTCTTCCTCGGAACAGGATGCGAAGATGATACAATGCCGTGTTTATTTTGAGCGCGGAGATGATCTTTATCCAGCATATCAGGATCCGCTGTATGTAAGCGGAGGTGCAACAGAATACGGTGGTTCTTACAGTTATCACGTCATTCTACAGCCAGGTGAGTCCAGAACGATCTATCTGGTTTACGATATCATGTTTGATATTGACCCAACAGGGATAAATGATCAGACGGAACTCGGTCAGCCTACTGAGTTTTTTACAGAAGAGGAAATAGAGAAAATCTGGGAGGGATCATTTTATTTTACCCTGATATCCCCGATGGTACAGGAAGTCACCTTGAACAGTAAATCCTGTATCTTTATGGAAATGGACGTGGAGGATACGCGATGAAGATAGAAGTTAAAAACCTGGAAAAGAAAATTCAAAAGGCGGCCGTGCTGGAAGGAATCAATTTAAGCCTGACAGGAGGTCATATCTATGGGCTTCGCGGGAAAAATGGCTGTGGGAAGACTATGCTGATGCGCTGCATCGCCGGGCTGATCCGCCCGACAAAGGGAGAAGTTTTGATTGACGGCAAGCCGCTGCACAAGAAGCTTGATTTTCCTCCGAGTATGGGAATCCTTCTGGAAAACCCGAGTTTTTTGGATGATTTCAGCGGATTTGAGAATTTGATGATGCTCGCCAGGATTCAAAAACAGGCTGATAAGAAGATGGTTCGCTCCACTCTGCAGGCAGTGGGGCTGGATCCTGACGATAAAAAGAAGTATAAGAAATATTCTCTCGGCATGAAACAGAGACTCGGAATTGCAGGTGCGATTTTGGGAGAACCGGATTTGATCCTGCTTGACGAGCCGATTAATGCGATTGATGAGAGTGGTGTGGGTGAGATTCGGGACACTCTGCTGGGATTAAGGAAAAAGGGCAAGCTGCTGATTGTCGCCTGCCATGACAGGGAGGAACTGGAGCTGCTGGCGGATACGATTTTTATCATGTCTCACGGAAAGGTGGTGGATCAGTATGAAAAGACTGGGAACACTGCTTGTGTATGACCTTCGTCACGGGATTGGGGAAAACGTATTGAAATATCTTCTGCTCATCGTGCTGTCCGTGATTGGGGCCTGGGGATTTGGGAGGGAATATCTGCCCTATTTGGATTACGATATTCTCAGCAGTAAGGCGACGGTATGGGATCATCTCATTCACCTGTTCTGGGGGGAGCCGCCGCTGTCAGCAGAGCGTGATCTCAGAAGCAATTTACCGATGTTGTGGCTTCTGATTATGATTACCCTTACGATCGCCGTCGGCTATTATCTGTATCAGCAGGGAGAGGGATTCGGGAGAAATATTCTCTTAAAAGGAGAAAGCCGAACAGCATGGTGGCTGTCAAAATGTATCTGGTGTACCGCATCCGCTGCGATTGCTATGGTAAGCCTTATTTTGGGCGTGCTGCTCTGCGGCGCCTTTCAGGGACTCTCCTGGGGCGGCGTGAACTGGGATATCATTCGTATGGCCAAAGGGATGGAGGAACAGGGAGGTGCGCCTGTGGAGTCAATGCTTATGGTAACGCTGCTGCCGCTCCTGATCCTGTCGGCGACTGCTCTCTGGCAGCAGGTACTCTCAATGATTATACAGCCGCTCGTGGCGCTGCTTTTGATCGTGGTGTACTACCTCGCCGCATCTTTCTATGATTCACCGCTCCTGCTTGGAACCTATATCACGTTTTGCCGCAGCAAATATGTCGTTAATGGAGGCTGGAGTTTTGGCGAGGGAGTTTGCGTTGGAGCTATTGCCTATATCCTTGCTATTTTCATTGGAATCGTTGTTGTGAAGCGAAGGGATTTTCTGCAGAGACATCAAATTTGAAATTGAATGGGCTCGCCTTTTGGTGGGCTTATTCTTTTTTCAGTGATGAGAAATATTAAGAAAGAATATTACGGTGCGGCAAAAACTGATTCGGTGGTTTAAAGAAATCCGATAAAATCAGCATGATGGCATAACGATTTATATGGAGTATGTCACCAAAACGACTTTTGAATTGAAATTAAAGCGACTGATTTATCATTTCCCAATGAGAAGTCCATGACATCTAAAACAGGAGATTATCTATTTCCTGACACCCCCTATGGTATTTAATATAATGATGTTATATCATAATGCTTGGCACCTCTACTTCACAAATTTATAAAAAAGTGAAAATGGAGATTTCAAAATGCGCAGAAAAACAGAGAACAGGAAAAGATATAGTCTATAAAAAAGGACGAGTGCTAGAGGGGACAAGAGTTTTTCATAGTAAGTTATTGGAACTCAGAAAAACACTATGAATAATGTTTAGTGGCAGAAGGATCACAGTTGAGAGGAGAAGTGCGTTTCGTTGTAATGTGTTGGGTGACAAGGTAAGGATTTTACTAGTATTTAAAGCATGGGATGATCGAGCAATGGAAATACGAGAGTATTGCTGAAAAATACGCGGCATTGAGTGGAGTATGAATGTAACGATACTTACAGCTGCTATCGGATGGAGTAACAGCGAAAGTTTCATTCTGGCGTTCATAGAAGGGAGTCTAGGGAATGATAGAATATGTAATATTAAAGAAAAAATCGGGAGTTTTCTAAGAATTAAGCAAAGAAATACAGAATAGGAAAATAAAAATGCAGAATAGTCCAATGGTAGGAAATGTGAAAAATAAGATGTTATAATAGCAGTCAGCAAAAGAAATAAGATCTACATTCAGTGAAGGGAGCAATAAGTATGAAATGTAGAAAAATATTATTATCAGGTATTCTCACAGTTGCATTAAGCACATCCTCTATACTGCCGGTACTTGCAAGCCCAGAGGAAGCTACAAGTGGGACAGAAAAATAGTACATATTTTAGCTATGGAACTTATTGGAGATAAGGAGGCTGAACAGTATGAAGAAAAAATTGATATATCTACTTTTGGCAGGAAGCTGTCTTGGAACTTCTTTAACGACTACAGTATATGCAGAAGATAGTCAGGTACAGGAGGATAATTTTTCTTCTCAGGATCTTACAGTCAGCGACGGTTTATCCGTGCGAGATTATACTTCTGTAGAGGTTGTAGATCCGTCTATTGCCAGCGCGGAAATTATTGCTGCACCGTATCGAGGAATCAAGATTACATCATTGGCAGCAGGTACAACAGAAGTAAGAATTTTAAATGATCAGGGACATGTAGATAGACTGTTTGTGACGGTGGAGGAAGATGGATCTCTGAAAGCAGGCGATGCTATTTTGTGGACAGGATGGAACAGTTTTGACGATACGTATAATGTAAACGGTGAGCCGGCTAATGGATGGACAAAGTCAGAGACAGGCGGATGGTACTATTTTGTAAATGGAGTAAGAAAAACAGGCTGGTTTCAGGATATGGAAGATAATGGAAACTGGTACTATCTGGAAGAAGACAAAGGTTCATCCTGGGGAGAGATGCAGACTGGATGGATTACGGACAGTACCGGATGGAAACATTATTATCTGGATACTAATGGCAGGATGCGTCATTCTCAGTGGATTCATACAACAGAGAATACGCCTTACGGTCCAGCGGGATATTACTATCTAACTGACGATGGTGCGGTGCAGATGAATGGCTGGGCGGAATCCGTGACACCGGGAATCTACTGGTATATACGTCCGACAGACGGATGGTTCAATATTGATGATCCGAATTGCTGGAGTACAGCAAAGTTGTGGTAAGAATGAAATGACGTCAGAGCCGAAAGATCTTTTGAGTTTTGTGTCATGTAGCAGTTCAAAATAAGGTTATTTTTATTTTGCCTCTTCGGAAAATTACAATCTTTTGATTTTCCGGAGGGGCAAATTTTATGTAAACGCAAAATAGCAAGTACCTGTTCAAAATCATCCGATGTGAGATAATAGACTCATCACTACAAAGTCCAAATAGTTTAGTATTCAACTTTTTAGACTTTGCTACAGGAGGTGAGTCATGAAATCTCATACAAGTTTAGTCGCACAGCA
>CALWSC010000119.1 GCA_944384105.1 uncultured Lachnospiraceae bacterium | reverse complement strand
CATTGATTTCATCATACAGACTCCTTATGTTTTTTCTCGACAATTAAACAATAAGACAAATCTGTATGATTGGGAAGAGGTTTCGATCTCTTCCCTTTATTTTTGCCAATGATAATTATACTCTAAGCCACCGGATTTGCGCCGTCCTTCGCGATCAGGACTCTGCCCATACCCATGCATCCCTCGGCGCGCAGAAGATCCGCGGGATTGATCAGGTCGTGGTGGCGCAGAATAACCACATATGTGTGACGCGCGGTCTGAATCTCAACGCCCTGCGCCATGTGTTCCGGAAGAGTCCTGCCGGATACCGGGTTTTCAATGGGAATCAGCCGGGTCTTCAAAGACACGCTGCCTTTCTCTCCCCCGCAGAGCACGGCCATCATCGGGCAGAGCCCTGCGCCGGTCTTTTCAGCGGTGATCACGGTGTGATCTTCCCACGCATTGTAGAAACGAGACATTTTCTGTACGGAAGATGATGTTTTTATGCCCTCTCCCACAAAATGAATCCTCGCCTCCGCATGATCGCCGCGGTAAATGGCCTCATTTTCCTCAAGCTTCACCTCGCCTCTGTTGTTGAAGTGGAACAGCTCGCTGTATGTATGCTCACCCGGCGCAGTTCCCGTATCAGAGAGCAGATACAGCCCGTCTTCCAGGCGGAGAATCCTTCGCTCCACATACGCGCCGTCCCCGTCCTGCAGATATCCCGTGTGTCCGCCTGCGAGGAAAGTGATTCCGCCGCGCTCCAGCACCGGACAGTGGATGTCGCGGAATGTTCCGCGTGTACCCCAGGAATCCGGAAAGTCCATATATTCCCTGCCGTCCGCTACAAGCGAATTGTGCGCGTAAACGCTCTTTCAGAACCACCTGCGCTCACGGGAAAATACATACGAATACCGGCCGCTGTCCATCAGCACATCTTCGCCGCAGACGCACCAGTCAAAATGCAGCTTGTCGCTGTGCCCGTGGCCATTGCCCAGGAATCCGTTTTTAAAGCGCAGATAATCCGCCTTCTCATCCCATCCGGAGCGCAGGCAGTATGTGCCGGTATCCTCAAAATACCAGTCCTTTTTCTCCGGCATCTTGGCTTTCAGGCGGCTGTATTCTTCATTTCCGGCCATCCCGAAATCCCAGATACTCTCGAAATCGAGAATCGGGAATCCGACATATTTTATCCAGGACGCGCTCTTCGTCCTGCCGCACTTCATCAGCAGATACGCGGCAGACGTCAGCATATCCCTCTGGTCTGTGTCATCGCTGTCGCCGCTCATCGGGTGGTGATGATTCGGCTTGATCTGTCCGAGCGCCGCAAGCGCCATCCGCTCCGCCGCGTCCGCAATCTCCGGATCAGTCTCTGTGCCGTGCTCAAGCGCCGTGCGCAGAACTTCCAGGAAACAGTGCATGACCTCATTGTGGTACATGCTGGACTGCTCCCAGTGCATGCCGTCGGGGAGCACCTGGATTCTCGCCTCCTCGGCAAGCCGTTCCATCGCAAGCCCGCAGTAGTGTGCGCCCTCCTCGCCGCCAAGCGCCGCGCCGATCATATACATGCCGTGATTTTCCAGCACGCCCCAGTTGCTCGAGATCTGCATTCCCCTGCGGCTCTCCTCCAGAAAGCGCGCATGTTCCCTGAGGCTCTCCCGGAAACGCGCGGAAAATTCCTCTGAGATCCGCTCGCTCTGCGCAAAGTATGCCGCGGCGCGCAGCCAGTATTCTCCTCTGATACCCGCTTCGATGGAGCGCCAGGTTGTCGCTCTCGTATGGTCATTGACCGGATTTTTGTCCAGCCAGTCGCAGATCAGGCGCATAAAATGCTCCGTATACTTCTCGTCTCCTGTCATCGCGTAAGCCTGTCCCATGCAGATCAGGAAGCGATGGCGGTTGAGCTGGAAGGTAAATTCCGGATCATCACCCGGCAGGTATTCCCAGTCAATGCCGTCCGCAAAATGCACCGGCTCCCAGGTACGCTCCATATCCCAGGGCAGGTCGAACAGAAACGTATTTTCGCAGGCATCGTCCGCGATCCGGAGAATCTGCTCCACTTCCTGTTTCCAGTGTTCCTTCACAAAATCGGTTATATTGCTGCCATCTTTTACTATTCTGCCGGCAGCCGGCAGTTCAAGTCCGATTCTATTCTGTCTCATATCTTTTTCTCCTCACAGACGCTCCTCTACCAGAGAAATGCGTCGTTTCCATTCAGTTTAAAGACCGCTTCAATCAGGAAGTAGTCTCCGTAAATAATATTTGTCTCCTTCTCCTGGTTGTGATATGCAGCGGTACAGCGCTCAAGAATTCCGTCACTTTCCTTCGTCCAGCAGCAGCGCTTCGCCAAAAGAGCTGCCAGCATGCGCTTTGCCGCGTCAAGATACGGCACCCCTTCTTCACCGAGTTCCCTGGAAAGCTCGATCATGCCGCATGCCGCGATCGCAGCCGCCATGGAATCTTCAAGATGCGGCGTCTCGGGCTGGCAAAAGTCTACGGGAATCAGGCTGTCTGCTGGAATCTGTGATATGAAGTAGTCAGCGATCTTTCTGACCGTCTCCAGATATAATTCCTTCTGCGTGTGCTTCCAGCTAATGGTAAATCCGTAAATCCCCCATGCCTGCCCGCGCGTCCAGGATGAACCCTTCGCATAGCCCTGCCCGCCCAGGTCATCGATCATCTCGCCGCTTTCCGGGTCAAAGATCACGATATGGCGCACCGAACCGTCGGAACGCACAAAACAGCGCGCTGCCGTGTCTGCATGGCATTCGGCTATCTGGCGGTATCTCGGATCAGCCGTCTCCTCCGACGCCCAGTAAAGCAGCGCCAGGTTCATCATACAGTCGATAATTGCCCAACCGCTGTTGTCCGTACCGTTCCAGGCGCGGATAAAATTTCCTGCCGGATTAAAGCGCCCGGCGAGCAGATTGGCAGCATGCAGAGCCCTTCTTCTCGCCTCCAGGTCACCGGTAAGCCGGTAGTCTGCCGCCGCTGACAGAAGCCACATAAAGCCCGCGTCATGGTGAATACCGTAAAACTCCTCAAAACAGCGGTCAAGCTTTTGCTCCACGCTGCGGGCGATTGCAGCATGCTTTTCATTTCCGGTTTCGTGATATAAAAGCCACTGAATCCCGGACCAGAATCCGTTCGTCCACCAGTTAATGTCGCTCTCGGACAGATCATCATGTACACCGTCTACTGTTTTATACGGGATCTTGCTCTTTGAGCGCTCACTCACCCAATCCATTTTTTCTGTGATGCGCTGCACAGCGCTGTTCACGTCAATGCTGTGATTTTCCATATAAATACTATTCCTCTCACGTTTTTCTACATCATAAATAATTGACAAAAAAAATGCAATGATTTATAGTATAAATAACTGACTTATTCTATGATTTGGAGGTATTTATGATCAGAGTACACCGTTTAGGATATGATTCTTCCCACAGAGATTTCTTTGAAATGCAGCATCCGAAGGGACTACCGTACTATCTGCTTTTGCTGATTAAGTCTCCGGCGGACTTCCAGATTGACGGCAGGGAGCTGTTCGTTCCTGCAAATTCCGCAATTCTCTTTCCAAGCGGGACGCCTATGAGTTATCATGGAAGAGAAAAGTTTTTTAACGATGACTGGGCGCATTTTTCATTTGAGGACGAGGAACCGCTTCCGGAGAAACTTGCTATCCCCTTCTGCACCCCCATTTCCCTGCCGAATATCCGGCAGCTTACAGATTATCTGAAACTGATGGTGTCAGAGAATTATCCGGAGCAGCTTCATAAGGAAAAGATTTTCGACGCGCTGATGCGGTCGCTTCTGTACAGCCTTGACTCGCAGCGCACTCTTGTCCTGACAGATTCCAGGCGGCAGAAACACTTTGAAGACTTTTGCCGCCTGCGCTCAGAGCTTCTCAACAACCCGCACAAAAAATGGACAGTGGAGGAGCTTGCGTCTTTCGTGGGCGTCAGCCCCTCATACTTTCAGGCGCTTTATAAGGAATACTTCGGAGTCTCCTGCATGAAGGATCTGATCCGCGCGAGAATCGAGAGCAGCAAATTCTATCTGCGCACCAGCGACCTGCCAATAGAGGCGGTCGCCCACTGCTGCGGGTATGAGAGTGAACTGCATTATATGCGTCAATTTAAAAAAATTACAGGGCTCACACCGACGCAATATCGGCTGCTGCCGAAGGATGTGTGATCTTGCCCAAAATTCTGACAGATGAATTCTCACTCTGCTTCTCAGTGTAGCTGCAGAATCCAGGGTATAAAACACACCTTGAAGCAGTTTGATTTTCTTTAAGGTGTGTTTTGTTATGCCGTTCATTATTCGGATAGTAAGCCCTGTTCGGTCAGGCTTGCCCCGGAGGATAAGATTACCCGCGCAACCTTATCGTCCGAGTATAGATTTGTTACCTGTATGCAGCTCTCCTGTTCTCCATCACCGTCCAGGACTTCCCAGATGTAGGAATCCTCTTTTTGCTGAGTCTGATGAGAATTTTCTGTCACATCCGCCGTATAAATTTTCCAGATCTTTCAGCAGCTCTTCCTCTTTATTCCCACAGCCAGATGCCATAATTGTTTGTTGGCAGCAGCATCAAAAGAATACTATTCCGTTTTATCTTTGTACTCATAATGGCTTCCACCTTCCAATTATAATTTCTCAGGCAGTCTTAAGACTTTGTATATAGGTTGCTTTTATATCTTTAATTACGTTCAGAAAATACCGTTTCCATTTTTGCTGTTATTTTTTAAATAGCAACACCATACCTTTTATTTTCTGTGATTTTATAGAATTGTATTTTAATAAAAAATTTCAAAGGAGGAAACAACTTATATAAATTGCGTCCTCCTCTGTATAAGAATTGTATTTCTATAACCTTATTTTCTTTTTACCTTATATCATCTCAGCCGCAATTCTGCGAGTTTCCGCGTTGTCTATCAATCTGCCGTCGTTTTTATCCTCATTGCAATAGTGATAGCCATCTTCCAGCTTGAACCATCCTGTCACCATTTTCCCACTGGCATTGCAAAAATATGTATTTCCATTTGTATGAATCCAGCCAGCCTGCATCTGTCCGTTTACCGGGTGCATATAATACCAGTCATTATCGACGAAAATCCATCCATAACAGCGCACGCCATCGTTTGCCATAAAGTAATAAATGCCGTCTACCATAACCCATCCCGTTTTCATGTGTCCGCTTGCATTGCAATAGTACGTCGCGCCGTTATCCTGAATCCAGCCGGAACGGAAAAATCCATTCTCATCAAAATAATATCTCTCTCCGTCTATTGTCTCCCAGCCATTTGTTGTATAACTGCCGTCCTCATGAACATAACGGTATCTGTAGTCGTTATACGGCTGCTGCCATCCTGCTGCCACAGCAGTTTCAGACAGATTAGAATTATCCTGGTTCATATGATCAAATACATTTGGTCCTGCCGGTCTGCTTACCTTATCTGCACCCGGGTTGGCATTAGGATCGAATACCTTGTCCGGGTCAAGGTGCTCAAAACTTTCAAAGTATTCTTTATCTTTGTCGGAATATTCCTGCCCGGAAGCAGGCGCTGTTTTCTCCGTCTGCGTCGTATCGGGTTTCTTATCAAACACGTCAGGTCCTGCTGGCTTACTTGTTTTTTCTGCGCCTGAATCTGCGTTCGGATCAAATACCTTATCCGGATCGAGATGCGTAAATCCCGCGTAATATTCCTCTTCCGTCAGACCGTCATCTACAATTTCCGTTGTGGCATCTGCCGCGTATACCGTTGCTGCAGATACCGCAAGAGCTGCAGCTAAGATTCCGGTTATGATTAATTTTTTATACTTCATTTCCAGTTTCTCCTTTCTGTTGTACTATGTTTTTGTAGTACAAATATAACACTTCAGATGAGGTGTGTCAATATTGGAAAAATGCACAATACTGTCTTTATTCCACATAGTTTGTATATTCTCTACAATCCTATAGGCAGAGGGAGAGATTTCTCTCTCCCTCTGCAATAAAGTATATAAAATCATCTCCAAAGTAATCCGTAATTAGTAAATAGTGTATGATGTGCTGATGATGAATTATAGTCACTTAAAACAACTCCATGTGCATTTCCATCGCCAAAATTGGGTACTGCATGAAGTACTGCCTTACCATGATTATTTCCATCCATTTGAATCTTTCCTACATAGAATAGTACATGATTCAGGTTATCACTTTCAGAATTACCCCAAATCAAATCACCCGGCTGAAGCTTATCTGGTGTAAAATGATTGGTGCATTTTAAGAATTGCTCATATGGTGTTGCAGGAATACTAATTCCCTGCCGCTCATGAATTTTCATAACAAATCTTCCATTGTCAATTCCATTATTCAGATCGGAACCACCTGCCACATACGGAGTACCTAAATATTTTAATCCATCAGCAACCATTCGGGTACCTTTATTATCAATCAGCTTGCCGTCATAAATATCTTCACTGCAATAGCGGAAACCATCATCCAGTTTAAACCACCCTGTCACCATTCTGCCGCTTGCATTGCAGAAATAAGTATTTCCATTTGTATGAATCCAGCCAGCTTGCATTTGTCCGGTTGTCGGATGCATATAATACCAGTCATTATCAACAAAAATCCATCCATAGCATCTTACGCCATCATTTGCCATAAAATAATAAATTCCATCTACCATAACCCAGCCCGTTTCCATATGCCCGCTTGCATTGCAGTAATAAGTATTTCCTTTATACTGGATCCAACCAGCTTTAAAGAACCCGTTCGCATCAAAATAATACCAATAGCCGTCAATCCATTCCCATTCATTTGTTGTGTAAGTGCCGTCATTATGTACATATCGATATCTGTAATCGCCATAGGGTTGCTGCCATCTTCCGGGAATTGTACTCTGGCGCGCTGCTGCACCAAATACATCTGGTCCTGCTGGTTCGCTGACTTTTTCTGCACCTGGAATTGCATCTGGATCAAATGCTGCCTCCGGATCTAAATGTGTAAATGCTCCAAAATACTCCTGATCTCTCAACAAATCCTCATCTGCCTGATTTGTCTCTTCCTCTGTCTCACCTCCTGCCCCTTCCTCATCTTCAAAGCTTTCGGGAATAGCGGTATCTTCCTCGATAACTTCTAGGTCTTCTGTTTCTAGTGACTCCTCCGTTTTATCCAAATCACTTTCTTCAGACATTTCATTCCTAGATACATTGCCTTCTGAAACAACTTCCTCTGCCATTGATTCATCCGGTACCTTATCAAATACATCTGGTCCTGCTGGCTTGCTCACTTTATCTGCTCCGGTATTTGTATTTGGATCAAATACCTTATCGGGATCAAGATGCTCAAAACTCGAATAATACTCCTCATCGGTCATGCCATCATCCACGATTACTGTTGTAGAATCCGCAGCGGATACTACAGTAGCAGATATTCCCAAAGTTGCTGCTAAAATCCCCGATACAATTAATTTACTTCATAATATAATCTCCTTTCTCCGTTGTTATTTGTACTACTAATTTGTAGTATAATATTAGCACTTCTTCAGCCCTAATGTCAATACAAAATTTTACAATATTCTCGTTGACTATTCTACATACATGTAGTATTATAATTCAAAAAAGGAGGTACGACAAACATGCCACAAAAATACGGTCTTTCCGAAGCAGAATATCAATTAATGGAATTAATATGGGAAGCGGGGCGTCCTCTTACCTTTGGTGAAATAGAAGGTTATCTTTCTGAGCGTACAGATAAAAACTGGAAAAAGCAGACACTCCACACTTATCTGACAAGGCTAATCAAAAAAGGAGCTCTGAAAACAACTGGTTACGGGAGAAGGCATATATACGAACCTGTCATGGAGAAAGAAGAATATATTTCTAATTGGACACATTCTTTTCTGGACGATTCTTTTGGCGGATCACTGGGGACTTTCGTATCTGCGCTGACGGGAAATACAGGTAAGCTTTCGCCAAAGGATATCGAAGAATTACGAAGGTATTTAGATGAATAACAGTGTGTTATCATTTTTCTTTTATTGGACGCTCAGCGGAAGTGTTTTTTATCTTTTTAGTTCCTTATTACGACCGTTGGGGAAAATTTTTTCTCCTATCATGATGAGTAAAATGTTACGAATCAATTTGTTGATATTTTTATTGCCTATGCCAATATTTATCCATCATATTCGCAGTTTGTTTTCAAAAATTATCAATGTTGGTTCGTATTTAAATCCTTTTTCCGAAAGAACTTCTATGCATTCTTATGTGGTTTTACCATTTCATACTGATAAGTACATATTCTTTTCAGAAAAAAATAACATATTAATTGCGATTGTAGTCTTTTGGCTTGGAGGAGTTTTTTTTCGTTTTGCCAAGTATTTTTTTAATTATTATCACTTTAGAAAAAAAGTTTTAAATTCTCCTAACATACAAAAGTTAGCTGTTGATACACTTGAATATCAATTGTTTTATACCACTTGTTGTAATCTAAATATTCATCGTGTACCAGAAATTTTTGTTCTACCAGACTTACATTCGCCTTTTACTAGTGGAATTTTAAAACGCAAGATATATATTCCTTTAAATTGGTCAGTTTCTTCGGATGTTTATGAAATTGTTTTTCGCCATGAATTAGCGCACATTAAGCGTTATGATTTATTTTTTAAATTCTTAGCATCCATAGTAGTTATGCTTCATTGGTATAATCCTTGTTCTTATTTGTTGTTTTTTTCTCTAGATAATATAAACGAACTGGCTGCTGACATGTTAGCTTTAAAAGGGCAGAATACAGAAGTAAAAAAGAAATATGCTACCCTTCTTTTATCATTATGTGTTCCTACAAAAAAAATAAAACGCCCCTATAGTGCCGGATTTATTTACACATCCAAGCAATTTTTGAAAGAAAGGATCTGGATTACAAAAAACCTAAAAAACTATAAAAAATCATATTTAAAATCATTTGTTTTTTCTGCATTGCTATTTGTTTCCCTTAGCGCTTCATCTGTATCTGTATTGGGATATAGTCCTTTGAAATTAACCACAGACGAACTCGTTCCCATTTCGTCTGAAACCGAAATATTCTTCTATACAGATTCTCCGGAACTTTTGGACTTTACCACTTCAGATATTATATTCATTGATGATTTGGGAGAAATTCATACGGATATTTCCAGCTATAAATCAACATGTAAACATGTATACTCCGTAGGAAAAATTGCAACACATACCAAAAACGGAAATGGTGGATGTGTTGTAAAAACTTACGAGGCTAAACACTGTTCAAAATGCGGGAATACTGTTTGGGGAGATCTCCTATCCGAATCTTCTTTTGAAGTATGCCCCCATAAATAATCCGCACCTTAAAATGGGGTTGTCGGTTAATGCCGATTTTTAGCCCCTAACGCATAAGGATGAGACAATCCAGTAAAATCCTGGCTTTTTCTAAGCCACGGATTTCCTCTGGGCGGTCTCATCCTTTTCTGTTTCCTTATTT
>CALWSC010000118.1 GCA_944384105.1 uncultured Lachnospiraceae bacterium | reverse complement strand
CCATTTGGAAATACTGGCTTTGGATACGCCGTATTCCGCAGTAATACTTTTGTAGGTGCGTCCCTCCTCTAAATGGAGACGGACAATCTTCTTTTTAAATTCTGGCGTGTAACTTTGTGGCATAATGCGTACCTTTTTTCTTTGTAAAATTGATGATATATTATTATCCACTGCTGTTACAATTTTATTATAGCGATTCAATGAGAATAAATTTCTCATTTTAACTTGTGCTAAATCTTGACATAGCACCAGAGCCAGATTGAAGAGAGAGAGGGGCAGTAGGAAAGCATGAGAGCAAGGAATAACGCTGAGTCCTCAATTACTATAGATAAATAGTGTAAAATATGGTAAAATCAATGGGCAAAGATAAAAACGCAACGTAAGAATGAAAATCTCCTACAGAGCCGGCAGGTAGCCCGGCCGCACCGTCTGGTGTAAGTAACCCTCCCTCCTTAGGGTCGTCCGTTCTTTGTTCATTACAATCATTTAAGGAGGAAGTGTCATGGACAAAATATCGGACAGACTGACAGTATTTTTTGAGGAACCATTCTGGATAGGCGTGTTCGAACGCATAGCGGAAGGCAAGCTATCTGTATGCAAGGTTACGTTTGGTGCAGAACCGAAAGACCAAGAGGTATATGATTTTATCCTGAAAAACTATTATCGGCTGCGATTTAGTCCTGCTGTGGCAGCTGATGTAAAAAAAGCTGGCCGAAATCCAAAACGGGTACAGCGAGAAGTGCGCAAACAGGTGAAGAATACTGGGATAGGCACAAAATCACAGCAGGCTTTGAAATTACAGCAGGAGCAGTTGAACTGAAACAGCAAAAAAAGAAAGAGAAGCATAGGGACAGGTAGCGCCTGCTCTCGCTTTTTTGAGTTTGCGCAGAAATAAATATTCAAATTTGGAGATTAAGTTATGAAACGGGAATTAGGAATTGCCAGATGCGGACTTGCCTGTTGCGTATGTTCTGAAAATGTGACTTGCAATGGGTGTGATTCAGGCGAATGCCCGGATAAAAACTGGTGTGAAAATAGGAAGTGTTCAATTGATAAAAAGCTTGAGCACTGTTATGAGTGCAATGAAAAATGCAGAAAAGGATTATTAGGTAAAATTAAACCGTATGCTTTTACAGTATTTGCAAGAAGGTATGGTGAAGATTATCTGTTAGAGTGTCTTGAAAGAAACGAAAAAAAGGGAATAGTTTATCACCGTGAAGGTTTGAATGGAGATTATGATGATTTTGATAATGTGGAAACACTGATAGAGTTTATAAAAACAGGACATAGATAAAATGGGGGATTTGATTCAATTAAAACCGGTAGCAGAAGAGGAAGCGGAGTGTCTGCATAAACTGCAGATCGAAGCATTCACGCCATTATATGAAAAATATCAGGACGACGATACAAGCCCTGCGAAAGAAAGCCTGGAGAAAGTAACTGCGAAGATTGCTGAGCAGAATTCAGATTTTTACTTCATTATATATCAGGGCGAAAAAGTCGGAGGTGTGAGAGTAAGATGGCATCAGGGAAATAAAGTATATCAAGATGTTAAGTGGATATCTCCCATTTTCATAATTCCTGAGCAGCAGAATAAAGGAATTGCCGGCAGGGTAATAGAAAGTTTATTCAATATTTATCCGGATACAGTAGAATGGCGATTAGATACAATAAAGCAGGAAGCGGGCAATTGCCATCTGTATGAGAAATGCGGCTTCGTCAGAGCCGGAGGAGAAACGACAGTTAATGGAACGATGACGCTGGTTAATTATGTGAAAAACTGCACGGAAAGAAAAGAATGCAGATGAGATAAGCAGACTTAAGCAAAAAGGAATTGATTTTTAAATTTTTTCCAGATATAATTGCAGATGGATATATGAAAATTTATTTTCAGATTGGCTGGAAGTAAAAAACTGATCTGGTAAGAAAAAAAGGAGGACGCATTGATGCAGATTACCAATGATATTCTTTATGTGGGAGTTAATGATCATGAGGTAGACCTGTTTGAGGGTCAGTATGTGGTTCCCAACGGAATGGCTTACAATTCCTATGTGATTAAAGATGAGAAAATCGCTGTTATGGATACAGTGGATGCGAGATTTACTCATGAATGGCTGGATAATGTAGCAAACGCGCTGGATGGTGCGAAACCTGATTATTTGATTGTACAGCATATGGAGCCGGATCACGCAGCTAATATTCATAATTTTATGAAGACTTATCCGGACACTACAGTAGTGGCCAATGCCAAGACCTTTGTCATGATGCAGAATTTTTTCCGGAGCATGGATCTGGAGGGAAAAATGTTAGAGGTGAAAAACGGAGAATCTCTGACATTGGGAAAACACGTGCTGACATTTGTTTTTGCGCCTATGGTTCACTGGCCGGAGGTAATGGTAACTTACGACAGCACCGATAAAGTGTTATTCTCCGCAGATGGCTTTGGTAAATTCGGAGCTTTGGATGTGGAAGAAGACTGGGATGATGAAGCCCGCCGCTATTATATCGGTATTGTGGGAAAATACGGAAAACAGGTGCAGAATCTTCTGAAAGTGGCAGGAACACTGGATATTCAGACAATCTGTCCTCTTCATGGACCGATTCTGAAAGACAATCTGGGTCACTATATTGAAAAATATGATATTTGGTCCTCCTACAGTGTAGAGTCTGAGGGAGTTATGATTGCTTATACTTCCGTGTACGGCAATACAAAGAAGGCAGTGGAGATCCTGGCATCTAAGCTGGAGGAGAAAGGCTGCCCTGAAGTAATCGTATGTGATCTGGCCAGAGAAGATATGGCTAAAGCTGTGGAAAATGCTTTCCGTTATGGAAAACTGGTACTGGCTACTACTACTTACAATGCGGAGATTTTCCCGTTCATGAGAGACTTTATCGAACATCTTACAGAGCGGAATTATCAGAACCGTACGATTGGTCTGATCGAAAACGGAAGCTGGTCGCCGCTGGCAGCAAAAGTAATGAAAGGCATGTTTGCCAATAGTAAGAACATTACCTGGATGAAAAATAAGGTAACCATTATGTCTTCCTTAAGTGAAGATAATATGGAACAGTTGGAAAACATGGCTGCAGAGCTGAGTAAGGAGTATATTGCTCAGTCTTCAGATAAGGCAAATAAAAAAGATATGACTGCGCTGTTCAGAATCGGTTACGGTCTGTATGTGGTGACCTCTAATGACGGAACAAAGGACAATGGTCTGATCGTCAATACGGTTACTCAGCTGACAGATAATCCGAACCGTGTGGCCGTTAATATCAATAAAGCAAACTATTCCCATCATGTGATCAAAAAGACGGGAGTTATGAATGTAAACTGTCTGTCCGTAGATGCTCCTTTTGAGGTGTTCAAAAATTTCGGATTCCAGAGCGGACGTACAGCAGATAAGTTTGCAAACTGGGAGACCATGCGTTCTGATAACGGATTGGTATTCCTTCCAAAGTATATTAATGCTTTTATGTCTCTGAAGGTAGAACAGTACGTGGATCTGGATACTCACGGTATGTTTATCTGTACCGTAGAGGAAGCCCGTGTTATGAGCGATAAGGATACTATGACCTATACTTATTATCAGAATAACGTAAAACCAAAACCGGAGACAGAAGGAAAGAAAGGATTTGTCTGCAAGGTCTGCGGATATATCTATGAAGGTGATGAACTGCCGGATGATTTTATCTGTCCGCTGTGCAAACACGGAGTTGCAGATTTTGAACCTATCCAATAAGAGGATTTTCTGATCGCTGAATAGAAAAAGCCCATAACCTCCTATATTTATAGAGAGGTTGCGGGCTTATTTCTTTGTTCTGCTATATGTCTGTCTTATGCTTCAGCGCTGTTTTTGGCTGGCTGGCGGTTTTTATCTCTCCAGGCAAAGAAACCGGCTAACAGAGTTCCTGAGATGGAATGCCATACGCAGGATACCGCACATATAATAGCGGCCTGAGGAGCGGATGCAAACTGTGCTGTCGTAGTTGCCAGATTTGTTGCAAGTCCTGCATTTTGCATTCCCACCTCGATGGAGATTGTTTTGCACTTAGAATAGTTCATTCTTGTAATTGTACCTGCAAAGTAGCCCAGCAGATATCCCAGACCGTTATGGAGCAGTACAGCAATAAAGATTACGATACCGGACTGGAAGAAATTGGAACCCTGTGATGAGATAACGCCGCCTACTACACAGGAAAGTCCGAGAACAGCGATACCCGGCATGATTTTCTGAAGCTCCTGGAATCTGGATTTTTTTCCGAAAAAGTAGTTCAGAAGGAAACCAAGTACAACAGGAAGAATTACAGTTTCTATTATGGATACAAACATCGGGATGCCCTTAATTGTAATCTGTGTACCGCTTGCCAGCAAAGATACAAGAAGCGGAGTCGCAACAGGTGAAAGAAGAGTGGAAACAGTTGTCATTCCAACTGAGAACGCTACATCTCCGCCGCACAGATAGGACATAATGTTGGAAGATACGCCTCCAGGGCAGCAGCCGACAAGAATCAGACCAAGTGCGATAGCATCCGGAAGATTCAGAAGACGGGAGATACCGAAAGCAAGCAGCGGCATGATCAGATATTGAGCAATTGCGCCGATGCAGATATCAAAAGGTCTCTGTGCCAATATATGAAAATCTTCTTTCGTGAGGGTAAGTCCCATACTGAACATAATGATTCCGATGATGATAGACTGCCAGGTGAACTTGTTGGAAACGGGATCAACAAAAAGAGTGAGATTTACCCAGTTCATAATGACTGGAAAAATGAAGGTAATCACCGCTATGGCGATTACGACTGCAGACGTATAGTCCGATAGGAATTTACTTGCTTTTTGTAGTGTTTTCATAATAATAACCTCCCTATATTGTCAAGTGATTTTTCCTTTAAAATTAAGGATCTTTCAAGTTTCTATCTCAGATGAATGAGCCATGGAGATGGACATTTCTCTGTATCTGATACGAAAATAGCTGGTTTTGGGTACACGAAGTAAAACGTCTTGATATTTCGCTTTACATGGCCTTGTATATACCCATCC
>CALWSC010000117.1 GCA_944384105.1 uncultured Lachnospiraceae bacterium | reverse complement strand
GCAGCAGCTAAAGCAGGAACAGTTTGCAAACCTGTACCGCCTCATAAAAAGCAGCGCCTCATTCGAAGAAGCTTTTAAGTTTGTGGGATAAGTTTGTGCAAAATTCGATATTTGCTCATTTATAGATAAAATCATGAAATTTGTACATCAAATGTAGAATTCTCCAAATTGAGTCCGGGAACGTTTCATTGTAAAATACTTTTAAAACAAGAAAAACATAGCCACGAGGAGGAAAATATGTTTTTAACGGACAGGAAACTAGAACGGAGAATTGCAGAAGTAAAGGAGTACAGATATAGAGATATTATAAATCTTAATGAATTTGCAGTACAGGAAGATACACAAGGAGTAGTGAATCCGGTATTGCCCAAAGAATTTACAGGATGGGATACGCTGCGCACAGGAGATACCTGGAAAGGCCGTGACCTTTTTTTGTGGATGCACAAAGAGATTGCGGTGCCCGCTCAATGGAAGGGGAAGAAGATTGTTGGAATCTTTGATTTCGGAAACACAGGCGCCGGTAATAACGCAGGGTTTGAATCTATGCTGTACCTGAATGGTGAGATGTATCAGGGAGTAGATGCCAATCATAAAGAAGTATTTTTTGATGATGCATATTGCGGTACAAACATGGATGTGACCTTCCGCCTGTGGTCCGGTCTGGAAGGCGGCGGGGTGCCGACACCCCAGGAGCATCGGATTTCCAGAGCTGATCTTGCCTGGCTGGATGAGGAAGCAGACGATTTTTATTATCTTGCTTCAATGGTTTGGGAAACGATAAAGGAGCTGAACGAATTTGATCCAATACAGCATGATCTTCGCAAGGCACTGGACACCGCCTGCCATTGCATTGACTGGGCATATCCGGGAAGCGATACCTTTTATGAAAGCGTACATGAGGCGGATCACTTACTGAATGAGGCAATTGACAGTATGAATAAGAGGTCAGCCGTGAATATCCGCTGCGTAGGACACACGCATATTGATGTGGCATGGCTCTGGCGGCTGAAACATACCCGTGAGAAATGCTCCCGTTCCTTCACTACGGTTCTGCGTCTGATGGAACAATATCCGGAATATATTTTCCTTCAGACACAGCCGCAGCTATATGAGTACATGAAAGAGGAGTTCCCTGATATTTATAAAAAAATAAAGGAGCGTGTTGCGGAAGGAAGATGGGAAGCAGACGGTGCCATGTGGGTGGAAGCAGACTGTAATCTTACCAGTGGTGAGTCTCTTACAAGACAGATTCTTCTCGGAAGCAAATTTATCAAGGACGAATTCGGTAAGGATGTGGAGTATCTGTGGCTTCCGGATGTGTTTGGTTATTCCTGGGCACTTCCGCAGATTCTGAAAAAAGCCGGAATCAATACTTTCATGACGACAAAGATCAGTTGGAACCAGTATAACCGTATGCCGCATGATACCTTTAAATGGAAAGGAATTGATGGCAGTGAGGTTCTGACGCATTTCATTACAACGCCGGAACCATGGAATGAACCGGGATCCTGGTTCTATACATATAATGGAAAGCTGATTCCCAAGACCGTCAAAGGATGCTGGGATGCATACAGTGAAAAACAGATGAACAAGGATCTGCTGATAGCATATGGCTTTGGCGATGGCGGCGGAGGCGTAAGCCGTGATATGCTGGAAAACAGGCGCCGTATTGATAAGATACCGGGACTTCCGAATCTGAAAACGTCTACAGCAGCAGAATATTTCAGAGATTTGCATGAAACTGTGAACAATACAGATCAGTATGTACACACGTGGGATGGAGAACTGTATTTGGAATACCACAGAGGAACCTATACAAGCCAGGCGTATAATAAGCGCATGAACAGAAAAATGGAGCTGCTGTACCGCAGTGCAGAATGGATGACGGTTATGAACGCACTGAAAATGGGCGGGCTGGAATATGCTAAGCAGGAAGAACTTACAAAAGGCTGGAAACATCTTCTGACAGATCAGTTCCATGATATTATTCCGGGATCTTCTATCCGTGAGGTATATGAAGATTCCAGAAAAGATTATGAATATATTCAGTCTGTGGCGCAGAATATACGGGAAGACGCGCTGTCACATATTATTGAGGAGAAAGAAGGCTGCTATACGGTGTTTAATGCTTCCGGATGGAAGAGAAGCGAAATTGTGGCTGTTCCAAATGAGAAAGCAGGCATTTACCGGGATGCAGAGGGCAGAGAGTTGGTTGCGCAGCAGGCGGGAAATCTTACCTATGTGGAAGTCAGAGATGTTCCGGCAATGGGAACAGAAACCATTATCTTTGAGGAACAGAAAGCGGAAGAAATTGAGGCAAAGTTTACCATTTGCGGGAAAGATATTGAAACGCCATATTACAGTATGTCTATGAACGGTTATGGACAGATTACGCGGTTGTATGACAAGACTTTTGCGAGAGAGGTTCTGCCGAAGGGAGAGCGGGCAAACGTATTTCAGATGTTTGAGGATAAACCGTTGGATAACGATGCCTGGGATATTGATATTTTCTATCAGCAGAAGATGCGGGAGATTACCGATATGACCAAGTTTGAAGTGATTGAATGCGGACCTCTGCAGATGAAAATTCATATGGAATGGAATTATATGAATTCTTTTATTGCGCAGGATATGGTTCTTTACAGCAATACAAGAAGAATTGATTTTAAGACGACTGTGGATTATCATGAGCAGCATCAGCTTTTAAAAGTAGCATTTCCCGTAGATATTCGTTCTTCTTATGGGACCTATGATGTACAATATGGAAACGTAAGACGGCCGAACCACTGGAATACAAGCTGGGATCAGGCAAGGTTTGAAAGCGTGGCACACAGATGGGCGGATCTTTCTGAGAGAAATTACGGCGTCAGTATTTTAAATGACTGTAAATATGGTCATGATATCAAAGATAATGTGATCCGTCTGAGCCTGTTAAAGGCGGCGACACATCCGGATTATCTGCAAGACCAGGGGATGCATGAATTTACTTATGCATTGCTTCCTCATGGGGGCGACTTTGTAGAGGGATGTGTAGTACAGGAAGCCTATGCATTAAACGATCCGATGCTGACGGTACAAGGTGTCAGTACGCTGGAATACGATAGTTTTGTGCAATTTGATAATGATCAGATTGAACTGGATGCAGTGAAAAAGTCGGAAGATGGAAAGTATATTGTAATTCGATTCCATGAGTTTGCCGGTTCTGCGCAGAATGTAACTGTGCGTCCGGGCTTTGATTTCAAATCCTGGGCAGAATGTGATCTGAGAGAACGTCCTGTCAGCAGTATGTCGCAGGAAAAAGAGATACGGCTTTCCATGCATGCGTATGAAATCAAAACGATTTTAGCTGAGTTATAAACAAAACAATATAGATGGGTGAAGAAGAAGAGTCGGCATGTTCTGGCTCTTCTTCTGGTGCGTTTGAGAAAACTTTGCTATACTCGGTCCTATCTAAATCCAAACTGAAGATGTGGTGAAAATGGAGAGAAAAGGTTCAAAACAGTTATATAATAAGCTTCTTTTAATATATACGGCAGTCATCGCCTGTGTAGTGTTGGCTTTGATGCTGTTTTTTTGGAATAGTACAAAAAACAGATATCTTGAAAGAAACCAGGAATATATACAGATGATGCATGAAGAGGCTGTGGAATATATAAAAAATTGCAGAAATATTTCAGATTATATACATGAAGAATTGTATAAATCTAATATAGAAATGAATGATGTACTTCATTATCTGACGGACGATCCTGAAAAATATCAGGAATATCGTCTTAATACATATTTGCAGTATAAACTGCTCGATTACAATGGTATTGAAGATTTTTCGGCAGCAGTATTTGAGATGTATCCATTATTAAAACGTCTGGCTTTTGTAAGTTACAGCAAAAGTGACCTCACATCTTTTAATGGAAGCCAGAATATTTATCACAGAGAGGATGGAAAGGTTGCGCTGGACAGGATTAAAAGCGGAGACCTGGCAGAGCCGGGTGAGTTTTCTTTTCTGAGAGAGATTCGCGATCCGCTGAATATGCAAAGTGTTGGTGCCATGATTGTTACCTTTGATTCAAAAAAATTTGCCGGTATTTTTAATGCCTATAATCTGCCGGAGCTGATTGTTTATAATGATAGCGGCACTTTGATTTATGATTCCTGTTCCGGTTGCGCCATTCAGGAGATTGAGAATGCCAAAGATACAGGGGAGATTGAAGAAAGACTGAATGCGTATGCACTGAGTACAAATTTCGAGGAATATCATGTTATCAGCTACCTGAAAAAGGAAAAAGCATCAGCAATACCTTTTTCGGTTATCCTGATGATTGTAGGTGTGGCATTGGCGGCTTTCATTATCAGTGAATTTCTGGTGCACTATTATCTGAAGCGTGTATCTGCACGATTAAACAGAATCCTGGATGGTATGACGCAGGTTATGGGAGGAGATTTGACCGTTCGTCTTACAGCGGAAAAAAATGGCGATGAGCTGGATGTCATTGCCCTTCATTTTAATGAAATGTGTGAGAAATTGGATCTGTATATACAGAAAAGCTACCTTGCGGAAATTGAACAGAAGAATGCAGAAATGGCAGCGCTTCAAAGCCAGATTAATCCGCATTTCCTGTACAATACGCTGGAAGCAATCCGAATGAAAGCAATCTGCAATGGAGATTCTGAAGTTGGGAAAATGCTGTACAGTATGGCCGTCACATTTCGCAGTCAGTTAAAGGAGGCGGATATCATTACTCTTGCTCAGGAACTGCATTACTGTAAAAAATATCAGGAGATTTTTGAATACCGTTATCCAAATCAATTTAGATCCAGCATAGAATGTCCGCTGGAATATATGCAGGTTCCGATCATTAAATTTGTGCTTCAGCCTATTATTGAGAATTATTTCATACATGGAATTCGAATGCGTGATAATGATAATTTTATCCGCATTACAGTAGAAAAAAAGGGAAGTGATTATGAGATTATAGTGGAAGATAATGGCCGTGGTATGTCGGAGGATGATATCAGAGAGAAGAACAGACAGCTCATGGAGAATGAGATGGAAAAAAATAATTCTATTGGTTTATCCAACGTGAACCGACGGATCAAAGCTGTATACGGGACTGCATATGGTGTGAGAATAGAGAAGGTTAAAACAGGCGGATTACGGGTTATCATAAATTTTAAGCCGGAAGAGGATAATGAAAATGAGAAAAGTAATGATTGTTGAAGATGAAGAACTGATCCTGCAGGGAATTAAAAGTATCGTCCATTGGGATGCACTTGATTTGAAACTGATCCATTTGGCGCACAGCGGACAGGAAGCATTGGAAATGTGGGAAAAGGAACCGGTTGATATTATTATCACAGATATTGAAATGCCGGAAATGAATGGTCTGGAGCTTCTGAAAAAAATCCGCAGTGAAGAAGAACTTGTCAGGTTTATTATACTGACAGGATATGACGAATTTGAATATGCCAGGGAAGCCATTCGTCTGGAGGTGGAAAATTATATATTAAAACCCATTAACGAGGAGGAGCTGGAGAAACAATTAAAAGAAGCGGCAGCGAAACTGGAGGAGCTGGAGAAGAAAAAAATCAGATATATTGATGAAAAAACCGAGTGGCTTCAGTTCCTCTCCGGAAAAGCATCCGAAACGGGATATGAACATTACTGTGAGCGTCTTCACCTTTATACGGAGAAGGGCCGCTTTTGGGTTGCGGTGATGAAGTGGAGTACAGATAGTGTAAAAGAAAACAGAATTACGGATATGATTTTGTCACTTCAAAATACGGAAAAGCAATTGCGTGTTGTTCACCTGCCGCCGGACTGTCTGCTGCTTTTGCTGACCGGAGCTGATAAATCTCAGGAGGTGAAAGAATATTTTCAGATGCTTCAGAATGAGATTGAAAGTCAGTTTGATATCTTAACGTATATCAGTATCGGTCCTGCCTTTGATGATTTCAGAAAACTCCCGGAATGCTACCAGGCAGCTATGAAGCTGCAGAAATATCTTCTGGTGGATGGTTTTGGAAGCTGTGTGGATGAGGAGCATATTCAGGAAAGGGAACGAGAAGATATTGTCATTGACCGCACGCTGCTTCGTAAACTGATTCTGAAAAAGGAGAATGAAAGGGCTTTAGGATACATAGAAGATCTGTTCATCAACAATGTGAAAAAAGGCGTTTCGCTTGATGCTTTGTATCAGATGACCGTTCAGATTGCAATGCTTCTGCAGGAGATTAAGAGAGAGTATAAGCTGGAAAATTATGAAACCCTGCATAATCTTCCGGATCCTCTTGAGACTATTTACCGGTCGGATGATATCTTTGGAATAAAGGCATTGTTTATTTCCGAGATGAATGAAATGATCCGATATCTGCATGAGGAGGATTCCCAATATACACCGGTCGTACGTCAGATTATGGATGAAGTTCAGAAAAACTACAAAGAGGATATGAATCTGAAAACTCTGGCGTATAAGTATCATATGAATGCTTCATATTTGGGACAGATTTTTCAGAAAGAAGTTGGCTGTTCTTTTACACAGTATTTGAGCAGCAAGAAGGTTGAAATGGCAAAGGAGCTTATTTTAAATACAAACAGGAAGATCAGTGATATCGCAAAAGAAGTTGGGTATCCAAATACCAGCTATTTTTACAGGAAATTCAAGCAGCATTATGGTGTTGCGCCAGTATCTTTGCGTGAAATGAAAAAATATTAAGTGAAGGAGCGACTGCCCGGCGTCTTGTGTCGGACAGTCTTTTTTTGCTGTATTCAATTCTAGAATTTGTACAATGAATCTAAAAATTTGCAACTTTTAGAAAAAAATTAAAAATGATATAGTAGTTTTACACAAAGGAGGACGCGATGAAGAACAAAATATTAAAGAAAATGACTCTTCCAAAGCTGCTTGAAAAACTTGATGACGCAGGTATTCAAACAGTTATTGATGAAATGCAGAATCAGGTGAACAGCTGGAAGGAGGGAAGACAGATGGAATGATATTTATGCATAGTTTGTCTGTTCCTGATGAAGGAAAGGGCGGATATGCAAAAAAAAGAAAAAGGGAGGTTTAAAACATGGAAACAAAGAAATCGCCGGGACTATTGGCGAAAATACGCAGAAAAGGATGGACGAAAGATGACACGGAGTTAACATTCGGGAATGTCAAGTTTTTTGTGTAAGTTTTTGAAAAAATATTTTGGGGAGGGGTACCTCCCCAGTCTTGAATCGGTGCGCTTTTATA
>CALWSC010000116.1 GCA_944384105.1 uncultured Lachnospiraceae bacterium | reverse complement strand
GCCATCTTAGTCGACGTTCCGTGTATCGTCCCGGCGTTAGGACCGCTGAGCAAGTGCTTCCACACCCAGTTCGTGACAACTTCCCCGGTTGCTCAGATGCCGGATTCCGAATTCATTCGCTTCAACGCTGAGACAGCAGCGGAGAACGCAAAGGCAATCGTAAAGATGGCAATCGAGAACTTCAAGAACAGAAAGCCGGAGCTTGTCCATATCCCGGATATCAAGGCAAAGGCTACTGTTGGATACTCTGTAGAGGCGATTGTTAAGACGCTCGACGGCGTTACCAATACACAGGTAGACGTGACAGGCACCACAAAACCGCTTCTGGACTGCATTACTTCCGGTGTTATCCGCGGTGCAGTTGCTATGGTAGGATGCAACAACCCGAAGATCCGCCCGGACTATGCGCACATTGAGCTGATGAAGAAGCTGATCGCAAACGATATCATCGTTATCGCTTCCGGATGTTCTGCACAGGCTGCTGCAAAGGCAGGTCTGATGGACAAGGCTGCAAAGGATATCTGCGGCGCCGGACTGAAGCGTGTCTGCGAGCTTGCTGACATCCCGCCGGTACTGCATATGGGCTCCTGCGTAGATATCAGCCGTATGATGGTTCTTGCTTCAGAGCTTGCAAAGGATGCAGGACTTCATATCTCCCAGCTTCCGGTTGTAGGATGCGCTCCGGAGTGGATGTCTGAGAAAGCAGTTTCCATCGGAAACTATGTAGTAGCTACCGGTATTGATACGTTCCTGGGCGTTGACCCGTATGTTTCCGGTTCCAGTGAGATGACCGCTCTTCTGACAGAGGGTATCAGAAAGTGGACAGAGGCTGCGTTTACCGTTGAGACAGATATTGAGAAACTGGTTGACCTGATGATCGAGAGAATCGAGGAGAAGAGAGCGGCTCTCGGAATCTAAAAAGGTGGAACTTATATTATGAAAATTGCAGTTACAGGAAAAGGCGGCGTAGGTAAAACAACATTTGCTGCAACTCTTGCAAGATTATATGCGGATGAGGGAAGACCGGTGCTGGCGGCAGATGTGGACCCGGATGCAAATCTGGGGCTGGCACTGGGATTTCCCGAGGACGTCCTGGACTCCATTGTTCCCATCAGCAAGATGAGAAAGCTGGTGGAGGAGCGCACCGGGGCGACCTCGGACAACCGCTTTTATAAGCTCAACCCCAAGGTGGATGATATTCCCGATGCATACGGGAAGGTCTGCAACGGGGTAAAGCTTCTGGTTCTGGGAACCGTTGAGACCGGCGGAGGCGGATGTGTCTGCCCCGAGCATGTGATGCTGAAGAGAATTATCAGCAATATTGTGCTGCGCCGTGAGGATGTGGTGATCTTGGACATGGAAGCAGGGCTTGAGCATCTGGGACGCGGAACGACTGAGGGGATGGATCGTTTCATCGTTGTGATTGAACCGGGTGCGAGAAGCGTTCAGACGTATAAGAACGTCAAGCGCCTTGCACACGACCTCGGCGTGGCTCAGGTTCAGGTGGTCGCAAATAAGGTTCGCGGGGAGGAAGACGAGGAGTTTATCCGCAGTCGGATTCCGGAGGAAGATCTCCTGGGATTTATCCATTATAATGAGGAGGTCATCGATGCGGACAGAAAAGGCTGTTCCCCTTACGATTTCAGCAGGGCGGCTACGGATGAAATTAGAAAAATCAAGGAAAAGATTGACCAGTCGGTCATTTGATAGGAGGAAGAAACAGTGACATTATTTGAAAGAGTATTTAATGGAAATGACGCCGTATACGGTCTGACCGAAGGTGCGATTGACAACGCAATTGCACAGTACGGTGAGGAAAAAGCGGTAAGCTTTCCGAATACGGCGTACAGCCTTCCGTGCTACTACGCTGTAACAGGCACAAAAGTGACAAACTTAAAAGAGCTCAAAGAGGCTCTTGGTGTTGTTAAGACTCTGATGACAAGAGAGCCGCGTCTGAATGATGCGTTTATGTCCGGAGTTGCGACAGCACTCTGCGCTGAGTTCATTGAGGTTTTAAAATATATCGACGGAGCTGCTCCGTATGAAGCACCGTTATACGGACATCTGCCGGATGCGGCAATCCGTGAGCTGGGTGTTCCGCTGGTAACAGGCGATATCCCGGGCGTAGCAGTTATCCTTGGCAGTGCTCCGAGCACAGACGAGGGTGTTGCTCTTGTAAAATCCTATCAGGCACAGGGTATTCTGGTTACTCTGGTAGGCGGTATCTGCGATCAGATCGAAGAGGCAGGTCTGAAGACAGGCGCTAATGTGCGTGTGATCCCGCTGGGCAAGGATGTGACAAGCGTAATCCATGCCGTATCCGTTGCAATCAGAGCTGCTCTGATTTTCGGCAATATCACACCGGGTGATGCAGGAGCGCTGATGGAGTATACCATGAAGCGTGTGCCGGCATTTGTCAATGCATTTGCACCGCTGGATGATGTTATTGTGGCTGCAGGCGCAGGCGCAATCGCACTCGGCTTCCCGGTAATCACAAATGAGACAGAGAATATCTTCCGCGTACCGAAGAGCCTGATCGTTCAGGAGGATGTATCCAAATTTAACGCTACATCCCTTGAGGCCCGCGACATTAAGATCAAAATTACCAATATCGACATCCCGGTAGCATTCGCCTCCGCATTTGAGGGTGAGATTATCCGCCGCGGCGATATGCAGGTTGAGTTTGACGGTTCCCGCGTAGACTGCTGCGAGCTCGTTCAGACAAAGGATGCGTCTGAGGTAGAGGATCACAAGATCGAGGTTATTGGACCGGAAGTTGACGAGATGGAACTGGGCAGCAAGAACTGCATGGTATATGTAGTTGAGGTTGCAGGAAAGAACATGCAGCCGGATTTTGAGCCGGTTATCGAGCGTAAGTTCCACAGCTACATCAACTGCATCGAGGGTGTATATCATACCGGACAGCGTGATATGTTCCGTATCCGTATCAGCAAGGAGGCATTCAATGCGGGCTTCCGCGCTAGACACTTCGGAGAGGTTCTGTATGCACAGGTTAAGAATGAGTTCGAGGCTGTTGTTGATAAATGCCAGGTTAAGATTTATACAGATCCGGCAGAGTGCCACAGACTGCGCCATGAGGTTGCAACTCCGATCTTTGACAAGCGTGATGAGCGTCTTCTGACCCTGACCGATGAGTCCGTTGACGTATATTACAGCTGCATCATGTACCAGGCATTCTCCCCGAGCCATGTATGCGTGGTTACTCCGGAGAGACTCGGACTGTGCGGCGCCGTTTCATGGCTGGATGCAAAGGCTACCAACGAGTTGGATCCGAACGGACCGTGCCAGGTAATCACAAAAGAGCGTGTAATCGATGAGAGAATTGGTGAGTACGAGGATGTCAATGAGGCTGTTAAGAAGCTCTCTCAGGGAGCTCTGGAGGATGTATCCCTGTACTCCATCATGGAGAAGCCGATGACCTCCTGCGGATGCTTTGAGTGTATCTGCGGTATTGAGCCGTTCTCCAACGGCGTATGTATCGCTAACCGTGAGTATGCAGGCATGACTCCTCTTGGAATGACCTTCCCGGAGCTGGCTTCCATGACAGGCGGCGGTGTTCAGACACCTGGATTCATGGGACACGGCAAGCACTTCATCGCTTCCAAGAAGTTTATGAAGGCTGAAGGCGGCGTTCAGCGTATCGTATGGATGCCGAAGGACTTAAAGGAGCAGGTTGCTGAGAGACTGAATGCTACGGCAAAAGAGCTGTACGGCATCGAAAACTTCACAGACATGATCGCTGACGAGACAATCGCAGAAGATCCGGAGACACTGGTAGCGTTCCTGACAGAGAAGGGACATCCGGCATTAGGTCTGGATCCGATGATGTAATATTAATGTCACACAGATGTGTAGTGCCTTTGGGGAGGTTGTCTCTCCCCTCAGGCTTATGCATACCGGCAGATGACCTGCCGGTGCACCTATAGAAAATCTTTAAAAGGAGGCTAATCACAATGCCGTTTAATCGTAAACCACAGAAGTTTAATGCATCCATCAAGGAAGTTACCATCGGATGCGGCGACAAAGCAATTACCTTAGGAGGAGAATCCGTATTTCCTTTCTACACTTTCGACGGTTCCATGGGACAGGGTCCGAAGGTAGGCGTAGAGATCACCGACCTCGGTGTAGAGAACGAGGTTGCCGGAATCAAAGCGTACTATGAGGGAGCAAATACGATTGCTGAGATCGCACAGAAGGCTGCTCAGATGGAAGGTGCAGATTTCGTTTGCCTGCGCTTGGAAGGCGGAGATCCGAACGGGGCAAATAAGTCCGTAGAAGAGCTGACGGCAGTGGCAAAAGAGGTTGCGGATGCCATCGACGTTCCGTTAGTAGTAGAGGGATGTAAGAACGTAGAGAAGGACTCTGAGCTGTTAGTAAAGGTTGCAGAGGCTTTACAGGGCAAGAACGTACTGTTAATGTCCGCAAGAGAAGAGAACTATAAGACAGTAGGCGCTGCGGCAGGACTTGCTTACAATCAGATCGTAGGCGCTGAGTCTGCAGTTGATATTAACCTTGCAAAACAGTTAAACGTAATCACCACACAGTTAGGTGTTAAGCCGGAGAGCATCGTTATGAACGTGGGTTCTGCAGCAGCAGGATACGGATACGAGTATGTGGTATCCACTCTGGATCGTATCAAAGCTGCGGCTCTGTCCCAGGACGATAAGATGCTGCAGATGCCGATTATCACTCCAGTTGCTTCCGAGACATGGAACGTAAAAGAGTCCATGGCTTCTGAGGAGGATATGCCGGAATGGGGATCAGTGGAGGAGCGCGGAATTTCCATGGAGATCATGACAGCGTCCGCTACACTGGCTTCCGGTACAGATGCTGTAATTCTGAAACATCCTCAGTCCGTTGCAACAATTTCAAAAATGATTAAAGAATTAATGTAATCGCAGAATCAGGAGGATAAAACAATGGCATTAACAGGTATTCAGATTTTTAAAATGACACCAAAGAAAAACTGTAAGGAGTGCGGATGCCCTACATGTATGGCTTTCTCCATGAAGGTAGCTCAGGGCGCTATGGATATTTCTGCCTGCCCGCATATGTCTGAGGATGCGCTGGCATCTCTGTCTGAGGCGACAGCTCCGCCGATGAAGACCATCAAGTACGGTACCGGCGATTATGAGTATACACTGGGCGGCGAAACCGTTCTCTACAGACATGAGAAGACCTTCGTAAGCAAGACGAGATACGCAGTAGCTCTGTGCACATGCATGGACGACGCGGAAATCGATGCAAAGCTTGCAGCAGTTCCGGCTGTTGACTATGAGCGTATCGGTGAGAGAATGCAGGTGGAGAGCATCTTCGTAAACTGCGAAGAGGGCGCTTCTGCAGACAGATATGTGGAGATCGTTAAGAAAGCTGCAGCTACAGGAAGAGCACTGATTCTGGGATGTACAGACGTTGAGACAGCAAAGGCAGCTCTTGAGGTATGCAAGGATGCAAAACCGATCCTGGACGGAGCAAACGCTTCCAACTATGCAGAGATGAACGCTGCTGCCACAGCAGCAGGCGTCGTACTGGGCGTAAGCGGCAAAGACCTGGACGAGCTGTATGATACTGTAGCGGCTATCGAGAAGCTGGGCAACAAGAACCTGGTAATCGACGTGACCTTCGATTCCATC
>CALWSC010000115.1 GCA_944384105.1 uncultured Lachnospiraceae bacterium | reverse complement strand
GCGAGCTGCAAATTTGGCGGAATCATGCTCTCCGTGATGCGGATGAACAAGATTTTCCCGGTGGATCACAAAAATCAGACGATTACGGTACAGCCGGGCGCCCTGCTTCTGGATGTGCAGGCAGCGGCAAAGGCGGAAGGGCTGTTTTATCCGCCGGATCCGGGTGAGAAGACGGCTTCGATCGGCGGAAATGTTATCACCAACGCCGGTGGTATGAAAGCTGTGCGCTACGGTCTTACGCGAGACTTTGTGCGCTGTATTGAGGCGGTTCTTCCGGATGGAAGTATCGTAAACTTTTCATCCAACGTTGTGAAGAATACAACCGGCTACGACATCAAGGATTTAGTGATCGGAAGCGAGGGAACGCTCTGTATTCTGACTGAGGTAACACTGAAGCTGCTGCCGGCTCCGAATAAATCGTGTACGCTGGTTATTCCGTTCAGCTCACTCGAAGAATGCGCAGATATGGTGCCGGTGATCCTGGAGCTGCCGTTTGTTCCCACGGCGATAGAGTTCCTGGAGAGAGAGTTGATTGATATGGTCGAGAAGAACCTGAAGAAGCCGCTACCGGTTTCTGAGGGCGAGGCGGTGCTGATCGTCATGTATGACGCGTCCACGCAGAATGAACTGGACACAGCCGTGGAGCTGCTCTGCGAGAAGGCGCTTGAGCACGGTGCGATCGATGTGGCGATTGCGGACACACCGGAGCGTGCGGACTCCGTATGGTCTGTACGGGGAGGAATTCTCGAGGCAATGAAAGCGGAGTCAGTGGCTCAGGAAGAATGCGACGTGGTAGTTCCGAGAGCACACATTGCCGAATACGTGCGCATCGCGAAGGGAATCGGCGCAAAGCATGGTATCTGCGTGGAACCGTGCGGTCACTGCGGAGACGGAAATATTCATACAGAGATGCTTCGTCCGGCCGGAATGTCGGATGAGGAGTGGGAGAGCGGAACGCACGCCTGCTTAAAGGAACTCTATGAGACGGCAAAGCGCTTCGGAGGACAGCTCTCCGGAGAGCACGGAATCGGAAACGGCCGTCTGGAATATCTGAAGGATTTCATCGATCCGCGCCTGTACCGTCTGTATCAGGCAGTCAAGCTTGCCTTTGACGATAAACTGATTCTGAATCCGGGCAAGATGATTGAATTTGAATAAGAGAGAGATGGGGGAAAATGAATTATGAGCAGTAAAAAATCGCTCCTTGTTGACAAGAGCAAAATGCCCATGACCATGGGAATTGCCTTCGTGGCGTTCACCACACAGTTTGGCGGAGGATTTGCCTCGGGTGCGCAGATTTATTCATACTTTATCAACTACGGCATCTGGTGTCTCGTGCTTCCGTTCCTTTCCCAGGGGCTGTATGCGCTGTTCTTCTGGTACGGCATGCGCTATGCCTACAAGCACAGAGCGTACGATTACAGAAGCTTTTCTGATAAGATTTATGGGAAGACGCGCATTGTTATGTCAAACCTGTTTGAGATCTGCTATCTGATTATGATCGGAACTGCTTCCGCCGCAGCTTTCGCCACAGGCGGCTCTACGATCAACCAGCTGCTGAATATTCCATATTGGCTGTGCACGCTCCTCGTTGCGGCGTTTATTTTCATCATCGCCATGTATGGAACAAATGTGGTGCGCAAGGCTGCGTCCACGCTATCTGTGCTGATTATTGTGGGACTTGTCGTTGTCCTAGTGCCGAACATTATTTCTCAGTTTGACGCTATCGCAGACAGTGTGGGACGGCTGTCGGAAGGCGAGATGGTTGTGTGCTCCAGCGAGAGCGGGTCTTTCGGTTCTGCACTGTGGAGCGCTTTCCTGTATTTCTTATTCCAGCTTGCATCTGTTTCTGTTATGTATCAGCATATGGAGCCGGTGACGAATGTAAAGCAGATTAACCAGTCTGCTGTCTGGATGTTTGTGGTAAACTCTTTTGCGATGGTGCTCTCTATTGTGGGTCTTCTCGCAGTAGGATACGTTTCCGATCTCGCAGCAGCTTCCGTTCCGATGCTGGTTCTTGTGGAAAACGGCGTTGGATCTACAGTTCTGACACCGATCATCTCCATTCTGATCATTCTTGGTGCGGTATCCACCGGCGTCAATATGGTCGCTGGAATTGTAGCCCGCTGCGTAAATGCGGTGGAGAGACGCATGGATGCTTCCCAACGCTCCAAAGGGCACATGGGACGCATGGCGCTGTTCACAGCGATCTTCACGGCAATCGCATTCGGAATCGCACAGTTCGGTCTGATGGCTGTTGTTCAGAAAGGATACGCATACCTTGGATATGCGGCGCTGATTACAGTATTTATTCCGTTTGTGATTCATGCGGTTTATACGAAGATGAAAGATATTTGATTTTAATGACAAAGGGGCTGTCGGGAAATAGATAGTCCTAAACAGGGGAGGCAGTGACTCGTATGAGTCACTGCCTCCCCTGTGATTTTTGCAAAAAAGAAAAAGATGGCTAACGACAACCACCTTTTTCTCCGTTCCATGTTA
>CALWSC010000114.1 GCA_944384105.1 uncultured Lachnospiraceae bacterium | reverse complement strand
GAAGTAAGACCCCTTGAAGACGACGAGGTAGATAGGTTAGAGGTGGAAGTGCAGCAATGCATGGAGCTGACTAATACTAATCGGTCGAGGGCTTGACCTGAGCACTTGACGAGCGCGAGCGGAACGCGAAGTCGGGAGTCCGGTGCAAAGGTCGTTCGGTTGAACGAAGTGAAACTGAACTTCCTTATGGTCTTTGTTTACGAAACGGTTAAGAATGATGTTTGAGTGTATGCGGTTTTGAAGGTATATAAGATACTTTCAAGAATGGCCCAGTGGCTCAGTTGGTTAGAGCGCCGCCCTGTCACGGCGGAGGTCGAGAGTTCGAGTCTCTTCTGGGTCGTTTCAATTAAATAATTTTAATTGAAAATGGAATCTTAGCTCAGCTGGGAGAGCATCTGCCTTACAAGCAGAGGGTCATAGGTTCGAGCCCTATAGGTTCCATTTTTTGGATGGATTCCCGAGTGGCCAAAGGGGACAGACTGTAAATCTGCTGCAAATTGCTTCGGTGGTTCGAATCCACCTCCATCCATTTTAAGCCGATGTGGCTCAATTGGCAGAGCAGCTGATTTGTAATCAGCAGGTTATCGGTTCGAGTCCGATCATCGGCTTTGTATCTTTCAGATACAGAGTAAAATTGAATATCGCGGGATGGAGCAGTCTGGAAGCTCGTCGGGCTCATAACCCGAAGGTCGCAGGTTCAAATCCTGCTCCCGCAATTTTGCCCAGATAGCTCAGTTGGTAGAGCAGAGGACTGAAAATCCTCGTGTCGCTGGTTCGATTCCGGCTTTGGGCATATGGAGCATTAGCTCAGTCGGTAGAGCACTTGACTTTTAATCAAGTTGTCCGGGGTTCGAATCCCCGATGCTTCATGCAGAATGAAACGAAGATTTTAATGTCTTCGTTTTTTTTGTGTGTATCATAAAATTTATACACTCTTTATCCACGGAATGCAGGAGGAAATGGGGAAAAAGCTCCAGAATTTAAGCATGGATGTGGATAAAAAAAGCCTGACAGAATAAATCCGTCAGGCTTTTTTAAGAAAGTGTAATTGTGTGTGGTGCGCTATCCCAGGTATAGAGCTGTGCACCAAGAGATTTCATCAGTTCCTCGTAGTGTGCTGTGGTGTATTCCTTTCCGGTTCTCAGCCATTCAGGAGCATCGAAGAATGCGCCTTTGGGATGAATCAGCCCGTAAAAATCATCGCTGAAGGAGCTGTTTCCATGATGTGCCATGGAAACATAGTCGCTGGCAAGATCGTTGCCGAAATTCTCTGTGATTACACTCTCACGGCTGGAGCCTACATCGGAGAGAAACAGCATGGAACTCTCCTGACCGCTCAGTTTAAAGGCAAGAGCGCCGTCATTGCATATATCATTGCTCTGCTGCGCGACGGTATCATCATATGCGTTTATTACTTTCATTTCAAGTCCGATCACATCCAGCGTATCACCGGGATACACATAGGTAAGATTTTCCATATTGGGAATCATTCGGACAAATTCCTCTTCAGTATCAGAGTTATCCCACTCTTTTGCATTTTCCAGATATAGACTTACATCCAGATCAATAGTCAGAATTCGATCGATGGTGATGCCCTGTGGGTCAGGATAGATCTCGTTAAAGGCTCCAATGTGATCCTTATGGGGATGGGTTAGTATCCAGGTATCTACGTGATTTCCGAGTCCTGAAATGATCTGGCGAAGTGCGTCAGCATTTGTATCCCATCCTCCGTCAATCACTGCAAGCTTTCCGTCTTCCCGTACGACCGTGTAAATCGAAGCCTGTGCACCGGAAGCATCGGCGTACTGCGTGATTTTCCAAGTGTGAATCTCTTTTGAATCTTTTGCTGCCAAAACTCCCGGCTGATCTTCTGCTGAGGCGGGAACCTGTCCCATAAGAAGATACAGCAGGAGAAATATAGCTGATGTAAGCAAAATGGAAAAGAGACTGACGCGCCGGATAATCTGATTGCGCCTTTTTTGCCGCTGCTTTCGGAGACGTTCTTTAAACAGTTCGTCTGATTCCATTTGTTATATCCTTTCTGTTGCCGTAAAACGGCATGTTTTCAGTATATCCAATTTCACAAAAATATGCAATCGAATTCATGTCAGAAAAACTTAATGAACTATCTTCGTTTTTTTGAGGTTTTAGATTGATAAATGTAGTATAATAGGAATGCTTAGATTATTTTCAGGAGGAACAGAATAATGGCTTTAAATAAGAAAAAGAAAATGAGCCGAAAAAAGAGAAAAAGAAAGATTCTTGTCGCTATGCAGACCGCGGTAATTGTACTTGCGGCGGGACTGATTGGCACGACAATTTACATAGTGAACCGTCCGTCAAAGGAAAAGGATCCAGTGCTTCAGGAGCAGGACACACAGGAGCCGACGCCTGCTCCTACAGAGACACCGACACCGACGCCTACTCCCATACCAATTACGATTTCCACAGAAGGAATGTATAGCTCCAATGCGTATCTGGTTAGAATCAGTGATGGAGAGGTGCTTTTGAACCAGGCTGCAGAGCAGCAGATATACCCAGCATCCATGACAAAGATTATGACGGCTGTTGTAGCGATTGAGAATATCGCTGATCTGAATACACAGATTACGCTGTCTCCGGAGATGTTTGACAGTCTGTATGCGCAGCATGCGTCTATGGCCGGGCTTTCCCCTGGTGAGACGCTTCCGGCGATCGATCTGCTCTATGGCGTTATGCTTCCGTCCGGAGCAGAGGCGTGTATAGGAATTGCAGAATATCTAGCGGGGTCTGAGGCAGCATTTGCCGATATGATGAATCAGAAGGCAGAGGAGCTGGGACTTGCCAATACTCATTTCGTGACTTGTACGGGACTGCACGATCCGAATCACTATACAACGTGCGAGGATATTGAGAAGCTGCTGCAGTATGCCCTGCAGAATCAGACGTTCCGCCAGATTTTTACATCATCCGTGTATACGACGTCCTCTACTCCCGAGCATCCGGACGGAGTGACCTTCCATAGCTCCTTATCATCCAAGACCGGAGATCTGACGCTGACTTCCGGAATCGTAGAGGGCGGTAAGACCGGATTTACAGATGAAGCAGGGTTGTGCCTTGCCAGTGCAGCGGAGATCGGTGGAGAAGAATACATTCTCGTAACAGCAGGTGCGCAGGGCAGCGGCTATACGGATCCGTATAACGTCATGGATGCCTATATGATTTACAATCAGATTGCAGCGGCAGTTCAGGGCAGCCAGACAGCAGATCCTGGCGTGCAGAATGGCACTGAAATGCAGCAGGCGCAGGGATCAGATGTAAATACGGCCATGGCAGCATTTACAGGGCAGTTTGGATGGGCTGCATAAAATACAGAAAAGGGGAACAGAACATGGCAATCGAGAATGTGAGAGCATATTTTAAACAGTATGGCAGAGAACAGGATGTGATGGAATTCGATGTTTCAAGTGCGACAGTGGAGCTTGCTGCGAAGGCTGTCGGCGTCGAGGAGGCACGCATTGCAAAGACAATGTCCTTTTATAAAAAAGAAGGGGACGGGTGCATCATCATGGTGATAGCAGGTGATATGAAGGTGGACAACGGTAAATTTAAGCATACGTTCGGCATGAAGGCGAAGATGCTCAAAGGAGAGGATGTGGAGCGCCTGACAGGACACGCGCCGGGCGGCGTATGTCCGTTTGCAAATCCGGACGGCACGGAGGTATTTCTCGACGTCTCTCTGCAGCGATTTGACAGAGTATATCCGGCGTGCGGAAGCGCAAACTCGGCAATTGCTCTGGACTGTGAAGAATTCTTCAGATATTCCCATGCGAAGGAATGGGTGGATGTCTGCAAGCGTATAGAATAAGAAGAGAGGGGAAATAGGATGAATCTGTTTGATATATTGGGGCCGATTATGGTAGGCCCATCCAGTTCTCATACAGCAGGCGCGGCGCGGATCGGCTTTGTGGGATACCGGCTGCTTGGAGAAACTCCTGTGAAGGCTAAAATTGAGCTGCACGGATCCTTTGCATCGACGGGAAAGGGGCACGGTACAGATAAAGCGCTCGTGGCGGGACTTCTCGGCATGCGCCCGGATGATATCAGAATACCGAGAAGTTTTGAAATCGCCCGGGAGCGGGGAATGGCGTTTGATATTACATCCGTATATTTAAAGGATGTACACCCCAATTCTGTGCGGCTGACGCTCACAGGGAAAAGCGGAAAGGTTTGTACGATGATTGCTTCGTCATTAGGCGGAGGCAGAATCAAGGTGTGCAGCCTGGATGGCATTGAAGTGAGCTTTTCAGGAGAATATCCTACGCTGATCGTAAATAATGAGGACAAGCCGGGATGTGTGACACGCGTAACTTCACTTCTGTCTCAGAGAGGCATTAACATCGCCACCATGCAGCTCTACAGGGATACGAGAGGCGGGGAGGCTGTTATGGTTATTGAGTGCGATCAGGGTGTCCCGGAGCCATTTCTGCAGGAATTAAAGGCTCTGGATGGAATAGAAAAAGTGACATATTTGAATATGGAGGAAGAATAAATGGCATTCGGCGCTTTGGAAGAAATTGTACAGGAGTGTGAGAAAACAGGACTTCCGCTTTGGAAGGTCATTATGCAGGAAGATCTGCGGGAAAGAGATGCAGATCAGAAAGAGTCTATGGAGCGCATGGAGACTCTGTATCAGGCAATGAGAGACGCCGACGAGGCCTACGATAAGGATATGCGCTCTGCAAGCCGCCTCGTGGGAGGAGATGGCTATAAGCTGCAGCAGGCAGTGGAAAACAAAACGACAGTCTGCGGAAGTTTTATTGGAAAAGTGATGATGCGCGCTATGAAGATGGGTGAGTGCAACGCATGCATGCGCAGAATAGTGGCAGCTCCTACCGCCGGCTCATGCGGTGTCATCCCGGCTGTATTTCTGACCTATGAGGAGGAGTTCGGGGAATCCAAGGAGCGCATGCTTCAGGCGCTGTATGTAGCCGCAGGCATCGGTCAGGTAATTGCCTCACGCGCTTCCATATCGGGGGCAGAGGGAGGCTGTCAGGCGGAGATCGGTTCAGCCTCGGCAATGGCGGCAGGGGCGATTGCGTGGCTTCGAACCGGGGATGCCGGCTGTGCAATGCACGCATCGGCTATAGCGATGAAAGGATTGCTCGGACTTGCATGTGATCCGGTTGCAGGGCTTGTTGAGGTAACATGTGTGAAGCGAAACGTGATCGGTGCAGTAAACGCACTTACAAGCGCGGATATGGCATGTGCCGGCATAAGAAGCGTAATCCCGCCGGACGAGGTATTTGACGCAATGGCCGACATAGGGAAACTGCTTCCCTCATCCCTGAGGGAGACAGGCGAGGGAGGACTCGCAGCGACGCCGAGGGGACGTCAGATCGCGAGAGACTTGTAAAATCAGGGGGAATTTATGGATAAAAGGGTGAAGAATACAGGGGGAAATCCCGCATGGGATGTAATTGAGGAGGTAAAAAAGGCCGTCATAGGAAAGGACGACTGCATCCGAAGAGCTATGGCTGCGATTCTCGCTGGAGGTCATATCCTGCTGGAGGATATTCCGGGGGTGGGAAAGACAACGCTCGCTCTCGCGCTTTCGCGCGCCATGGAGCTGAGACAAAACCGCGTGCAGTTTACACCGGATGTGCTGCCGGCGGATATTGTGGGATTTTCTATGTACCAGAAAGAGACAGGAAAGTTTGTATATCAGCCGGGAGCAGTCATGTGCAATCTGCTGCTTGCAGATGAGATAAACAGAACATCGCCGAAGACGCAGTCAGCTCTCCTTGAGGTCATGGAGGAGGGGAAGGTTACAGTCGACGGCATCTCCAAGCCGGTTCCGGAGCCGTTTATTGTGATTGCTACGCAGAATCCTATTGGAAGCGCAGGTACGCAGCTTCTTCCGGAATCCCAGATGGACAGGTTTATGATCTGCATGACCATGGGCTATCCTGACATACAGGATGAGATAGAGATTATTAAAGGAAAGAGCAGAAGAGTGTCTGAGCAGGATATTCAGCCTGTCATCCATGCAGAGCATCTGCTGGCGATGCAGGAGGCAGTTGGAAATATCTTTATTCACGATGCGGTCTATCAGTACATTGGGGAGCTTGTAAAGGCGACAAGAGAACACGATCTTATTGAGCTTGGCGTAAGCCCGAGAGGAACCATCGCTCTGACGAAGATGTCAAAGGCAAATGCATTTCTTCTAAACCGCGGCTACGTGCTGCCTCAGGATGTGGCGGATGTATTTCTGGATGTGGCAGCACACAGGATACGTCTGGGTGCCAAGGCGCGGATTAACCGTGTGAGTGCGGATGCAGTCCTGGAGCAGATCCTGGAACAGGTGAAGCGTCCGGCCGTCCGCAGGGCATGATCCATGCGGGCGGCGGTTTATCTGCTCACAGCTGCGGCGACAGCTTATGCGGCGATTCTTTACAGGAGCCTGCCTCTGACCTGTCTGTTTGCAGCAGAGGTATTTCTGGCGGTATTTTCTGCGGTGATCCTTCTGTCGCTGCACAAGAAGATATCCGTGCAGATATCCATACCCATTCCGGTGGCGGATCGGGGACAGAAAGTGCGTGTGCAGCTTCGCGTGCAAAACAGAGGCTGGTTTCCGGCATCCCGGGTGCGCATCCGGATAGTATGCCGACAGCAGTTTGGAGCAGAACAGGAAACATTTTTCATACGCTGCGCAGTGGCAGACAGAGGAGAGACGACGGCAAGAGCCGACATCAGCGCATCATTTTCTGGGAGAGTCTTTCTCACTGCGAAGGAGATTCGGGTCAGCGATTATCTCGGGATTGTGACACTGAAGATACGGGCAGGACAGGAGGCGTATTTTCATGTAATGCCCGAGATCTATGACGTACCCCTGCTTGTCTCAGAGCAGACAAGACGATTTGCCGGAGACAGTGATACGTTTGATGAGAAGAAAAGCGGGGATGATGTCTCAGAGATTTTCCAGATCAGGGAATATCGAGGAGGTGACAGAATTCAGCGCGTGCATTGGAAAATGAGTGCGCGGATGGATGAGCTGATGGTCAAGGAGTACAGCCTTCCGCTGGGGTGTCCGGTGATTCTGTTTTTGAGCTTTCAGAGAAACGAAAAAAAACGCGGACATTTTGATCAGATGCTATCAGCAGCGCTTTCGGTATCCTTTGCACTTGCCAGGGAGCAGTGCAGGCATTATCTGGCCTGGTATCAGGCGAATGAACAGCGCATTCTCCGGGCGAGGGTGGAGAGTGAAGAGCAGATCTATGAGGCGCTGGAGCTGGTATTCGGAGCGGTTTCCTACGAGGAGCCCGTTTTGCTGCGGGAACTTTACCGTGAGCAGTATCCGGGAGAGCCGTGGCTGACAGATCTGAAATTTACTCCGCTTCTGACGGTGATCCGAAACGGCGAGGAGGAGCTTCCGATGCCCAAGAAGGGTCAGGAGCGTGAACTTGTAGTTTGAGGAGAATGGACATGAAAGAGATAACTATAACAATGCCGCGCGCTCAGAGTGCCGGAAAGGGAGCCTGGTGGATTCTGCCGTTCTCTATGATCAGCTTCTTTACTGCGGCTGAGGGAATCTTTCTGCTGTTCGTGCGCGCAACAGGAATGCAGCTTCATGTTTCCCAGACAGTCTGGCTGGCACTGGCGCTGACGGTACTGCTGAGACTGATATTTTTCAAGCCCGCGGTTTCGCGTATTGTATTTCCAGCGGGGCTCGTGCTTTTTGCAGCATTTGCGTGGTATCAGAGAGAAAAGCTTTTGCAGGGCCTCTTTCAGACTGTAGACAGCGTGCTGGCAAGAGTGAATAAATACTATGGGACGGACTTTCCGGTGCTTGCAGCGGGTAAGGATGAGGCGGCTGTGATACTGTTCTTTCAGTTTACAGCAGTGCTTCTGTTTTTTCTGACTGGGTTTGAAATGTATCACAGGATGAAGATTTTGCTGCCTGCACTGCTGGCTGTTCTGTTGGTGGTTGGGGCACTTGCAATTGATATCCGGCCGGAGCCGGCATCACTTTTTGGAAGTGCGTTTGGACTCTTTATAGGACGGGCGATGGATGGCAGAGGGAAAAGGGGAACATATTCCAGTATACAGGCAAAGACGGGTCTTTTGATGGGGCTTGCAGCAGCGGCGGCGATTGCCTTTTCCTACTTTGCAGCAGGACCGGCACTTCACGGTCTGTTTATGAAGAAATTCGACGCAGTTAAGCAGTTTCAGGTTCATGCGGAGAATTATATGGAGCAAGCTGTGGAAAACCTGGCGTCAATGGAGGGCGGATTTTCCTTTTTCGGGATGCTGCAGCCGGGCGGAACGATGGTAAGCGGCAGGCTGACGAACACCTTTGGCGGAAATACGGGCAGCGAGGCGATGCGCATTTCCATAGACGTAAGTCCGGCGGAACTGGACGGAATGATCTATCTTCGGGGATTTACCGGAAACCGTTACAAGGGAAGTTCCTGGGAGGCAGTAGATGACAGAAAGTTTGAGAGCGAGTCATCCGGATGGGGCATGGATTCCTCCGGAGCATATGCAGTTGCAAACGCGCCGTACAGAAGTGCAGCCATGTACGCTATGACAGGAGGCGATGAAGGCCAGATTCACTATAGCCTGAAGGTTCGCTCTGCCGATGACCGTTATGCGTATCTGCCGTATCAGGCGGAGGTACCCGAAGGGCTTATCTTTGAGGGAGACGGAGCGATTCTGGCAGGAAGCGCCGAGAGAGAATATCACGGCTATCTTGCGATGACAGAAGACGCCGGCAGCTATTTGACGCCGTCCGAGGATAAGCAGTTTTTGGACAGATACGGCAGCTATGTGCAGCGGGAATATCTGGACATTCCGCAGGGGCTTACACAGCTTTGGCAGCTTAGCAGTGAGATTTCAGGCGGAGAGCAGATGGATATTGACACAGCGACAGCGCGCATTCGCCGATATCTGCAGAGTACCTGCAGCTATAATCTGGAGATAGATCCGCTTCCCGAGGGGAAGGACTTCATAGAATATTTCGTATTTGAGCAAAAAGAAGGGTTCTGTACACACTTTGCAAGTACCGGACTTCTGCTTTACAGAATGATGGGGATTCCGGCGCGGTATGTGACGGGATACGTTGTAAGACCGGAGAGTTTTCACAGGACGGACAGCGGATATGAGGCGGCTGTAACCGGTGAAAATGCGCATGCCTGGATTGAGGTGTATGTGGACGGCTATGGTTGGAAACCCGTTGAGATGACACCGGGATATGAAGCGGAGAGCATCGAGACGGCGCAGATTTCGGAAAACACCGGGGAAATTGAAGAACCCCAGCCGCAGGAGACACCTCAGCCTACAGTAACTGAGGCTCCCGCGCCGACGCAGGCTGAGACAGAGCCGCAGGAGATACCTGCAGAATCTGCCGGAGCGGAAGAGAAGAAGCAGGAAAAATCCGCTGGACTTTCTCCGGAAATTATACGCGGTCTTGCGGGTGCAGGAGGATGTCTGCTTGCTGCAGCGGCTCTTGGCGGCGGGATTTTGATCAGAAGGACAGTAAAGCGCAGGCGCTTTCTGCAGAGTACCGGATACAGAGACAGAAAGCGGGCGGCAGTCTGCATGGCACGAAGATGCTACGAGGAATATACCTATGTAAAAGGTGAGAAGAAAAAGTTTCGCTATGATGATGACTTCACAGAAGCGTTTGCCCAAGAATATCCAAAACTGGGCGAGGCCTGCCGGGCGCTGATGGGAGCCGCTGAGAGGGCGTATTTCGGAAACGAGGAAATTTCTGATGCGGAATACAGGGTGATTCGGTCAGGATTTGAGAAAATAGAGAGATTCCTGTACCGGAGCTGCGGCAGAGGCAGGAGGATACTGTGGAGGTATCAGAAGTGCTTCGGATGATAGGTGTATGGAGATAGGAAGTCTGCTTCTCGGGCAGACGTCATATATTTAGGTAATAATGGAAACAGGGGCAGAGTATGAAAAGATCCTTTGGAAAGACACTCTGTCTGACTCTGCTCTTTCTGTTATTGCCTTTTTTCATTACTGCGCTTCTTTCGGGAAAAGAGACGATTCAGATAACAGCAGACTTTGATCTTGAGACGCTCCTGCCGGAGCTGATTTATCAGGAAATGTCCGGGGAATATGAGGAGGAAGCTCTGAAAGCGCAGGCTGTGCTGATCAGAAGCCGTCTGAATGTGGAGTTGAAAGAGGGAATTGGCAGAGAGGAGCTGGAACAGAGCGCACAGCTTGACCGGGAACAGCGCGAGGACTACCTGCGCGATTGGAACCGGTATGCAGACGCGGCAAAAGCGACGGAGGACGAAGTACTCAGCTATGCGGGAAAGACTGTGGAAGGTGCGTTCTGCATGGTCAGTGCGGGAAAAACAAGAGCAGCGTCGGAAAATTTTCCTGACGGAAGCTATGCGTATCTGACACAGCAGGACAGTGAGATGGATCTGCAGTCTCCCGATTATCTGCGTGCCTATACACTCTCCCCGGAAACAGTATCACAGAAGCTCGCTGCAGCGGGAGTGTCGGCTTCAGGCGCTGTGGCAGTAACCGGACAGGACAGTGCTGGATATGCTACAGAAGTTACGGTAGGAGAGACGAAAATCGGAGGCGAATCGTTCCGCCGCGCGCTGGGACTGTGTTCGGCATGTTTCTCAGTCCAGGAGGAGAACGGACAGCTCAGATTTATATGCAGAGGAGTAGGACATGGATTCGGCATGAGTCAGTACGGAGCAAACGTGCTCGCAGAACAGGGAAAGGACTACAGGGAAATCCTGGATTACTATTTTCCGGAAGCCACAGTGCAAAAAAGAGAGTAATACACAGTATAAATTTCGTAATTCTGGAAACTCTATGAATAACAGGCGACACCGCCGGAGCTTTACAAAAAGCGGGGCGGGAAGCGGTAAGTCATTGGTAGAGGTGAAAGGATTATGAGTAAAAAATCAAGAACATGGAAATTTGCCGTCAGCGGTGTGCTGGCGCTCACGGTAATCGCTGCGGGAATCTTTACGTACCGCTATGAGAGCGCAAGCTATAAGAAGCAGATGGACGAACTTGAGGAACAGCAGACGGCTGAGGCAGAGGAGACGGAAGAGACAGAAGAGACATCAGAGGAAGAACCGGAGACTGCGGATGTGAGCACGGACAGTGTGAATGCAGTGACGGAGGAGGAGACACCGGTGCAGCAGGAAACGGAGAATACGCTGCCCCGGCAGCCGCAGGAGGAGACAGCAGATACCGCAGCGCGTTCAATCCTGCCGGAGCTGAATTTTTCTGAGGAGACAGTTTTGCAGGCACCGGTCAACGGACAGGTGCTGATTGACTACAGCATGGATTCCACAGTGTATTTTCCGACGCTTAATGTCTATAAGTATAATCCGGCAGTTATTCTCTCAGCGGCAGAGGGAGAACAGGTTCTCGCGGCAGCAAACGGCAAAGTAACCTCCATCGCTCAGAATAATGAGACGGGACGTACAGTGACGATGGATCTCGGCAACGGCTACGAGGCGATTTACGGACAGCTCCAGGAGGTAAACGTAGAAGAGGGCGCCTATGTGTATGAGGGCGCATCCATCGGGACAGTCGGAACACCGACGAGATATTACTCCCAGGAGGGAACAAACCTGTATTTTCAGATGAAAAAGGACGGACAGAGCATTGATCCGATGCTGTATTTAAACGGAGCAGAGGAATAAAAAAATTGCCCCCTGCCTGAGATGCACAAAAAGAGAAAAAATGAGTATAATAAAGCAGATGAGAAAAGGACTGGAAAATCCGCAATCGATTTCTTTACTTGGAGCCTCAGGAAAAGAGGCAGGATTTTCAAGGGATGATATACCATTTCTTATCGATTGCTTCATCATAAATCTTCGAGGCTGCAGCGTCAGCCTCATTACATAAAGTTACAGGAGAAAAGAGTATGAATTATACATACGTTGTAGAGTGCAGCGACGGCACGCTGTACACGGGATGGACAAACAATCTGGAGAAAAGAATTGCCTGCCACAATGCGGGAAAGGGCGCAAAGTATACCAGGACGCGCAGACCGGTAACATTGGTGTACTGCGAGAGTTTTGAGACAAAGGAGGACGCAATGCGCAGAGAGTATGCGATCAAACAGATGTCCCGTAAGGAAAAGGAGGAGCTGATTTCTAAATAAATATAAAAATTTTGTGACACCTCTTGCATTTTTACAGAAAAAGAAGTAGTATAATAAAAAGTAACACATAGTAATCAAAACTACATGCAAAAGTTCAAGAGGTGACAATATGAAGTTTAAAATTAAAGACCCTGGAAGTGCCATTACTCATTTTATCGCGTTTCTGCTTGCGGCGCTGGGCGCGGCACCGCTTTTGATAAAAGCCGCAAGGGAACCGGACGCGCTTCATGTGATCGCGATGGGGATTTTCATCCTCAGCATGATGCTTCTGTATGCGGCAAGTACAATTTACCATACGCTGAACATTAACGAGAAGGTAAACCGCAGGCTCAGGAAGATGGATCATATGATGATCTTCATATTGATTGCAGGAAGCTATACTCCGGTCTGCCTGATCGCCTTAAACGGCAGAACGGGAACGATTCTGTGCGCAGCGGTGTGGGCGATCGCGCTGATCGGAATTATTGTGAAGGCATGCTGGATCACCTGTCCGAAGTGGTTTTCCTCAGTGATTTATATCGGGATGGGCTGGCTGTGTGTGTTAGCATTTTCGCAGATTTTTCAGGCGCTTTCCAGACCTGCGTTCGGATGGCTGCTCGCAGGAGGAATTATTTACACGATCGGAGGAATCATTTACGGACTCAAGCTTCCGATCTTTGACGCAAAACACAAGAACTTCGGTTCTCATGAGATATTCCATCTGTTTGTGATGGGAGGAAGTTTCTGCCACTTTGTTGTGATGTACTTCTTTGTGGCGGGAATGGCAATTTAAAAAATTATTGATCAGGGGCTGTTGCAGAAGTGCGGCAGCCTTTATAATATAATTAACACGAAAGGAGGCTTCGTCTATGAAATATAAGAGAATTTTTCTGATTGTTCTGGATTCACTGGGAATCGGTGAGATGCCGGATGCGGCGCAGTACAAAGATGCAGGAACGGATACATTTGGACATATATGGAAGACGCAGGGCGGGCTTAAGATTCCTCATCTGATGGAGCTTGGCCTGGGAAGTATAACAGATGTCGGAGTTTCCGAGCACAAGAAGGGATATGCGCTGCGGCTGATGGAGAAAAGCCTGGGGAAGGATACGATGACCGGTCACTGGGAGATGATGGGGATTTACACGCAGGCACCATTTCGGACATTTACGGAGCATGGATTTCCGCCGGAGCTGATTCATGAGCTGGAGCAGAGGTTCGGAAAGGAGATCATCGGAAATAAGGCGGCGAGCGGAACTGCCATTTTGGAGGAGCTGGCGGAGGAGGAGATCTATCACGATAAGATCATTGTGTACACCTCTGCGGACTCGGTGCTGCAGATTCCGGGAAATGAGGAGACAATGGGGCTGGAGCAGCTCTACCGATACTGCGAAACAGCACGGGAAGTAACGATGAGAGACGAATGGAAGGTGGGAAGAGTCATTGCACGTCCGTACCGCGGCATGAGAAGAGGAGAATTTGTCCGAACGGATAATCGCAGAGACTATGCTTTAAAGCCCCCGATGGATACGGTTTTAAATCTGCTGTGCTCTGACGGTGAGGATGTGATCGGAGTCGGTAAGATACATGATATTTTCTCAGGAGAGGGCATCACGGAATCGCTTCACTCGAAAAGCAGCGTGCATGGGATGGAACAGACGACAGAGATTGCTGACAGGGATTTCACAGGTCTGTGCTTTGTAAACCTTGTGGACTTCGACGCTCTCTGGGGGCACAGGCGTGATCCAAAGGGATACGGACATGAGATTGAGAAATTTGACTGCGGACTCGGAAAGCTGCTGGATAAGCTGAATGAAAGCGATCTGCTGCTGCTCACCGCGGACCACGGCAATGATCCGACACACACTGGTACGGATCATACGAGAGAGATGGTGCCGCTGCTGGCATATTCCCCGGCGATGCGTTCCATGGGCGTGCTGGATACGCAGGATACGTTCGGCGTAATCGGAGCATCGATTGCTGATAATTTTAACATTAAGCTTGAAAGCCACATGCTCGGACATTCGATTCTCCAAATGTGGCAATAATATGTGAAAAAATCTCAAAATTATCCTTGACTTCACAAGGAAAATAATGTTATAGTGATAATAGTCATGGGAGTTGTTTGGTTTACAGAGTTTCCATGCAAATATTTACTGACTGCCCGGAGGGCGGACAGCCGGCAGAACAAGCCGAGCGGCAACGATTGTTGCCTTATTGATTGAGTTAGAAGCTCAAATTTTATAAGTTGGTTACTTTATAACCAGTGCGCAGATGTGCACATCAACTTGTGAAACGGTCAATAAGAGTAGTAAAAGTGAGATATTTGCTATATAGACTCTGAAATCTGTAATCCATGAATACTGAAAGTGCGATAAATCGCCGCATCCCGTCTGCGGATGCCGGATTTGATATGACATGGAGAAAAACGCAAGTAATGTGCATCAGCATATTGCCTGCGTTTTTTTGATGTATAGGATATGCAGGCGGGAATGGGATAAGAAATGTATGGTGGTGCGGCGATAATGAAAGAAAAGATGAAATTATACGGATTTAACAATCTGACCAAAGCTCTGAGCTTTAATATTTACGACGTCTGTTATGCAAAGACGCCGCGTGAGCAGAAGGACTATATAGCCTATATCGATGAACAGTATAACTCAGAGCGGCTCACGAAGATCCTCACGAATGTGACCGATATGATCGGCGCGAAGGTTCTCAATATTTCGAGCCAGGATTATGAGCCTCAGGGAGCGTCTGTGACGATCCTGGTTGCAGAAGGCTCGATGGTGCCGGCGGGAGAGACGTATCTGGCGCACCTCGATAAGAGCCATGTGACGGTGCATACGTATCCGGAGTATCATCCTGAAACGTGCCTTGCCACCTTCCGGGTGGATATCGATGTTGCGACCTGCGGGGAGATCACGCCGCTGTCCACGCTTGATTACCTGATTGGCTCCTTTGATTCAGATATTATTACGATGGATTACCGGGTGCGGGGCTTCACACGTGATGTGGATGGACGAAAGTTGTTTCTGGATCACGATATTACCTCGATTCAGGAGTACATTGCCCCGGAGACACTGCTTCGGTATGATGCAGTGGATATCAATGTGTATGAGGCGAATCTGTTCCACACAAAGATGATGCTAAAGGAAATTGATCTGCAGAATTATCTGTTCAAGACGGATGTCTATGAGCTGCCTCCCAGGACGAGGCTTGAGATTATGAACAACCTGCGCAGAGAAATGATTGAAATTTTCAGTGAAAGAAATATTTATGACACGAGGGTAAAAAAGTCCTGATTTTCATGGCAGCATGAAGAAGATGACTTGGAACCTGCGGAAATAAGATACAGAAGTTGAAAGGAGGATGTTTTCCATGGGAGAGCTTTCTCAGGAGAGAGCGCCGATTTATGAGGCGCTTCAGAATTTTCAGAAGATGCGGGTAGTACCGTTCGATGTGCCGGGGCATAAGCGAGGCAGGGGAAACCCCGAGCTGGCACAGCTTCTAGGAGAAAAGTGCGTAAATATGGATGTGAATTCCATGAAGCCCCTGGATAATCTCTGCCATCCTGTCTCTGTGATCCGCGACGCGGAGATCCTGGCGGCGGAGGCGTTTGGGGCGGCACATGCATTTCTGATGGTGGGCGGCACGACCTCTGCGGTGCAGAGTATGGTGCTTTCTGCGGCTAAGCGCGGGGAGAAGATCATCCTTCCGCGAAATGTTCACCGCAGCGTCATGGGAGCTATGGTACTGTGCGGAGCAGTTCCGGTTTATGTAAATCCGGAGTGCAACGAGGAACTGGGCATTCCGCTCGGAATGAGTGTTTCGGCGGTGGAACGCGCTATTTTGGAGAACCCGGATGCCAGGGCAGTGCTTGTCAATAACCCAACGTATTACGGGATCTGCTCTGATCTACGCGCCATCGTAAAGCTTGCGCACGATCACGGGATGCTCTGCCTGGCGGACGAGGCGCACGGAACGCATTTTTATTTTGGAGAAAATCTTCCGGTGTCAGCGATGGCAGCCGGAGCGGATATGGCGGCTGTGTCCATGCATAAATCCGGCGGCAGTCTCACACAAAGCTCGCTTCTGCTGACAGGCCCCGACGTGTCGGACGGGTATGTACGTCAGATCATCAATCTGACGCAGACGACGAGCGGCTCTTATCTGCTCCTTTCAAGCCTTGATATCTCCCGGAGAAATCTGGCGCTTCGCGGGCGCGAGGCATTTGCCCAGGTATGCCAGATGGCTGAGTATGCCAGGGCAGAGATCAACGGGATTGGAGGCTATTATGCTTACGGGCGGGAGCTGATTAACGGGGACAGTATCTATGATTTCGATACCACAAAGCTGTCCGTGAACACGCTTCATGTGGGACTTGCGGGAATTGAGGTTTATGATCTGTTAAGAGATGAGTACGACATACAGATTGAGTTTGGGGATCTCGGAAATATTCTCGCCTATCTGTCAATCGGGGATAGGAAGAGAGATATCGAGAGGCTGGTGAGCGCTCTTTCTGAGGTTAAGCGCAGATTCCAGCGCGAGAAGGCGGGACTTATGAGTCAGGAATATATGGAGCCGCTTGTGGATGTTTCCCCCCAGGATGCGTTTTATGCTGACAAAGAGTCTCTGCCGCTTCGCATGACGGAAGGACGCGTGTGCAGTGAGTTTGTGATGTGCTATCCTCCGGGCATCCCGATTCTGGCGCCGGGAGAGAGAATCACGAGAGAGATTCTGGATTATATCGAGTATGCCAAGAAGAAGGGATGCTCGATGACTGGCCCTGAGGATGCGATGATTGAACGGCTGAATGTATTAAAATAGAAAGGGGTAGGTTATGGAATTTTGGTTTTCGGAAGTGCAGACGCCCAATGTGAAAATGTCAATCCGCGTGGATCGGCAGCTCTACAGCGGGCGCAGCGAGTTTCAGAGGATCGATGTGTTTGAATGTCCCGAGTTCGGGCGGTTTCTGACGCTGGACGGATATATGATGCTCACGGAAAAGGATGAATTTATTTACCATGAGATGATCACACACATTCCGATGGCAGTGCATCCGCGCGTTCGGGATGTGCTGGTGATCGGAGCAGGAGACGGCGGCGTGATCCGTGAGCTGACGCGTTATCCCGAGATCGAGCGCATCGATATGGTGGAAATCGACGAACTGGTGGTAGAGGTCTGCAAGAAATATCTGCCCAGGACAGCGTGCCGCCTCGACGATCCGAGACTTACGATCTACTATGAGGACGGACTCAAGTTCATCCGCTCCTGCAAGGATAAATATGATCTGATCATCGTGGATTCTACAGACCCGTTCGGACCGGGAGAAGGTCTGTTCACGAAGGAATTTTACGGAAACTGCTATAATGCGCTTCATGACGACGGCATTATGGTAAATCAGCATGAGAGCCCGTTCTACGACGAGGACGCAGCGGCGTGTCAGAGAGCACACAAACGTATTGTGGAGTCTTTTCCGATAAGCCGTGTCTATCAGGCGCACATCCCGACGTACCCGTCAGGCCACTGGCTGTTCGGATTTGCGTCGAAGAAGTACCATCCGCTGAAGGATCTGCAGGAGGCAAGATGGAATCTGCGGGGGCTTTCCTGCAAATACTATACAACAACATTGCATAAGGGCGCATTTTATCTGCCCGCATATGTGGAGGAATTATTAAAAGATGTTGAGTAGAAATGTAGAAGTGTTTATGGCGTGCGAGAGCAGCTTTGAGGAGGCCGATACGGTACTTTTCGGAGCACCGTTTGACTCCACGACTTCCTTCCGCCCGGGAACGAGATTCGGAAGCGCTGCAATCCGAAGGGAGTCTTACGGACTGGAGTGTTACAGCCCGTATCAGGACCGGGATCTGACGGATGGCCATGTGATGGACAGCGGAGATCTGGAGCTGTCCTTTGGAAATACGGAGAGGGCGTTAAAGAGCATCGAGGAGCGCGCGGAGATCATCTTAAAGGCTGGAAAGCGGCCGTTCATGCTGGGCGGCGAGCATCTTGTGACGCTCGGGGCTTTCCGCGCTGCGGCAAGAAAATATCCCGATATTCAAATCATACATTTTGACGCTCATGCTGATCTGAGAGATGAGTATCTTGATGCGGAGTTATCTCATGCGTGCGTTCTGCGCAGGTGCTGGGAGATTATCGGGGACGGAAGAATCTATCAGTACGGCATCCGCTCCGGCGACCGGGAAGAGTTCCGCTGGGGAGAGAATCATGTGTACACCCATAGGTTTCACTTTGAGGGACTTGAGGAGACAGTCAGGAAATTAAGGGGAAAGCCTGTGTACTTTACCGTAGATCTGGACGTGCTGGATCCGTCTGTATTTCCGGGTACAGGTACGCCCGAGCCGGGAGGAGTGAGCTTTGACGAGCTGCGGCGCGCAGTGACGCTGGTATGCTCGAAGCTTCAGATTGTGGGCTGTGATGTCAATGAGTTAAGTCCGCATTACGATGCGAGCGGCATATCCACAGCGGCGGCATGCAAGATCGTACGGGAGATGCTGCTGGCGCTGCAGGGAGAGGAAGATAAGGCGCGCGTTGCGCTTGCGGCGTCTAAGAGCGCGTAAATATAAAATTTGAGGAGGATACGAAGATGGGAAAAGCGTTAATTATCGGTTGCGGCGGAGTTGCCTCTGTGGCAATTCACAAGTGCTGCCAGAATAGTGAAGTATTTGAGGAAATCTGCATTGCAAGCAGGACAAAGGAGAAATGCGATGCCTTAAAGGAGAAGCTTCAGGGAACGACGAAGACGAAGATTACAACAGCGAAGGTGGACGCTGACAGCGTAGATGAGCTGATTGCCCTGATCGAGAAGGAGAAGCCGCAGGTAGTGTTAAATCTTGCGCTTCCTTACCAGGATCTGACAATTATGGACGCCTGCCTGGCTACAAAGACGCATTATGTGGACACGGCAAATTATGAGCCGGAGGACACTGCGAAGTTCGAGTACAGCTGGCAGTGGGCATATCGTGAGAGATTCGAGAAGGCAGGCATCACCGCGCTTCTGGGAAGCGGATTCGATCCTGGTGTGACGAGCGTATTTTCCGCCTACGCGTTGAAGCATGAATTTGACGAGATCAACTATATCGACATTCTGGATTGCAACGGCGGCGACCACGGCTATCCATTCGCGACGAACTTTAATCCTGAGATCAATATCCGCGAGGTATCTGCAAAGGGTTCCTATTGGGAGGACGGCCACTGGGTTGAGACAGAGCCGATGGAAATCAAGCGCGTGTACAATTTCGAGGGCGTGGGGGAGAAGGATATGTACCTGCTGCACCACGAGGAGATCGAGAGCCTGGCGCTCAACATCCCTGGTATTAAACGCATCCGTTTCTTCATGACATTTGGTCAGAGCTATCTGACACACTTAAAGTGTCTGGAGGATGTCGGTATGACTTCAATCAAGCCGATTATGTTCGAAGGCAGAGAGATTATTCCGCTTCAGTTCTTAAAGGCGGTGCTTCCGGATCCGGCGTCTCTTGGTCCGCGCACGGTTGGTAAGACGAATATCGGCTGTATTTTCCAGGGCAAGAAGGATGGAAAGGATAAGACCTACTATCTGTATAATATCTGCGACCATCAGGAGTGCTACAAAGAGGTCGGCTCCCAGGCGGTATCGTACACGACAGGTGTTCCGGCCATGATCGGCGCAATGATGCTGATGACTGGCACATGGAACAAGCCGGGCGTGCACAATATCGAGGAGTTTGATCCCGATCCGTTCATGGATGCCCTGAATAAATGGGGACTTCCGTGGAAGGAATCCTTTAACCCGGTTCTGGTGGACTGATGGGAACGCAGAATATGGAGGCGCTCCGGACGCCGTATTTTATGGTGGATGAGAAACGTCTCGTGAGAAATCTTAAGATTTTAAAAGAAACTTCCGAGCGCGCCGGATGTAAGATTCTGCTGGCGCAGAAGGCATTTTCGATGTACACAGTCTATCCGCTTATGAGAAAATATCTGGCGGGCACGACGGCGAGCGGGCTTTATGAGGCAAAGCTGGGAGCCGGCTACTTCGGAGGGGAGACACATATCTTCTCTCCCGCCTACCGGGAGGATGAATTCGAAGAGATCCTGAAGTACGCTGACGATCTGGTATTTAACTCCCCGGTACAGGTGAAGCGCTTCGGACCGCGTGCAAAGGATGCCGGAAAGTTGATAGGGCTTCGTGTAAATCCGGAATGCTCAACGCAGGACGGTCACGAGATCTACGACCCGTGTGCGTTCGGCTCGCGGCTGGGAACAACTCTGGCAAATTTCGACGAGAGTATTCTGCCGCTTCTTGACGGGCTGCATTTTCACACGCTCTGCGAGCAGAATTCCGATGCACTGGAAGTAACAGTGCAGGCATTTGAGGAGAAGTTCGGAAAGTATCTTTACGGGATGAAGTGGCTCAACCTTGGAGGAGGTCATCATATCACGAGAGAGGATTATGATATTGAACGTCTGATCCGGATCGTGAAGCAGCTGCGGGAGAAATATCACGTGGAAGTGTATCTTGAGCCGGGAGAGGCAGCGGTGCTGAATGCAGGATTTCTCGTATCGCGTGTGCTCGAGACTGTGAAGAACGGGATAGATATTGCGATTCTTGACACGTCAGCAGCCTGTCATATGCCTGATGTGCTGGAGATGCCTTATCGTCCTCCGGTGAGGGACAGCGGACAGCCGCAGGAGAAGGAGTACACGTACCGCCTGGGAGGTCCGACCTGCCTGGCAGGGGACGTGATCGGTGATTATTCATTTGATAGGCCTCTTGTACCGGGAGATCTGGTGATTTTTGAGGATATGGCGCTGTATACCATGGTTAAAACGAACACCTTCAATGGTATGCCGCTTCCGTCAATTGCGTACAGGGACGCTGCGGGAGAGATTTCTATCGTCAAAACATTTGGATATGAAGACTTCAGGATGAGACTTTCCTAGAAAAAATATGGGACAGCCACACGATTTTCGTGCGGCTGTCCTGGCTTTTGTATAAACCTTTTTACCACTTCTCTTCGCTCCACTCAATGATATTTCCATTGGAAGCGTCGATCTTGAATTCGTATTCCATATGATTGTAAATGATGTCGCCCTCATAGCAGGCCCTGCCGTCATCATAATCGAGTTCAATCTTGATATCCTGATCCGTCGCTCCCGGAACCTTGGCGAGAGCGGTGTTTTTTGCATCATCAATTGAGACAGATGCACCGGACGGAAGAGCGGCTGCATTCGGGGTAGGGGTTGCGGTGGCTGTTTCAGCAGCCGGTGCTGCCTCCGGAGCGGCAGTGCTTTCAGCGGCTGGAGAAGGTGATGCAGTCGGCTGAGAAGCAGGGTCAGCAGACTGCTGGCTCTGATAATTCGGATTGATTTCCTGATCGTAAGAGAGGATGGTGCCGTCAGAGGCGTCGATATCGTAACTGTATTCCTTCTCCTGAACATCAAATTCAATCTCATAAATTGTCCTGCCGTCATCTCTGTCCTTGGATACTCTCAGACGGGTAACATCGCTCTCCTGAACTCCTGCGTCAGAGAGGGCTGCTTCCTTTGCTGCCGCCTGCCCGATGTCCTTGCCGCCTCCGCATGCGGTAAATACGGATGTGAGTGCGAGTGTAAGTGCTGCTGCTGCGAATAATTTTTTCTTCATAATGATATCCTCCTGTTTATGTTCAATGATTTTTTACTAGTATCTCTTTGTTGATCTTACTATATAACCGGAAGATTAAAGAAACATTAAAATGAAAAAGAAAAAATTAAAGTTTTAATTTTGCAAACAGTTCTCCAAGACTTGTGGTCAGCTCTTCGCTCTTTGGAATTTCCACGGTCTCTTCCTCAATTTCCTTTGCTGCTACGTCATCGAGCGCTTTCATGCTCAGAGACAGCTTGCCGTCTTTGATGGCGATGACTTTTACCTTAACTTTATCTCCGACTTTAAGCACAGCGGACGGGTGTTTGATACGCTTCTGGCTGATCTGAGAGATATGTACCAGGCCGCTCAGTCCGTTGCCCAGGGCGACGAACGCTCCATAGGACTGCAGGCTCTCGACAGTTCCCTCTGTGACGAATCCGACCTGTATATTAGAGATCTTTGCCTTTCTTTCCTCCTCAGCCTTCTCTCTCAGAACTTCTTTTGCAGATAAGATCAGGCGGTTTTTCTCCTCATCGAGGTCGAATACCTGGACCTGAATTGTCTTGTTAAGATACTCATCCAGATTCTCCACATAGTTCAGCGCGAGCTTAGATGCGGGAATAAATCCGCGGATACCCTCCACATAAGCAGTGACGCCGGCATTTACAACCTCGGCAACCTTCACGTCGAGAACCGTCTTATCTTCTTTGAGCTGACGCAGCTTATCCCATGCGAGCACATCATTTGCTTCCACGCGGGAAAGCTGGATATTACCGCGGCCGTCGTCCTTACGGACCACCGTTGCAGAGACTTCATCTCCGACATGAACCTGTTCCTTCGCGTTAAAGCCGGGCTCTCTTGAGTAATCTTCGATTTTGATAACTCCTTCAGCATAATATTTTAAATCCAGGATGATCTCATTATCCGTTACAGCGATCACTGTTCCGGTCAGGATGTCTCCCTCTTCAATCTTCTTAAAGGAGGCCTCCAGCTCCTCTGCGTAATCGTCCATGGTCATTTTCTCTTCAGACATAATAATACTCCTCTCCAATTGATGGTTTGTGTAAAATTGCTACGGTATTATTATAACAGCAGGGAGGAGAATTTTCCAGATGAAACATCAATCTGACTTATCTGAAAATCAGATTTATGGGAGCATCCAATAAAGTTTCTGTGAAAAGTCAGATTCTCTAAATCTGGGTCGGGCGTATTAAAAAATGAGCGGTACGGTATATGATCTGAGCGTTGAATCTTACCTTGTTCCGATGTAAAATAAAAAACAAATAATACCTTTCAGGAGAATACATATGGCTGGTTATTTATTCACACATTTTATCGGAGATTTTGACGGAGGGGAACAGCTTTACTTTTCTGTCAGCAGAGACGGGCTGCACTGGCAGGAGCTGAATAAGGGAAAGCCGGTAATCTGTTCTCAGACAGGAACCTGCGGGATTCGCGATCCGTTTCCGGTTCGCCATCCGGTGACCGGGAAATTTTATATTCTCGCCACGGATCTCAAAATTGCGGTGACAAAAGACTGGATGAAGGCGCGGGAGAACGGAAGCAGAGAGCTGCTGATCTGGCAATCAGACGATCTGGTGCACTGGTCAGAGGTTCGCACGTTCACTGCAGCTCCCGAAGGCGCCGGCTGTGCGTGGGCGCCGGAAGCTGTTTTTGATGATGAGCGGCAGGCATTTATGATGTTCTGGTCCACAATGGACGGAAAGGACAGAAAGCTGAAGATCTATGCGGCGTATACGGAAGATTTCAGGACGTTTTCTGAACCGTTTATCTATATGCAGCGTGCGCAGCATGTCATTGATTCCACGATTGTGTACGACAGGGGAATGTATTACCGATTTTCAAAGGATGAGGAGAGAGGCATTATCCTGATGGAAAAGTCAGAATCCCTGACAGGAGAATTCCGGGAGATATCATCAGAACAGCTCGAACACATGCCGGGGCTGGAGGGACCGGAGTGCTATCTTCTTGCGGACGGCAGAACGTGGTGCCTGATCGCGGACCGTTTTCTTGAGAAAAAAGGTTACCTCCCGATGCTGACAGAAGATCTGGAAACCGGAAGATTCCGGATACTGGATGACACAGAGTATGACATGGGGATCACGCGGAAACGGCACGGAGGCGTCTTAAGCATCACGGACGAGGAGTATGAACGTTTGACAAAAGCGTACGGTACAGAGGTATGACGGGAGGAAAAACAGAATGAACAGATATGAACGAATGAACTACAGATACTGCGGAGAAAGCGGACTGCAGCTGCCGCTTATATCACTTGGGCTGTGGCATAACTTCGGTACGGAGGCAGATCATGCGACGTGTACGGAGATGATCACAGGAGCTTTTGATCATGGCATCACGGCTTTTGACCTGGCAAATAATTACGGTCCTGTCCCGGGAAGCGCGGAGGAACGGTTCGGAAGGATCTTAAAGGAGCAGCTTAGCGGACACAGGGACGAACTGATTATTTCGACAAAAGCCGGGTATGATATGTGGGACGGACCCTACGGGAGAGGCGGATCTAAGAAATATCTGATTTCCTCCCTGGATCAGAGTCTGAAGCGCATGGGACTTGAATATGTCGATATCTTCTATCATCACGTTCCGGACCCCAACACGCCAATGGAGGAGACGGCGGACGCGCTGAAGCTGATCGTGCAGCAGGGGAAAGCGCTGTATGTAGGGATCTCCAACTATAATCCGCAGCAGATGCAGAAGATGGAGCAGCTTCTCAATGAGAGGGACATTCACTGTCTGCTCAACCAGATCCGCTATTCCATGACAGACCGCAGAAATGATCCGGTAATTGACAGAGCAGAGGAGCTTGGTATCGGCACGATCGCATTCTGTCCGCTGGCACAGGGAATCCTCACAGGAAAATATATAAACGGAATACCGAAGGATTCCAGGGCAGCGGGAACAAGCGTATTCCTGAAGCGTGAGCAGATCACGGGAGACGTGGCAGAAATCACGAGAAAGCTCGCAGCCATAGCACAGAACAGGGGACAGAGCCTGGCGCAGATGGCGCTGGCATGGGCGCTTGGGCATACCACATCCGTCATCATCGGTGCAAGCAGATACGCTCAGATTGAGGAAAACTGCGGCTGCCTGGGAGGACTGGAGTTCTCTGAGCAGGAGATGGCGCAGATTGAAGAGATTTTAAAATGAGGTGTTTTAGCAGGACAGAGTGATGAGCAGGATATTGATTATAGAGGATGACGGGGATCTCCGGGAAGGGCTGATTTTTTCGCTGGAAATGGAGGGATATGAGACAGCGGGCTGCGGAACAAAACGGGAAGGTATGGAGCTTTTGAAGAGACAGGTATGGGATTTGCTCCTGCTGGACTGCAATCTGCCGGACGGCAGCGGATTCGATATTTGCGTGGAAATGAAGCAGACGGAAGATACGCCGATCCTGATGCTGACGGCGCGTGATTCGGAAATGGACGAAGTAAAGGCTCTGGAGCTGGGCGTGGCGGATTATATGTCAAAACCATTTTCACTGGCAGTTTTAAAGGCGCGCATCCGGAAGATTCTGCAGGGCAGACGGCAGGAAAACCGGCTGGTATCCGGAGGAATTATGCTGGATAAAGACAGCTGCAGAGTGTATAAGGAAGGAGAGGAGGTGCTGTGCAGCAAGGTGGAATATCAGCTTCTGGCATATCTCATGGAGAACCGCGGCCGCGTGCTGGCAAAGGAGCAGATTCTTGCGCATGTGTGGGACAGTCAGGGAAAATTCGTGGACGAAAATACGCTTTCCGTCAACATCCGCCGGCTGCGTGGAAAGATCGAGGACGACCCTGCAAATCCCAGACGGATCCGGACAGTTCACGGAATCGGATATATTTGGAAGGAGGGGGAGAAATGACCGGGATTCTGACGGCGCTTCTGCTGGCGGCACTGTCGGGATGCGGATACGGATGGTATCGAAACAGGAAGATGTACAGAGTGATCGACAGGATGATGGATGAAATTCTGGACGGAGAGCCGATTTCCCGGTCCGATATTCAGGAGGGCGAGATTTCCGCCCTGGCGTCTAAGGCCAGGCGCATACAGGAAAAAGTGGATCTGGGCATCTCACATGCTGAGACGGAGAAGGAGCAGGTGAAAAGCCTGATTTCCAATATGTCTCATCAGGTAAAGACACCTCTTGCAGGACTGATGATGTATAGAGAACTGCTCGAGGATGAGACGCTTGATGCGGTGAAACGGAAGAAATTCCTGGGAAAGATGAAGCAGCAGTCGGAAAAGCTGGACTGGATTCTGCAGTCCCTGTTCAAGATGGTAAATCTGGAACAGGGCGCCGTGGCTTTTGAGGCGGAACCACTCGCGATAAAGGAGACGATAGCAGACGCAGTGACGGCAGTGTGGGATAAGGCAGACCAGCGGAACATTTCCATCGAGACAGTGCCGTTTTTGAATCTGAAGCTGTGGCATAACAGGAAGTGGACGGCCGAAGTTTTTGGGAATATTCTGGAAAATGCGGTGAAGTATACGCATCCCGGAGGGAAAATCACAATCCGCGTGCATCCGATGGAAATGTATACAGAGATCTCAGTGACAGATACGGGAAGGGGAATCCGCAGAGAAGAGCTGACAGAGATTTTTAAGCGCTTCTACCGAAGCCGCGATGTGGAAAACCTGGAGGGCTCGGGGATCGGACTGTACCTATCGCGGCTCATACTGGAGCATGAGAAGGGATATATTACGGCGGCATCTGAGTATGGGAAGGGAAGTACGTTTTCTGTTTTTCTGAAAAACTGCGGGGAAATGGAAAAAAATATAATAATATAAGTAAGGAAATGGAAGCCCCGGAAGCTGCAGACGGATATGCAGCAAATCCGGGGCATTTTTCCGGGATTCTTACAAAACTGTCAGAATTGGGAGGGAATATTGTCATGGCATTGAAAGATTACCCTGTTAAGATAATGTCATAAAAAGAAACTGAAAGGGGTCTTACAATGGAAATCTTACAGGTAAAGCATATACATAAAATATATGGAGAAAAGGAAAATGAAGTGCACGCCCTGCGTGATGTGACATTTTCGGTTAAGATTGGAGAATTTATCGCGATCGTGGGGACATCGGGTTCGGGGAAGAGTACGCTTTTAAACTTGATCGGGGGGCTGGACACACCGACACAGGGGCAGATCATCATCCGCGGTCATAATATCGCGGCACTCAGGCGTAAAGAACTCACGATTTTCCGCCGAAGAAATATCGGTTTCGTGTTTCAGAACTACAGCCTGATGCCAGTGCTGAACATATATGACAATGTAGCTCTGCCCGTGACATTTGACAAGGGAAAACATGTGGACCATGATTACATCTGTGAGCTCTTAAAGGGACTCGGCATCTGGGATAAACGCAAGCGGTTTCCCAATGAGCTCTCCGGCGGTCAGCAGCAGAGAACGGCTCTGGCAAGGGCGCTCGCCAATAAGCCGGCACTGATTCTGGCGGACGAGCCTACAGGAAATCTGGATACCTCGACGACGGTAGAGGTTATGGGACTCTTAAAAGAGAGCAGCCGCAGATACAATCAGACCATTCTGATGGTCACGCACAATGAAGCGCTGGCGCAGGCATGCGACAGAATTATCCGGATTGAGGACGGACAGATTAACTGTGCGAAAGGCGGTGAAACAATATGAAAAATATTCTCCGTCTGGCATTTGCCAACCTGAGATATTATAAAAAGCAAACCGCAGCCCTTTTTGTGGGAATCCTGCTGTCAGCAGGACTTCTCACCGGCGTAGGCTCCCTGTTCGGCTCAGGAAAAGAGGCGGCAAAGGAGAATGCACGCGCGGAATATGGAGATTGGCATTACGAGACTCGCTGTGACTATCCGTGGATGGAAACATTTAAGAAAAATCCCCAGGGAAAAGGATTTAAAGTGGTGAAGTACGGCGTGGAGACCGTGTGCAAGGCAATTTCAGAGCCGTTTGCCATTCAGTACGTTTACGGCGATTCTGAATATATGGATATGATGGGGCGGAAGCTTATGGATGGCAGCTATCCGCAGAAAGAAAACGAAATCGCAGCAGATGCTCAGACACTTAGAAATCTGGGCATATCGGAAGAGCTTGGAAGTACGGTTATCCTGGACGGAGAGACATTTACAGTATGCGGAATCTTGACGGAGATGCCGCAGAAGATAAGAGAAATCCTCGGCGACTACATGCAGGTATTTGTCTGCGAAACTCTGGACTATGGAATGAACGGCAGCTTCGTATATCTGAAATTTGATGAGTCCAGGGAGGTCTATCCGCAGGTTAAGGCATTTGCGGAGACATATGGAGTTGACGCCGGCACATTTTCCAGAAATAATGGGCTTTCCGGGTTTGTCGGGGGAGAGAGCAGTTCGGCAGCACTGCCCAAAATAGCAGGGGCTCTTATGGATCCAGCTTACGGAATTCCGTGGATCTGGGGCGTTCTCAATGAGAATCAGGCGATGACGGAAGGAGCTGTTCTGCTGGCTCTGGCTTTATTTTCCGCATTTATCATCTACAGTATTTTTCAGGTCTCTGTGCTCAAAAGGATGGCTCAGTACAGTGTGATGCAGACTTTGGGAATGCCAGATGGCTCTGCGGCTGCAATGCTGGCGGCGGAGCTTCTGATGATCTTTGTACCCGGATATTGTGCGGGAGCTGTTTTGGGAAATACAGCCGCATTTTTGCTTTACCGCAAAGCAGGGCAGATCTTTATTACGCGTAATACTGCTGTGCACAGCGGTGTGGATATTAAGGCAAACGCAGCAATCCTGTCTGTGGAAAACCTGCCGGATGCGGGGAGATTTTGTGTAAATTGGGAAAATATCAGAACGGGAGCTATGTTCCTGATTGCAGTGCTTCTGATTGTCAGCTTCCTTCTGATGAAAAAAATGCAGAAACTGACGCTTCGCCAGATGATTGCGGGTGATACGGGAAAGAAAAAGCGCGACCGGAGAATCCACAGTGTGAAAAGAGAAAATCTGACAGGAGTTCTTACCAGACGCTTTATGTTTTCAAGAAAGGGAACATTCATCGGAGTGCTGATGTCACTGAGTATCGGCAGCGTGATTTTTCTGGGCGCTGTCTATGTGACGGGAAATACCAGAATGAATAATGAGCTGACCTTTAAGGCGGACGATGGTCTGGGATCAGATATCCAGGCGTATGAACCGACGGACAGCTTAAAGGATACAATTCCGCAGGAAGCGGCTGAGAAGTTAGAAGGTATTTCCGGATTAGAAACGGTGATGCCGGTGCGGTATCTGCTGGGCGAGGTGCCGCTGGAGAACGGAAGCTTTAGATGGCCGGAGTTTTTCGCGGAGACCGCCGGTGAGGAGGGCTTTGATCCGGATCCGGTGCTCATGGAGAAATACAATGGAAGGATCGTGCAGACCGGGGAGGATGATTACAAAATTAAGGTCAATATCTATGGGTACAGCGATGCGATGCTGGAGAGTCTGAGCGATTATTTGCTGGAGGGAGAGATCGACCCGGAGCAGATGCGCCGGGAAAATACGGTGATTTTTAAGACGCTGATGGACGGTCAGGGAAATTATGATGGAATTGATATTGGAACCGGAGATACCGTGCGGGTGAAAACGCCTGCGGATACAGAGGCGGAGGGAGAAGTACTGAAGTTTCTGGGAAGCGATGAAAGCTACAGAGAACAGGAACTGAAGGTAGCTGCAGCCGTCAGCCGCCCGCTTGCCAAGGTAGACTCTTTTATCGGAGATACGGGAGATGATTGTGTGGATCTGATCATGACAAATGAGCAGATGAAGAAGAATTTCGGCGTTTCCGGTTACCGCACGATCAGCATAAATGTAAGGGAGGAAACCGACGCGAAAGCTGCGGCGGACGAAGTCAGAAGAGCACTGTCAAAAGTCCAAGGATGCATAGTCCGGGATTATTCTGTGCAGATTGAGGCGCAGAATCTCTATCTGAATCAGCAGATCCTGTTTTTTATGGGAATATCCGCAGTGCTTCTTGCAATCAGTCTGCTGCATATCCTGAACAGTATGCAGTATCTGGTCGCAGAGCGCAGTTATGAATTTTCAGTTCTGCGCGCCATGGGAATTACAGACGCAGGGCTGCTGAAAATGTTGGCGAAGGAAGGGCTGCGTTATGGAATCTATGCAAGTCTCGCGCTGCTGCTGCTTTACGCCATTGTCCAGAAGATACTTTATTACTTTATGATACACGTATATCTGTATCTTCATCCTCAGGCTGCAGTCCCGGTGGGATATGTAATCGGCATCATACTTCTGAATCCGGCGCTCTGCGCGGGAGCAATGATGATATCCGGGAAGAGTCTGCTCCGGAAGGGAATTCTTCAAAAATAGAAGAACAATGTTTGGCAACAGGTATTTGACCCTGCTCCTTTAAAATGGTAATATGAAACCACAAGGAGGATTTTCAGATGCCGAAACAGAAAACATTTATCATAGGTCACAGGAATCCTGACACGGATTCAATCTGTTCTGCGATTGCATATGCTGACATTAAGAACCGCACGGAACAGGGAAGCTTTGTGGCAAAGCGCGCAGGGCAGATTAATGAGGAGACGGAGTTTGTACTGAAGAAGTTCGGGGTCTCGGCGCCGGGGTATCTCTCAGATGTGGGTTCTCAGGTGAAGGATCTTGAGATTCACCGGACGCCGGGAGTTGAGGGGTCGATTACGGTGCGCCAGGCGTGGAATCTGATGCGTCAGGATAACGTGGTAACGCTGCCGATCACAAAGGATAACAAACTGCAGGGAATCATCACGATCGGAGACATTGCGGAATCCTTTATGGACGTCTATGACAATACGGTCATGGCGACAGCAAGGACGCAGTACAAAGCGATTGCGGAGACGCTCGACGGCACGATCGTGGTCGGAAATCCGCACGGATACTTTTTAAAGGGGCGCGTGCTCCTGGGTGCTTCCTATCCCGCTCTGATGGAAAATTTTATTCAGGAGGATGACCTGGTCATCATGGGAAACCGCTCGGAAGATCACCTGTGTGCAATGGAGCAGAATGCAAGCTGTATCATCGTCTGCATGGGTGCGCGTATTTCGCCGATGATTCAGAAGCTGGCTGAGGAAAATGATTGTGTTATTATCAGCACCCCGCACGATACCTACACGGTAGCGCGCCTTATCACACAGAGTATACCGATTAAGTTTTTGATGAAGACGGAGAAGCTGATTACATTTCAGACCGATGATTTTACATCGCAGATTAAGGAGACGATGGGAAAATACCGCCACAGAGATTTTCCGGTATTGGACAAACGCGGCAATTATGTGGGAACTATCTCGCGCCGGAACCTGATTAATGTGCGAAAGAAACGTCTGATCCTGGTAGACCACAATGAGAAATCTCAGGCAGTAGAAAATATAGATGAGGCGGAAATCCTTGAGATTATCGACCACCACAGGCTTGGCTCGCTTGAGACGTTTGCGCCTGTATTTTTCCGCAACCAGCCCGTGGGATGCACAGCGACAATCATGTATCAGATTTATCAGGAAAAACAGCTCGATATTCCGAAGAATATTGCAGGGCTTTTGTGTTCCGCTATTATTTCTGACACGCTGATGTTCCGTTCGCCAACCTGCACAGCGATAGACCGCGCTGCGGCTGAAAAGCTTGCCGAGATTGCGGAGATCGATATTTCACAACTCGCAGAGGAAATGTTTGCTGCCGGAAGCAGCCTGGATGACAAGTCACCGGAAGAAATTTTCTATCAGGACTTTAAGAAATTCATCGTGGAGGATATCACATTCGGCGTAGGGCAAATCAATGCGATGGGCGCAAAAGCGCTCGCTCCGATCAAGGCCAACCTGCTTCCGCAGATGGAGAAAGAATGCGGTAAACATGGAATTCAGATGGTATTTTTCATGCTCACAAATATCATGGAGGAGAGTACGGAGCTTCTCTGCTTCGGAGATAAAGCAGACGAGCTGATTATGGAAGCATTTCATGTAAAAGTCGAAAACGGAAGCTGCCATTTGCCGGGTGTGGTTTCGAGAAAGAAACAGTTAATTCCGGCATTTATGATGGCTTTGCAGCAGCAGTAGGAGGAAGATATGGGAAAACAGACATGGAAAGGCGGAAATATGCTCTATCCGCTGCCGGTGGTCATGGTCAGTGTGACTGACGGGAAAGGAAACGACAATATTATCACCGTGGCATGGGCCGGAACCATCTGCACAAACCCGCCGATGCTGTCCATTTCCGTGCGCCCGGAGCGCTATTCGCATCAGATGCTGATGGATACACGAGAGTTTGTCGTAAATCTCACGACGGAGAAGCTTGCATATGCCACGGATTACTGCGGCGTGCGATCGGGCAGAGATACGGATAAATTCCGGGATATGAAACTGACAAAGGAAAAAGCTGAATTTGTGCAGGCACCGATGATCGCCGAAGCGCCGGTATGCCTGGAGTGCAAAGTGCGGGAAGTACGCCATCTGGGAAGCCACGATATGTTTCTCGCCGAGGTGCTTGCAGTACATGCTGATGAAGCATATATGGACGACAGGAAGAAATTTCATCTGGAATGGGCAAAGCCAATCGTATATTCGCACGGCGAGTATCTGACAACAGGAAAGAAGCTCGGGACTTTCGGGTACAGTGTGAAGAAGAAAAAGGACAGCAGGCGGTCTCAGTGCAAGAAAAATTAGTACAAAAGTCATTTAATGATAAAACAGCCGCAGGTTTTGTGGAAAAATGAAAGATTTTAAAATAAGTCTTGCAATTTTGCACTCTGCCGTGATATAATGCTAAACAAGTTGATAAGACGGCAGACGCTTGTTTTTGAGAAAGAATATATTAAGGAGGATTTTTCAAATGTCATACGTTGATGAGGTATTAGAGTTACTTGTTAAAAAGAATCCGAATGAGCCGGAATTCCATCAGGCTGCAAAAGAAGTTCTGGAGTCCTTACGCCCGGTAATCGAGGCGAATGAGGAGAAATACCGCAAAGAGGCAATCCTGGAGAGAATCACTGAGCCGGAGCGCGTGATTATGTTCCGTGTACCGTGGGTAGACGATAAGGGACAGGTTCACGTAAATAAAGGTTACCGCGTACAGTTCAACAGCGCTATCGGACCGTACAAGGGAGGTCTTCGCCTTCATCCGTCTGTAAACCTGGGCATTATCAAATTCCTTGGCTTTGAGCAGATTTTCAAGAATTCTTTAACAGGACTTCCGATCGGCGGCGGCAAGGGCGGTTCCGACTTTGATCCGAAAGGCAAATCTGACCGTGAGGTTATGGCATTCTGCCAGAGCTTTATGACAGAGCTTTGCAAGCATATCGGCGCTGACACAGACGTACCGGCAGGAGATATCGGAACAGGAGCAAGAGAGATCGGCTACATGTTCGGACAGTACAAGAGACTGCAGAACCGCTATGAAGGCGTACTGACAGGAAAAGGACTTACTTACGGCGGCTCCTTAGCAAGAACAGAAGCTACCGGATACGGTTTATTATATCTGACTCAGGAACTGCTGAAATTAAACGGCATCGAGCTCGCAGGAAAGACCTGTGCAGTTTCCGGTTCCGGAAATGTTGCAATCTATGCAATCGAGAAAGCACATCAGTTAGGCGCTAAGGTGGTTACTTGCTCCGACTCCAACGGCTGGGTATACGATCCGGAAGGAATCGATGTGGCAGCTCTCAAGGAGATCAAAGAGGTGAACCGCGCAAGACTGACCGAATACAAGAAGTATCGTCCGAACTCTGAGTACCATGAGGGAAGAGGAGTATGGAATGTAAAGGTTGATATTGCACTTCCGTGCGCAACTCAGAACGAGCTGCACCTCGAGGATGCAAAAGCACTCGTTGCGAACGGCGTTATCGCTGTATGTGAGGGTGCCAACATGCCGACCACTCTGGAAGCAACCGAATATCTGCAGGCAAACAACGTTATCTTCGCACCGGGCAAGGCTGCAAATGCAGGCGGTGTTGCAACATCCGCTCTTGAGATGTCTCAGAACAGCGAGCGTTTAAGCTGGAGCTTCGAGGAGGTTGACGCGAAGCTGCAGCAGATCATGATCAATATTACCCACAACATGGCAGACGCTGCAAAGCGCTACGGTCATGAGGGCAACTACGTAATGGGCGCAAACATCGCAGGCTTTGAGAAAGTTGTAGAGGCGATGCTGGCACAGGGCGTTTGCTGATAAGATTTATTATTGAGGAAAAAATTATTATGAAAAAATGAGAGAGACCCGCGCAGGGAGAGGGCTGCGCGGGTCTTTTTTTGATGGCATCAGAGATGCCGTAAATGGAGCATTTCTATATGATAAGCGGAACTATACACCCTCTCTTCACATCAACCAGTCCCACATCTGTCAGCTTCAGTGCCGGGCTGACGGGCAGACCTAATGTTCCGAGTGACATGATCGGATTATTATGTCTGTATCCCAGCTCCTCCAGGCTTTCGCGGACGCTTTTGAGTCCCGCTGCAGTATCGTCAAGCGGCCGCTCGGAGAGGATTCCGCAGATAGGAAGCGCAAGCTCTGACAGAATTTTGCCGTCCCTGACGGTCAGGATGCCGCCCTGGAGTTCTTGGATTCGTCTGACTGCCAGGAGCATATCAGCAGGGTTATCTCCAGCCACAAAGAGATTGTGGTGGTCGTGGAACCAGGTTGTGGCGCAGGTGCCTGACTGTAAGCAGGAGCCGGTGATAAATCCGAAGCCGATGTTTCCGTTTCTTCCGTGGCGCTCGAGTACCATCGCGAGCAGACAGCCGCTGTTCTGCCAGAGTAACCTGTGATCCCGAACCGGCATAGTGACATGTTTTTCCCGTGTCTGGGTGCGGTCAGGCAGGATTTCCACAGCGCGGACAGTGACTTCGCCGGATTCGAGTTCTGTGCGGATCTCGAAATCTTCCCGTGCCAGCGGCGGAAGCGTCACGCTGTTGTAGAAGTCCGAAGGAAATTTATGAGCCGGCGGTTCAGCCGCGGCATCGCGGCGGCTATAGATCTGCGTTCCGTTCTTGTAGACGTACTCGGGACGAAAAACCGTCGGATCTTTCAGAAGCTGGAAATCTGCCAGTCTGCCCGGGGCTATCACTCCCCTGTCGTAAAAACGCATTCTGCGGCTCGGTGTATAGGAGGCACAGTAAATTGCATACTCGGGCGGAAATCCCATATCAACCGCGCGCTGTACGACGCTGTTGAGCTCTCCTTTTTCATACAGCGAATCCGCCATTGTATCATCCGTGACAAACCCACAATATTCGTACAGATTATTTTTGCATATATAATCCAGAATCTCGCGTTTCAACATCTTTCCCTGAATTTCAAAGAACATGCCGTTCTCGATGCGCTGGCGCACTTCCTCAAGCGTGTGCTCCGTGTGATCGCCGTCAATGCCCAGATACAGAAACTTTGCAAGATCCAGATCCACGAGAGAGGGACAGTGCCCTTCAATCACATAGCCGGGGCGTTCTGTGCGCAGATAGTCGAGAAATTTAGTGATTTCGAGATCATTTTCACGGATGATCTGCCGGTAATTCATGATCTCTCCAACGCAGACAACATCTTTTTCTTCCAGCAGATGCTTCATTGCCTCGCAGTCAATCGCTGCGCCCGCCGTCTCAAGGCGGCTGCTCGTGGAGGGAACGCTGCTTGGAATCCCGTAATAGATATCTATAGGCGTGTCCTCTGCTGCGGAGATCATTTCCAGTATTCCGCGGATACCGCGGACATTCGCCATCTCGTGCGGTTCAGATACCGCTGTGGTGACTCCGCACTGCGCGAGGCATCTGCCGTAGGGCGCAGGTGTCAGCATGGAGCTTTCGATATGCATATGGATATTCACAAATCCGGGAATCATATACATGCCGTCTGCGTCAAACTCTTCGTCCGCGGTAAGTTCCGCGTCCTTTTTGCGGTCGATATAATAAAATTTGCCGTCCAGGACAGAGACATCCGCGGGAATATATTTTTTCAGATAGGAATTGAATACATTTATATTCCTGATAATCAGTGAGACTTTTTCCATAGCATTCCTCTTCTATACCAGTGTGTAGAAATACAGCAGGCAGACAGCCACCAGTATGTACATAACCGGAGAGATCTTGCGGATCTTGCCTGCGGCAATTTTCATAATCAGGTATACCGGCAGCGCTACGCAGATACCGTTTGCGATGTTGTTTGCAAACAGCGTGAACGTGACGCAGACAAATGCCGGAAACGCCTCTGTGATGTCGCTGAAATCAATATTGCGCATTGCTCCGAGCATGTTGATTCCGATGAAGATCAGGATCGGTCCGGTTGCGGCTGATGGAATAACCAGGGCAAGAGGAGCCAAAAACAGCGACAGTGCGAAGAAAAGACTCGTAAAGATTACAGTAAGACCGGTCTTTCCGCCTGCCTCAACGCCGGCGGAGGACTCGAGGTACGTCGTCATGCTCGGCATTCCGAAAAGTGCGCCGAAGCTGGTCGCGATGGCGTCTACCTTAAAGCATTTGTCAATGCCCGGAAGGTTGCCGTCCTTGTCGAGATATCCTGCCTTTGCGCCGACTCCCAGCACAGTTCCGAACGTCGAGAAGAAGTCCGGCACGAACAGCGCGATCAAAAACGGGATATAAGCAAAGTCCAGAGCGCCCAGAAAATCGATTCTCATAAACTGTTCGCCGATATTGGCCGGCAGGGAGAATGGAGTGTCCGGAAGCTTTGTGACTCCGAATGGTATTCCGATCATGGTAGTTAAAAGAATTGCCAGAATCATGCCGCCTGGAACATTGCGTACCTTGATTACGAGCATAATAAGGAACCCGATGACAGCGACAATGACCTCCGGGGACTTCAGATCTCCGAACGCAAGGCTGTTTTTGTCTGCATTTGCCACGATCAGACCGCAGTTCTTTGCTCCCAGGAGAGCGATGAACAGACCGATGCCGGCGCTGACCGCCTGCTTAAGGCTAACGGGGATTACGCGTACTACAGCCTCTCTCAATCCCAAAAATGAAATCAGAATGAACAGTACGCCGCTCCAAAAGATAACGCCTGCGGTGACGGGAATGCTGATCCCTTCATTGGTGATCATGGAAGCTACAATGCCGACGCTTCCGAGGCCGGGCGCCAGAGCAAACGGGCGGTTCGTATAGAGCGCCATGGCGCAGCTTGTGATGATAATCAGAAGCACCATTGCGGTGAGCATCACATGCTTGTCCAGTCCGGCATTTCCGAGAAGGCTCGGTACAGTCGCGAGCACGTAAGCCATTGTAACAAACGTCGTGAGGCCGGCGATCAGCTCAGTCTTCACATTTGTGTGTTACTCTGACAATTTGAATTGTTTTTCAAGCCAGTGTTTCATTTGTATGTTCCTCCTCTTGATAAATAGATCAGCATTATAGTATGATAAATAGAAAATGGTTGTCCAATTCATATTTTTTATCAAAACTATGCCAAAAGGGAATAGGAGGGTCAGACGTGAACTTTCAGGGTTTTCATTACATACTGTGCATCGCGAAATACCAGAACCTTACAAAGGCGGCCCAGGAATTATACATTTCTCAGCCGACGCTGAGCAAATATCTGCAGAAGCTGGAACGCGAGCTGAACGGTAAGCTGTTCAGCCGCAGCGGCAATACGTATATCCCCACATATCTCGGGCGGCGGTATCTGGAATATGCCAGAAAGGTGCTGGCGCTGAACCAGGATTGGGAAAAGGAGCTGATGGATCTGCATGCGTGCAGTGAAGGAGAGTTAAATATTGCGTTTCCCCTGATGCGCAGTTCGTGCATGGCTGCAAAAATCATGGGCGTTTTTTATGAGCAATATCCCGGAGTTAGAGTAAACTTTATGGAGGAGACGTATGCGATTCAGGAAAAGCTGCTGCTGAATGACCAGCTTGATTTCGCAATATTTAACGAGAGCAGGCCCCATCCGAAGCTTGCCTATGAGACACTGCTCAAGGAGGAGATTCTTCTGGTTATGCGCCCCGGACATTGGCTGGCGTCAAAAGGGCAGAAAAGAGAGGGGATGCGCTATCTATGGATGGATCTTCGGGAGCTTGCAAATGAGAATTTTATTCTGCATTTTCCGGAGCAGACGACGGGGCAGATCGCTTTGAATCTCTTTGAACAGTACGGTATACAGCCTCCGGTTCCGGTCAGGACGCGGAATACGGAGGCGTGTGTGCAGATGTGCATGGAGGGAATCGGTGTGTGCCTGATACCGGAGACATACATTCGGAGTATGTATTTCCCAGAGCCTCCTCTTTGCTTCTGCGTTGGAGAGAGCGGTGTGTTCAGTACACTCACAATCGCATACCGCAAGGGAGCATATCTGCCGGGATATGCCCGGGATTTTATACGGATTGCTCAGGAAAACGTGTGAGATCAGTGCTTTGTCCTGCCGCGAAGAACAGCATCTCTGCCGTATTTGCTTCGTATTTTATCGAGAGCCGCATCGAGCTTTTCCTGTTTCTTTTTCAACTGTGTATCTTCCGGCGTATAGTCGAAGATGGTAAGCTGCACCGGGGCGTCCGGCTTTACCAGTTTTCCTGTGCGGACACCGAGCAGGCGGATCGGAGTGCCGTCCCAGAGCGCGTCAAACAGACTGCATACATGGGTATAGAGCGTCCCGCCTGTCTGTGTAGGGGAGGACAGCTGCATCTGATGAGAGACGCGCGCAAAAGTATTATACTTGATTTCCACACAGACGGAGGCGGCAAGTGAGTTGTCCCTGCGAAGACGCATGGCGACTTTATCGCAGAGGCGCCGTAAAATCTGCTTTGCCTCCATAGGGGAAGTGACATCGGAGGCGAGCGTCGTGGAGTTGCCGATCCCTTTGAGCTGGGAGGGGGCACTCACGACCGGGGTGTCGTCGATGCCGTTTGCGTATTCCCAGAGCAGTCTGCCGTGGCTTTTCAAATGAAGAGAGATCAGATCGGGGTCTGTGCGGGCGAGATCTCCGATCGTCAGTATTCCGAGCTTGTTCAGCGTTTCCGCCGAGGAGTGCCCCGCCATATAAAGGCGGCCGACCGGAAGATGCCAGAGTTTAGACGGAAGTTCGTGCGGAAACAGAGTATGGGTCTTATCCGGCTTTTCAAAATCGGATGCCATCTTCGCAAGCACTTTTTTAGAGGAAATACCGACATTTACGGTAAAGCCCATCTGCGTGCGGATGGTTTCCCTGATTTGGCGCGCCGCATCCATATAAGAGGGATATCGGTGGGCAATGCCCGTGAAATCGAGATAGCACTCATCGATGCTGACCTGTTCGATATCGGGCGTCAGTGTTCGGAGATATTCCATCAGTTCCCGGCTGCGCTTCGCATAGAGTTCGCGGTCCGGGGGCACGACCATCAGATTCGGACATTTTCGCAGGGCGGAGGCGACGGGCTCTGCAGTTTCAATCTGATAGAGTTTTTTTGCCGGCAGTGATTTGGCCAGCACGATGCCGTGGCGTGTGGCGCGGTCGCCTCCGATGATAGCGGGAATCGTTCGGATATCGACACCGTCCGGTTCCTTTCGCAGAAGCTCCGCAGCGGTCCAGCTCAAATATGCGGAATTTACATCAATATGAAAAATAATGGTATTCACAGGATCACCTCCGGTTCATCAAAGGATATGTTTCCTACATTATAAATGATATTTCTGCAAGTTTCCAGAATAAAACTTGCAGAAATGCCGGGAAGTATGGTAAATTAAACGTAACAATGCCGCCGGCTCTGCGCATATTCTGCACAGACCGTGCGAAGGTGATGCAGGAGTGCAAAAATTCCATCGCCAAAGGCGATCTAAATGCATTTTTGCATGTAACAGTTTGACAAGGATGAACGGTTACAATTAAATGGATAAATATACATGGACAAACGAGGGATGGAAAGCATGAATATAGAGAAAAATAATATTGTTCTAATCGGAATGCCGGGTGTTGGAAAGAGCACGATCGGCGTCATTCTGGCAAAGGAGCTGGGCTATCAGTTCGTGGATTCGGATCTTCTGATTCAGAAAAGAGAGAGAAAGCTGCTGCGTCAGATTATCGCAAAAGAGGGTGTGGATGGATTTATTGCAATTGAGAACGAGGTCAATGCATCTATTCATGTGCAAAACAGCGTGATCGCCACCGGGGGAAGCGTAGTATACGGAAAACAGGCAATGGAGCATCTGAAGCAGATCGGAACGGTAGTTTATCTGAAGCTGAACTATAAAAGCCTGGAGAAGCGCCTGGGCAATCTGAAGGGAAGAGGCGTGGTTCTCCGCCCGGGACAGGATCTGAAGGCGTTATATGAGGAACGGACAGTGCTGTATGAAGATTACGCGGATTTAGTTGTTGACGAGGAAAATAAGGACATTGAGGCGACTTTGCAGACTATTCTTGAATGTCTCCCGAGATAACAGATAATATTGTGACAGAAATACTGCAAATAAAAAGAAAGTTTTAATTTATGTTTACAAAAATGTGTATTTGCGGTATCATAACCTTAACAATGAAGAGTCACGACAGACTGTTCAGTGTATGCCGCTCCGGTAAGTGACGCGGCAAAGCTGTAAGAGGATACAGGAAAAGAAAAAGAAAAAGAAAAAGAAATAGAGCCGCTGCCCACACTGCCGTTTGATCCGGCAGTATTGCCCGCACACAAGAGATAAGTCGATTCATCCGGAATACAAGTAAGAGAAAGGCAGCCGGCGTTTAGGACAGCGGGCTGTGAGATTTGAATTGAGCCTGATGACAGGCAGATGTCCTGTGCAGCTTGTAAAAGGAAGTATATAAGAAAGTGTCTGTATGCTGCCCCGACTGTGGATCGGGAAAGCATGAATTTTGAGGTGGACTATGGAACAATATATTATTAAAGGCGGCAACCCGCTTGTAGGCGAAGTGGAGATTGGCGGAGCAAAGAATGCGGCGCTTGCGATTCTGACGGCTGCGATCATGACGGATGAGACGGTGTTTATCGAGAATTTGCCGGATGTCAGCGATATCAATGTGCTTCTGGAGGCAATTGCAGAGATTGGAGCCACAGTGGAGCGTGTGGACCGCCATACGGTGCGGATCAACGGCTCTACAATCGGAGCAGTCAGCGTAGACTATGAATTTATCAAGAAGATCCGGGCGTCTTATTATCTGCTCGGAGCACTTCTCGGCAAATATAAGAAGGCGGAGGTTCCGCTTCCCGGCGGCTGCAATATCGGAAGCCGTCCCATTGACCAGCATTTGAAGGGATTCCGCGCCCTGGGAGCGGAAGTGACGATTCAGCACGGAGCAATCATGGCTTCTGCGCCGGATCTGATTGGCAGCCATATCTTTTTGGACATGGTATCCGTAGGTGCAACGATTAATATTATGATGGCGGCAGCGCTGGCGAAGGGGTATACAATTATTGAGAATGCCGCAAAAGAGCCTCATGTCGTGGATGTGGCGAACTTCCTCAACAGCATGGGAGCCAATATCAAGGGTGCAGGTACGGATGTGATCCGTATCCGCGGTGTGGAGAGTTTGCACAGTACAAGCTATTCCATTGTCCCGGATATGATCGAGGCGGGCACGTATATGTGTGCCGCAGCGGCGACAAAGGGAGATATTCTGATCAAGAACGTGATCCCAAAGCATCTGGAAGCCATTACGGCGAAACTTGTGGAGATTGGCTGCGAGGTACAGGAGTTTGACGATTCTGTGCGCATCATGGCGTCCAAGCGTCTCAGACGCACGCATGTGAAGACACTGCCGTATCCGGGATATCCCACAGACATGCAGCCGCAGATTGCGGTTACGCTGGCTCTGGCAGAGGGTACAAGCATTGTAACGGAGAGTATTTTTGAGAATCGTTTTAAATATGTGGACGAGCTGTCGCGCATGGGCTCTACCATCAAGGTCGAGGGAAATACTGCGATCATTGACGGTGTGGAGAAGTTTACCGGGGCACGCGTGAGCGCTCCCGATCTGCGCGCAGGTGCAGCTCTGGTCATCGCCGGACTGGCGGCAGAGGGTATCACAACTGTGGATGATATTATTTATATCCAGCGCGGTTATGAGGATTTTGAAGGAAAGTTAAGGAGTCTCGGAGCGGAGATTGAGAAGGTCTCCACGGAGAAGGAGATCCAGAAGTTTAAACTGAGAATCGGATAAGCACAGAAGATATGGCTGCCCGGGCATTTACAGCCCGAGCAGCCTCTTTGCGGTGTCTGCAGCTCCTTTTTCTACAGTATAGACAGTTTTGGTACCAGATTCAACAGAATTTCTCATTGACATCTCAGATATATGCGCATACAATTATTGCATGTACAATAGTTGTATGCGCATTTTGCGTATACGGACAGAATAAAAATGAGGTGAAAGTATGATACGAAGAATTTTTTCTTATATGGGTAAGTATAAGAAAGATGCGCTTATCGCCGGAATCTGTATCGGCGTGGAGGTTGTGCTGGAGCTGCTGGTGCCGTTTATTATGGCGGATCTGGTGGATGTCGGCGTAGCCAACCGTGACAGGGCATATATCTTCCGGCAGGGAGCACTGATGGTACTCTGCGCTGCGCTGGCGATGATCCTGGGAACCGGCAGTGCAAAATATGCGGCGCGTGCAGGTCAGGGACTGGGTGCGGAACTGCGAAAAGCAGAATACCAGAAGCTGCAGTCCTTTGCTTTCGCGAATACGGACAAATTTAAGACATCCTCGCTTGTTACAAGGCTTACAAGCGACGTGACGACGATCCAGAATTCCGTATCCACAGGTATGCGCCCTGCGTGCAGAGCTCCGATTATGATGATCGCAGCACTCGTGCTGTCCTTTTCGATTAACGCCGAGCTTGCTGTCGTATTCCTGATTGCGGTTCCTGTGCTTGGATTTCTGCTCTTTATGATTGTCCGCACCGTGCGCCCGATGTTCTCGAAGATGCAGAACGCGATCGACCAGGTAAACCGTGTGATTCAGGAGAATCTGACTGCTGTCCGGGTCGTAAAGGCATACGTCCGCGGAGATTATGAATCTGCGAAGTTTGCTGATGTCAACCAGAACTGGAGACAGATTTCCGAACACGCATTTCGGCTGACTGCGCTGAATATGCCGGCAATGCAGCTTGTGATGTACTCCACGATCGTGAGTATCCTCTGGTTTGGCGGAAATATGGTTGAAGTAGGAGGCATGCAGGTCGGTGAGCTGACTGGATTTTTAAGCTATGTGCTCCAGGTATTGAACTCCCTGATGATGATTTCCAATGTATTTATGATGCTGACAAGGGCGCTTACATCCGGCTCGCGTATCATGGAAATCATGGACGAAGAGGTGACAATCCGTGATGACCGCGCAAGAGATATTGAAGTCACTCGCGGAGAGATTGATTTTTCTCATGTATATTTCAAATATCGTCCGGAGGCGGAGGAGTATGTGCTCTCCGATATTAACCTTCACATAGAGGGCGGGCAGACTGTAGGAATCATCGGACAGACGGGTTCCGCAAAATCTACGCTTGTACAGCTTATTCCGCGCCTTTACGAGGCGACATCCGGACAGATTACAATTGACGGAGTACCTATCGAAGAATATCCGCTTGAACATCTGCGGGATGCCATTGCAATGGTTCTGCAGAAAAATACACTGTTTTCCGGAACAGTAAAGGATAACCTGCGCTGGGGCAAAGAAAATGCTACGGATACAGAGATCGAAGAGGCGTGCCGGATAGCCTGCGTGGATGAATTTATCGGCAGGCTGTCCGACGGCTATGACACAGAGCTTGGACAGGGAGGCGTCAACGTCTCCGGCGGTCAGAAGCAGAGGCTGTGTATTGCACGAGCAATCTTGAAAAATCCGAAGGTGCTGATTCTCGACGATTCTACAAGTGCTGTGGATACGGCGACGGAGGCAAAGATTCGCGAAGGCCTTGCTAAGAAGCTTCCGGATATGACGAAAATTATTATTGCGCAGAGGATTTCCTCTGTAAAACATGCCGATCAGATCTTAATTCTTGACGGCGGAAAAATGGCGGGACTCGGAACTCATGAAGAACTTCTGGCAACAAACCGGATTTATCAGGAAATATACGAATCACAGAAGGAAGGAGCGGATTTATAATGGCAAGATATGTGGGCTACAGAAGGCCTGAGAATACAAAGAAGACCTTCAAAAAGCTGATGCACTATATGGGAATCCACAAGTGGTCGCTGATTCTGGTCGCGATTCTCGTTATCATCGGGAGCGGCGCGAATATCATGGGAACGTATCTGCTCAAGCCTGTGATCAACAATTATATTCTTCCGGGAGATATTCCGGGACTTATCAAAATGGTGATACTTATGGGAGTCATGTACCTGTGCGGCGTGCTGGCAACCTGGGGCTACAATCAGCTCATGGTGCACACGGCGCAGAAGGTTGTAAGCGAAATCCGTCAGGATTTGTTTGACCATACACAGAAGCTGCCGCTGTCTTATTTTGATGCACGCACCCATGGAGAGCTGATGAGCCGTTTTACGAACGATGTGGACACGATCACTGAGGCTCTTAACAACAGCTTTGCGATGATGATTCAGAGCTTTATCATGATCACGGGAACGATCACGATGATTTTGGTGCTGAGTGTACGGCTTTCCCTGATTGTTATCGCATTCCTGATTTTAATGATGATTTTTATAAAATTTAATGGAAAACGAAGCCGCAAATATTTCTCCAGACAGCAGAGATGTCTCGGAAGCATCAACGGATTTGTTGAGGAAATGGTAGCGGGTCAGAAGGTTGAGAAGGTATTCAACCACGAGAAACAGGACTTCGAGGAATTCTGCCGCAGAAACGAGGAGCTGCGGGAAGCCTCCACAAAGGCGCTGACGTATTCCGGCATGATGGTTCCTACCATTGTCAGTCTGTCGTATATTAACTATGCGGTGTCAGCGTGTGTGGGCGGACTGTTTGTGCTGCAGGGCTGGCTCGACCTGGGAAGTCTTTCATCCTATCTGGTATATGTACGCCAGAGCGCTATGCCGTTTAATCAGTTTACACAGCAGGTCAACTTTCTGCTCGCAGCGCTTGCAGGTGCGGAGCGGATCTTCGATATGATGGAAGTAGATCCGGAGATCGATAAAGGAAAAGTTCATTTAAAGGATAAGGGAAACAGGGAGTTTGTCTGGGAAGTGCCGCAGGAGAATGGGTCCATTCAGGAAGTACCGTTAAAAGGAGATGTAAGATTTCATGATGTGACCTTCAGCTATAATAAGAAGAAAGTGGTGCTTAATGATATCAGTCTGTACGCCAAGCCGGGGCAGAAGATTGCGTTTGTAGGTTCCACCGGAGCGGGTAAGACAACGATCACAAACCTGATCAACCGCTTTTATGAGATTCAGCAGGGAACGATCACATATGACGGCATTGACATTAGAAATATCTGCAAGGACGATCTGCGCAGATCGCTTGCAATGGTTATTCAGGACACACATCTGTTCACCGGCACAATTGCCGACAATATCCGCTACGGTAAGCTGGATGCCACAGATGAAGAGGTCAGGGAAGCGGCGCGCATTGCGAACGCGGATTCATTTATCCGACGCCTGCCGCACGGATATGACACGATGCTTGACAGCGACGGGGCAAATTTATCTCAGGGACAGCGTCAGCTTCTCGCGATCGCCCGCGCAGCTATTGCAAGCCCGCCGGTACTGATTCTGGATGAGGCGACAAGCTCTATTGATACGAGAACAGAGCGTTTGATCGAGAAGGGCATGGACGCGCTGATGCAGGGAAGAACAGTATTTGTCATCGCCCACAGACTTTCCACTGTGCGCAATTCTGAGGCGATTATGGTACTGGAGCATGGAAATATCATCGAGCGCGGCAGTCACGACGATCTGCTTGAACAGAAGGGACGGTATTATCAGCTGTATACCGGACAGTATGAGCTGGAGTGACAGATGAGGAGGTGCGATATGAAAAAAGAACGTGAGCTGAGAGAGCTTATGATTGAAGTGGATGAGAACAGAAGGCGGCTGATGGGGGCATATTTCACAGGCATCGGACTTACGGTAGGTCAGGGACAGCCGCGAATTCTGAATACACTTCTAGACCGGGAGGGAATCACCCAGAGAGAGCTGGCGGACGCGTGCCGTTTTGACGTAACCACGATTTCACGGACACTGAACCATCTGGAAAAAGCAGGACTCATCCGCCGCGAAACAGACCCGCAGAGCCGCAGATGCTACCTGATTGTCCTCACAGAGAAGGGGCGCGAGACGGCAAAAAAAGTACGTCTCGGCTTTGCGCGGATAGAAGAAATTCTGTCTGCGGGCATGACGGCAGAGGAAAAGAAGGCGCTGAAACAGGAGCTAGAAAAGGTACTTGACAATCTCAAGAGTGTGGATGCGGTGATGCCGTCCGAAGAATGAAAGTATATTCGTTTTTATTTGGTGAATATTGACGGGAAAATATATTTGTTATAGAATATAATCAGAAAAAACATCGAACAGGAGGGGGATTTTATGGCGCTTTTTGCTGGAAGTATCCTTGCATGGATAGTATCGCTTCTGTCAATCGTGATACGGATTTTGGGGTTGGTTCTGATTGTTCTGTTGATTCGTCTGTCGTTACTTCTGATTCGGAAATATAAGAGAGAGGGAGACGGAAGATGACAAAAGAGCTGCAGCATTCTGGGGGAAGAGCTGCAGCTCTTTTTTGTAGAATTAATCCAGATACGGTGTCCCGGGTATCTGAGGATAACTGCCCATGGATACAAGCAGCTGCAGACCGATACTTCTTGCCGTAAGAACCGCATTCTTCACAGCGCTGGTATCACCCGTGACAGCGAGAATAACCTCATTGGAATGGCTTGTCCCGACGTCGGGCGTCATGTACTTCACAATCTTTACATGAGCGGACTTGACTGCGAGATCCGCCATTACCAGACCGATTGCTGCGGGCGAACCGCACAGAAAGCCGAATGACTGTCCAAGCGGTACATCGAACGCCATGTGAAGTGCCTGGTCTGCACTTGCAGAAAAGGCAAATTCCAGATGACCTGCCTCACTGATATACAGTTCCCCAGCATTCCGGTTTGCGAGCTCCAGAGAGATCTCTACTGCCCGGCGTACATCGGAGACCGTATCTCCACCGAGAATGATAAAATTTCCGTGGCCGCCCCAGCCCTTCGTATCGCGCGGCAGCATGATGGAGAGCACCTCTGTGTTCGTCGCTTTCACTGCGTCGTCCACCGCTGTAATCTGCCCTGCGGCTCCGGTGCGGGAACTTAAGATCCCAAGAGTCTTATAGGGCTTTGGCAGATTCATCTGGGCGAGCAGCGAGTCATCAGCCCCTGCGATTACCAGCCCTATCGTATCCAGAACGGCAGTTCCGACAAATTCGGAGAGCTGACATTTCATACTGATTGCATTAACTTCTTCCTGTGTCATACGGATACCTCGATTTCATCTTTATATCTCCAGTATAGGGAGCGATGATGCAAAAGTCAAAAGAAAAAATAAAAAAATCAGGATACCACTTGACGAATCGCAAAATCTGAGGTATTGTATAACCGCATTAACAAAAATATCATGAACAACATTGCTTTTCTCTTATTCAGAGTGGCGGAGGTACAAAGGACCTGAGAAACCACGGCAACCCCCGAAGCGGAAGGTGCCAACCTGAGCGAGTAATCGAACAATAAGAGGATTTAATAAGAATTATTGAGTCCATCTTATGCAGATGGGCTTTTTCATATTTGAGAAAAGCAATACCAGAAAGAAAAGGAGAAGAACATGGAGAAAAGATTATTTACATCTGAGTCCGTAACAGAGGGACATCCGGATAAAATGTGCGATGCTATTTCCGACGCGATCCTTGACGCTTTGATGGAGCAGGATCCGATGAGCCGCGTGGCCTGCGAGACAGCGACCACGACGGGCATGGTTCTGGTAATGGGAGAGATCACTACAAACGCATATGTGGATATTCAGAAAATCGTGCGTGATACGGTCCGCGAGATCGGATATACCCGAGGAAAATACGGATTTGATGCGGATACCTGTGGCGTAATCACTGCGATTGACGAGCAGTCCGCAGACATTGCGCTCGGCGTGGATAAAGCGCTTGAGGCAAAGGAGAACAAGATGTCTGATGAGGATCTTGACGCCATCGGAGCCGGCGACCAGGGAATGATGTTCGGTTTTGCTGTCAATGAGACAGAGGAGTACATGCCGTACCCGATCGCTCTGGCGCATAAGCTGGCAAGACGCCTGACTGAAGTGAGAAAGAACGGAACACTTCCGTATTTAAGACCGGACGGAAAGACACAGGTTACGGTAGAATATGATGAGAACGATAAGCCGGTTCGCCTGGATGCAGTCGTACTTTCCACGCAGCACGACCCGGATGTTACACAGGAGCAGATTCACGAGGATATTAAGAAATATGTATTTGATGAGATTCTCCCGGCAGATATGGTAGACGCTGACACGAAGTTCTTTATCAATCCGACAGGACGCTTTGTTATCGGCGGACCTCACGGCGACAGCGGACTGACCGGACGCAAAATCATCGTTGATACCTACGGCGGCTATGCACGTCACGGCGGCGGCGCTTTCTCCGGAAAGGACTGCACAAAGGTAGACCGCTCCGCAGCCTACGCAGCGCGCTACGTAGCAAAGAACATCGTAGCAGCAGGGCTTGCTGATAAGTGTGAGATTCAGCTCTCCTACGCTATCGGTGTAGCACATCCGACTTCCATCATGGTAGATACTTTCGGAACCGGCAAGCTTTCCGATGCTAAACTCGTAGAGATCATCCGCGAGAACTTTGACTTAAGACCGGCCGGAATTATTAAGATGCTCGATCTGCGCCGTCCGATCTACAAACAGACTGCAGCATACGGACACTTTGGACGCCACGATCTGGATCTCCCGTGGGAGAAGCTGGACAAGGCGGAAGTGCTGAAGAGCTATCTGGGATAACTCTTTTAAAATAGAATAAAAGGAATATGTGCTCCCTCTTAAGCAGATGGTTGATAGTTAACAGCTGCTTAAAAGGGAGTAATTTTTTACTGTAAATTTAGAGAGCGCAGCCTCACCAAGTATCTGCACAGAGCTGCATGGTTATATTTTCCGCATCCAGAATTTATTTTGACATTGTATTTTCGTTATGATACACTTATAAAGACTGTATATGTCATTTTTTCCGTAATAAGATGATAGCAAGAACTGCGGATAAACGTCCGCGGACAGAATGAAAGACAAGGTCAGAGGTGAATACGTTGGATAAGACTGAGTATCGAATGAAATTGGATGAGATTGGGAACCTGGTGGACGCCGGGGATTACGAAGGAGCTTTCCGGATTACGGAGACGATTGACTGGAGAAAAGTAAAGAGCATCCGTACCCTTTGCACTGTTGCGGATATCTATGAGGCGAACGGAAAACTGGAAGACTGCCGGCAGATTCTTCTGCTCGCATACGACAGAGCTACAAAAGGTAAGAGTATCCTGTACCGCCTGGTCGAGGTGGCACTGAAGATGGGAAATTACGACGACGCTGTGGACTATTATCAGGAGTTCATAGACACGGCGCCCAATGACAATTCCGGATACATATTGAAATATAAGATTTATAAGGCAAAACGTTCACCGATCGAGGACTTAATTGCGATTCTGGAGGAGTACAAGTCGAAGGAGTACACCGAGCGCTGGGCGTATGAGCTGGCAAGGCTATACAGCAAAGCGGGGATGCGGGAGAAATGTATTGAAGAGTGCGATGATCTGATTCTCTGGTTCAGCGAGGGCAAGTATGTATTTAAGGCGATGGAGCTGAAGATGAAATACGAGCCGCTGTCTGCTTCACAGAGACAGATTTATGACAGCCGTCAGGAACTGCTGGAACAGGAGAAGCACCGCGTGGTGCGTGAGGCAGCGCTCCAGGATATCCCGGAGGTAAAGAACGAAGCGCCTGTCACTGTACGGCGTGTAGTTCCGGAAGCGGCAGCTTCCAGGGAAAAGGCTTTGGAGAAGACGGCGCAGAGTAAACCGGTGCAGGGAGGAATTGACCTGTCCAGCGTGCTGGAGGGTACGCTGGAAGAGGTGGCGACATCCACGCATCCGCAGCCTGCCGTTATGCCTGATCCTAAGGAGCTCCAGGAGCGGTTAAGCAGAAGTTTCAAGGATGTGTTTGCAGGATTCAGCAGACCGGAGGAGCCTGCCCAGGAAGAACCGAAGGAAGCGCCGGAAGAGTTCTCTGAGGATGAGATCCCCGTAGTTAAGGAGCTGGAGCCCGAGCAGAAGGAGACAGACGTCATCCCGAAGATTGATCCGAAGAAGAAGGCAGAGATTACTGCAGCAGTGGAGAAGAAGCCGGCAAAGGAAGAGCCGAAAGCCGAGGAAAGCAGCAGTACAGCAGATTTCGATCTTGAGGCAATTTTAAAAGAAACAGCCGGAAGCATGGCACAGGAGCTTGCCACAGGACATTTTGAGAGAAATGAAGCAGCGGAGCCTGAGAATGCACAGAACGCAGAAGATTTCGGAAAAACCCGGGATATTGCAGAGGATGCTGCGAAGGAGCAGAGAGAGACCGCTCCGCAGGATACGCTGGCACAGGCTGTCGCAGATGCGATTGCCAATAATCAGCTGGCAAAGGTGATTGCAGAGACAGCAGTGGAGGAGAATGCACAGGCAGAGAGTGCATTTGCCGAGAGTATCCCTGAGGAGCAGAAGCAGCCTGAAAATACCCAGCCGGAGATGGATATGGATATGCCGGTGATCGAGTACGAGCAGGAGGAACTGCAGGACGATGAGGCAGTTATTACCGAGGATGCCGTTGAGGTGAAGGATCTTGAGGAGGAGACAATTCCGGATGCGGTGGTAGAAGATATGATTCCTGCTGTACAGGAAGCAGAAGAGACTTCAGAGAAAGAGAATGTGCAGGAGGAGGAAGCTCAGGAAGCGGAGCAGCCTGAGAGTCAGCCGGTTGATCTGATGGAAGAGATTCTGCGGGATGAGACGCCGGAGGAGAAGCGCCTGCGTATTTTAAATGATACGCGTCCGGATAAGATGAGCGAAGAGCAGAAGAAATTATTCAGCTATTTCGCAAAAGTGCCCGGTATGAACCAGCAGATTCTCGATGCGATGAGCGGTGTGTACGAGCACGCCGGAGAGAAGACCTCCCGACGCGGAAATATTGCGATTATGGGCGGTCACGGCACAGGCAAGTCAAAACTGTCTGAGTCGCTTGTTCGTGCTATCTGCCAGGATCTGGGACTGAAAGCTGTGAAAATCGCGCGTCTGGATGCCTCGGATCTGAATGCGAAAGATCCGGTGAGAGTTGTAGCAAAGCTCTCCGGAGGATTTCTGATCGTGGATCGTGCAGGACTGCTGCATCCGGAGACGATTAAGAGCCTTTCCAAGGCTATGGATTTTAGGACAGACGGCCTGACGATTATTATTGAGGATGAAAAGACCAGTATGAGAACACTGCTCAAGAATTATCCGGAATTTGCGGAGAAGTTTGCGACCGTGATTTCTATTCCGGTATTCACTAACGATGAGCTCGTCACATTTGCGCGTGTCTATGCGACAGAAATGGGATTCAAGATTGACGATATGGGTGTATTGGCGCTGTATACATTAATCGGTGATAATCAGTCTGAATCTGAGCCGATCACGATTCTCAAGGTTAAGGAGATGGTCGACAACGCGATCTCCAAGGCACAGCGCGGTACGAGAAAGCTGGGAAGAAAGGTTTCCAGAAAGCATCTGGATGACGAGAACCGCGTCATTCTTTATGAAAAGGACTTTGATTTCTAAACCTAAAGGTGGAAAATAATAATATATGAAGAATCATACAGAATATACTGAGGGCGGAGCAGGGCTCCGTCCTCAGCCAACATTGGGAAATCCGCAGAATACAATTGCGGTACTGAATAAATACGGATTTAACTTCCAGAAGAAATTCGGACAGAATTTTTTGATTGACACGCATGTGCTTGACAAGATCATAGCAGCGGCAGAAATCACGGACGAGGATTTTGTGGTCGAGATCGGTCCGGGAATCGGAACAATGACGCAGTATCTGGCTTTTGCAGCGAGAGAAGTATGCGCGGTTGAGATCGACCGAAACCTGATTCCGATTCTGGAGGATACATTAAGCGGCTATGACAATGTGACGGTGCTCAACGAGGATATCCTGAAGGTGGACATCTGCCGGCTTGCAGAGGAGAAGAACGGAGGAAAGCCGATAAAGATTGTGGCAAATCTTCCATACTATATTACAACCCCTATTATTATGGGGATTTTTGAGTCAGGCGTCCCTGTGGAATCTGTAACCGTTATGGTGCAGAAAGAGGTTGCGCTCAGGATGCAGACAGGACCTGGCAGCAAGGATTACGGTGCGCTGTCCCTCGCAGTACAGTATTATGCTGATCCATATATTGTGGCGAACGTTCCGCCGAACTGCTTTATGCCGCGCCCGAAGGTTGGAAGCGCCGTTATACGCCTGACAAAGCATGCAAAACCTCCGGTAACGGTAGAGGATGAGAAGCTGATGTTTGAGATTATCCGCGCGTCGTTCAACCAGAGAAGAAAAACTCTTGCAAACGGACTGAAAAATTATGCAGGACTTTCTTATACGAAGGAGCAGATTGAGAGTGCGATCGCCCAGAGCGGCTTTGAACCGTCTGTCCGGGGAGAGATGCTCAGCCTTGAAGATTTTGCAAAACTTGCCGATAATCTGAAAAAAATTGGGTAAAGAGGCGATGAAAAAGGAAAATTGACGATTTAACCAAATAAAGCGGTGAAATGCAAAAAGAAAATCAACAAATTTACGAAAATAAGTTGTTTGAAAATTTATAATGATGTATAAATATACAAAAATGAAATGTAAAACAAAAGGATTTTTTACTTGTTTACAAAAAATTCATAAAAAGGACATGAAATATTCATAGTGGATTGCTATTATAATAACAGTTCAAAGGCGAACTGTTATGTAAGTAGTGTATTGTAATGATTCATTACACATATAAAATTTTTTCATAATAATTGCCCCGGCATCAGATGTCGGGGCACTCCTCATTTTCAGGCATTTTGATCCTGAAGCGCTTTGGCTTTTACGATCGCATTGTTCAGTGAAAGCATCTTCTCATCTAATTTTTCCACAATTCTGGCACATTCTTTTAATTCCCTGCTGATATAAGAGGGGGCATTTCCCTCGAACTTATAGGCGATTTTGTGCTCAAGACTTGCCCAAAAGTCCTGCGCGATTGTACGGATCTGGATCTCGACCTTTGTATCCACAACGCTGTCAGAGAGGAAAATAGGAACTGCAACAATCATGTGATAGCTCTGGTATCCGCTCTCCTTCGGATGCTGGATATAGTCCTTGAGGTTTAATACCTTCAGATCAGTTCTTTTGGCAATCATGTCTGCGAGCTGATAAATATCGGATGTGAAGGAACAGGTGATGCGGATGCCGGCAATATCGTTGACGTACCGCACCATATTTGCGATTGTGGACTCGTGCCCGTTGGCGCGCAGCTTTTTCACAATACTTTCGGGTGTCTTCAGACGTGCCTTGACATGCTCGATGGGGTTGTATCGGTGTGTCTGCTGAAATTCATCATTCAGTATCATGATTTTTGTTTCAATCTCGCGCAGGGCAGAGCGGTATAGGAAGATCAGGGTTTCCCAGTCTTCAATGGCGTCGTATTCTCTTTCCTGAATTTTTCTTAACATAGTAAAACTTATCCTTTGTTGCTGTATGGTGTTGCTTACAAAGACTATTATACCAGCTTAAACGGATCTTCGCAAACTTTCATATATATGCATTTAACAGGTTTGAATGTATGCCGTCTGTTTAGCAGAGGCTTTCATAGTAACCAGGTTTTCTGTCAGCGTTCGATTCCTCTGCGGGCTGCGATGCCCCGGTCAAAGGGGTGTTTGAGCTTGCGTATTTCAGATACATAGTCTGCACGGTCGATGAGCTCCTGGCTTGGTCCCTGGCCGCTCAAAATCACCTCGAGAGTTTCACGCTTTGTGTCGAGAAAATGGCAAAGCAGCTTTTCATCAAACAGTCCGGCGCGGATGGTGTAGATGATTTCATCAAGAAACAGCACATCATACCCTTCCGTTTCTGCCCGGCGCGTGACAGTCAGAAACTGATTTTCATAATACGCCTTTCGTTCTTCCTTCTCCTGCGGACTCATTTGCGAGCTGAATTTCTCCTGGGGAAGCCCGTCAATGAGCGTGATATTTTCAAGCTTCGAAAGAGCTTTTCGCTCGCTTGTATTATTGTCCTTCATAAATTGATAGATCAGAACCTTATATCCGTAACCGGCAGCGCGGACGCACAGACCCATTCCGCATGTGGTCTTGCCTTTGCCGTCTCCGCAGTAAATATGAATACATCCTGTTTCCCTTTTCATATCAATTCCCTTTCAATTTCAAAAAAAGAAGGGCTTCCTTCACGGAAGCCCTATCTCAGTGTTCCTTAATAATTCTCAACCTTTCTCTCGAAGTATGCTCTGGGATGCGCACATACCGGACATACCTCAGGAGCTTCCTCATCCATATGAATGTATCCGCAGTTGCGGCACTTCCATCCGAGAGGAGCATCCCCCTTGAAGGTCTTATCTGCCTTGTAGGATTCCAGAAGCTTGCGGTAGCGTTTCTCGTGAGCAGCTTCCACTCTCGCTACGCCCTCGAACTTCAGAGCCAGCTCTTCGAAGCCCTCCTCGCGAGCCTCTCTTGCCATGCGGGCATACATATCGGTCCACTCGTAGTTCTCACCTGCAGCTGCGTCTGTGAGATTTGCCTCTACATCGCCGATGCCGTGGATCTCCTTGAACCACATCTTGGCGTGCTCTTTTTCCTGATCAGCTGTCTCCAGGTATAATGCTGCAAGCTGCTCATATCCTGCCTTCTTTGCAGCAGAAGCATAGTAGGTGTATTTGTTTCTTGCCTGGGACTCGCCTGCAAAAGCATCCCATAAGTTCTTTTCCGTTTTGGTTCCTGCGTATTTAGACATAATATATCCTCCACTTTCTGTTTCAACTCACAGCTGGTATTCCCGACATCTGATCTGATGATACAAAATGGCCGGAATTATTCTCCAAAATATCTCTTTAATAAGCCTGCGAATGCTTTGCCGTGACGAGCCTCGTCTCTTGCCATCTCATGTACAGTGTCATGGATTGCGTCAAGGTTCGCTGCTTTTGCGCGCTTAGCAAGATCTGTCTTTCCAGCGGTAGCTCCGTTCTCAGCCTCTACTCTCATCTGAAGGTTCTTCTTGGTGCTGTCAGTAACAACCTCGCCTAATAACTCAGCGAATTTTGCTGCATGCTCAGCCTCCTCGTAAGCTGCCTTCTCCCAGTATAATCCGATCTCCGGATATCCCTCTCTGTGAGCAACTCTTGCCATTGCAAGATACATACCAACTTCAGAGCACTCACCCTCGAAGTTTGCTCTTAAGTCTTTCTTGATGTCTTCCGGAACATCTGCTGCAACACCTACAACGTGCTCAGCAGCCCATGTCATCTCGCCGGACTGCTCGATGAACTTGGAAGCCGGAGCTTTACAGATCGGACATGCCTCCGGAGCTGTCTCTCCCTCGTATACGTAACCACAAACACTGCAAACGAATTTTTTCATAGCTGATAGTCTCCTTTTCTTTTTTTTATGTGAATTTTTTAGTAACCTTAATAAAATAATAATAGTAATTGTTACTGAAATCATACTACCATACTCTGATGGTTTTGTCAATCAATTTCTGACTTATTTTTTCCGGTTATGATTTTTTTATGCAATTGCCGCAAATACCGTAAAAATTCACGGAATAGCCCTCGATCTGTCCGTCGAAATTCTTTGCGGCGTGCTCCTGGATAGAACTGATATCCTCCATTTCCAGATCGATAATGGAATTGCACCTGGTACAGATAAAATGGTTATGCGGCATTGTGTTGCCGTCGTAATGGTCGGCACCATCCACTCCGCTGAGCTTGCGTATCTCTCCCAGGTCCACAAGGAGGGATAAATTGCGGTACACCGTTCCGAGACTGATGTTCGGATAGAGCTTCCGAATATTCCCGTACACAGTATCGGCAGTTGGATGCTCCGTGGTATGACGAAGATACTCTTTGATGGATTCCCGCTGTCTGCTGTATTTTAGTGCTGCCATGCTGCCTCCTTTCTGATAATGATAACTGTTACTGCAATTAATATAACAGAAGATGTGTAAAAAGTCAAGAATAATTATCATTATTATTATCGTATTTATAGCTGCACTGAAATCCATTCTTTTTTTACAGAAGGTGTTTACAAATTTTTTGATTTGTGATAGCTTATTACCATAATAAGTAATAACGGAAACACGATGACGGAGAGAGTACATCTGCAGGTACGTTACAGAGAGATCCCTTTTGGCTGAGAGGGGATGCGCAGGCGGCAGATGGAAGATGGCTCCTGAGGGGCGCACCGAGCTGCAGAAGCAGTTAGGCTGCGACAGGATTCGCCTGTTACAGCGAGCGGGTATCTGATACGGTACCCAGTGAGGTTCGTACTGTGAAGTGCGGACGAAGAGAAGTGGTAACACGGGTAAAGCTCGTCTTCTGATATAAGGACAGAAGATGGGCTTTTTTTATCACACAGAAAATTTGAAGAAAATTCCTATGTGATAAAAGCCCTGCCGGGCGGGATGGGCTTGTGTGCCCTTGCCCGGCGCAGGAAGTCCGCGAACGGACTTCTATAAGTATGGAGGGAAAGAAAGATGCAAGACAAGAAAAAGTATTACATTACGACTGCGATTGCCTACACATCCGGCAAGCCGCATATCGGAAATACGTATGAGGTCGTGCTGGCAGACAGCATTGCGCGCTTTAAGAGACAGCAGGGATACGATGTATTCTTCCAGACAGGAACAGATGAGCACGGACAGAAGATTGAGCTGAAAGCGCAGGAGGCGGGTGTGACCTGCCAGGAATTCGTAGACAACGTAGCGGGAGAAATCAAAAAAATCTGGGATCTGATGAACACATCCTACGATAAATTTATCCGCACGACAGACAAGGATCACGAAGCGCAGGTGCAGAAAATTTTCAAGAAGCTGTACGATCAGGGAGATATTTATAAAGGATATTATGAGGGTATGTACTGTACGCCATGCGAGTCTTTCTTCACAGAGTCCCAGCTCGTGGACGGGAAATGTCCGGACTGCGGGCGTCCGTGTACGCCGGCAAAGGAGGAGGCATACTTCTTCAAAATGAGCAAATATGCTCCGAAGCTTATCGAGTACATCAATGAGCATCCCGAGTTCATTCAGCCGGTATCGAGAAAGAATGAGATGATGAATAACTTCCTTCTTCCGGGTCTGCAGGATCTGTGTGTTTCCCGTACCTCTTTCAAGTGGGGCATCCCGGTATCCTTTGACCCGAAGCATGTGACATATGTATGGCTGGACGCTCTGACAAACTATATTACCGGCATCGGCTATGACTGCGACGGCGAGAGCAGCGATCTGTTTAAGAAGAACTGGCCGGCCGATCTGCACCTGATTGGAAAGGACATTATTCGTTTCCATACGATTTACTGGCCGATTTTCCTGATGGCTCTGGGACTGCCGCTTCCGAAGCAGGTATTCGGACATCCGTGGCTGCTGCAGGGCGACGGCAAGATGAGTAAGTCCAAGGGAAATGTACTCTACGCGGACGAACTCGCAGAGTTCTTCGGAGTGGACGCAGTGCGCTATTTCGTACTGCACGAAATGCCGTTTGAAAACGACGGCGTGATCACCTGGGAGCTGATGGTGGAGCGTCTGAACTCAGAGCTTGCCAACACGCTCGGCAACCTGGTAAACCGTACTATCTCCATGTCCAATAAATATTTCGGCGGAGAAGTCAGAAGCACAGGTGTAAGTGAGGCTGTGGACGATGATCTGAAAGCGGTTGTGACCGGCACTGTGGACAAAGTCGCTGCAAAAATGGAAGAACTGCGTGTTGCCGACGCAATGACGGAGATCTTCAATCTGTTCAAGCGCTGCAATAAATATATTGATGAGACAATGCCATGGGCGCTCGCGAAGGATGAGACAAAGCAGGATCGCCTTGCGGAGGTTCTCTATAACCTGGTGGAAAGCATCTGCATCGGCGCTGTTCTGCTCAAATCCTTCATGCCTGAGACGACAGACAGAATTCTCACGCAGTTAAATGCTTCTGAGCGCGCATATGAAGACTTAAAGAGCTTCGGACTGTATCCGTCCGGAAGTAAGGTGACGGAGAAGCCGGAGATCCTGTTCGCACGCCTGGACTTAAAGGAAGTCATGGCAAAGGTGGCAGAGCGTCATCCCGCACAGACGGAGGAGGCAAAAGAAGAAAAGAAAGAGGAACAGGTCATCGATCTGGAGCCGAAAGCAGAGATTACCTTTGAGGACTTTGAGAAACTGCAGTTCCAGGTGGGCGAGATTATCTCCTGCGAACCGGTCAAAAAGTCAAAGAAGCTGCTCTGCTCCCAGGTAAAAGTGGGAAGCAAAGTACGCCAGATTGTATCCGGCATCAAGTCTGACTACACGCCGGAACAAATGGTCGGAAAGAAAGTCATGGTAGTGACAAACTTAAAGCCCGCGAAGCTGGCTGGCGTGCTCTCTGAAGGCATGATTCTCTGTGCGGAAGACGCAGACGGCAGACTGTCCCTTATGACTCCGGAGCGTGAGATGCCGGCAGGCGCCGAGATTTGTTAAGGTCTTTTCATACTTTTTGCATAGAATGAAAAACGTGTGCAAAAGATATTGACAGACCACTGCATTTCCTTTATTATTAGGAAAGAAAAGGGAGTAGCTGGCGCGAAAGCGTTTACGATTTCGTCAGAACGATGAGAACAATCATCCGGAACGTAATGAAACGGCGAGACTTTTGTTGCATACAGGTTGCGGCAAAAGTCTCGCCTTTTGTCGTCCCTTGAAAAAAGAAAGGAAGGAAGAGTATGAAAGAATTTTACAGCTTAACGGCAGCGGAAACCAGAGAGCAGGTCAATCATTCCCAGAACCCTCTTTCTGATGAAGAAATCCGGGCACGTCAGGAAAAATACGGTCCGAATGAGCTTGCCGAGGGAGAAAAGAAGAGTATGCTTCGCATTTTCCTCGAGCAGTTTCAGGACTTTATCGTTATCATTCTGATCGTCTCAGCGATTGTTTCCGGATTTCTCGGTGAGATGGAGAGCTGCATCGTTATCCTGGTCGTAATCACGATCAACGCAATTCTCGGAACGGTGCAGACGGTGAAAGCGGAAAAATCTCTGCAGAGTTTGAAGCAGCTCTCGGCACCCAAGGCGAAGGTGCTTCGCGGAGGAAAGATTGTGGAGGTACCAGGCAGGGAGATCACGGTCGGAGATGAGGTGCTTATTGAGGCGGGAGACTGTATTCCGGCTGACGGAAGAATTTTAACGTGTGCAAGTCTCAAGGTTGATGAGAGTGCGCTCACAGGAGAGAGCCTGGGAGTGGAGAAGGTTGAGGAGACGCTTGAGGGAGAGCTTGCTCTGGGAGACAGAAAGAACATGGTATATTCCGGAAGCTTTGCGACATACGGACGTGCGACTGTTCTTGTAACTGCTATCGGTATGCAGACTGAAGTTGGTAAGATCGCAGCGCTGCTTCATACGACATCGGAGAAGAAGACGCCTCTGCAGGTAAACCTGGACAAGTTCGGACAGAAGCTGTCCATTGCGATCATTGCACTGTGTGCAGTTCTGCTGGTAATAAACATTTTACAGGGGAATTCCTTTACGGATGCATTCCTCTTCGCGGTAGCACTTGCCGTTGCAGCGGTTCCGGAAGCTCTGAGTTCGATTGTAACGATTGTACTCTCGTTCGGAACGCAGAAGATGGCAAAGGAAGGTGCGATTATCCGCAAGCTTCAGGCGGTTGAGGGACTCGGAAGTGTGTCTGTTATCTGTTCAGATAAGACCGGAACACTGACGCAGAATAAGATGACCGTAGAGTATTATTATATTAACGGAAATTCTATTCCGGCAAATGAGCTGGATGCGTCTAATCCGGTACACAAGCAGCTTTTAAGACTTAGTATTCTCTGTAATGACTCTACAAACGAGGACGGACAGGAGATCGGTGACCCGACGGAAACCGCAATGATCAACCTTGGAGATAAGATGGGTGTTCCTGCAAAGCGTGTGCGCGCCGCTTATCCGAGACTGAGCGAGGTACCGTTTGACAGCGACAGAAAGCTGATGTCCACACTGCACTGTTTAAAGGACGGGTATACGATGATTGTAAAGGGAGCGGCAGATGTCATTCTGGATCGTCTGGTCGGAATTCAGACAGAGGATGGTATAGCTCCGGTTGAGGAGAGAGCACTTGACGATATCCGAAGCCAGAATGAGGTATACTCCAGACAGGGACTTCGAGTGCTCGCTGTTGCGTATCGTAAATTTGACGGTGAGAAAGCTTTGACAGTGGAGGATGAGGATCAGCTGATTTTCGTCGGGCTGATCGCTATGATGGACCCGCCGAGAGCAGAGTCGGCAGATGCGGTTGCTGAGTGTATCCGGGCCGGCATCCGTCCGGTAATGATCACCGGAGACCATAAGGTAACAGCGGCTGCAATCGCAAAGCGCATCGGAATTTTAAAGGATGAATCCGAGGCATGTGAGGGCGCTGTGATTGAAAAAATGACGGATGATGAACTCAAAGATTTTGTTGAGGGAATCTCTGTGTACGCGCGTGTCTCGCCGGAGCACAAGATCCGTATTGTGCGTGCATGGCAGGAGAAGGGAAATATTGTTGCGATGACCGGAGACGGTGTCAACGATGCTCCCGCACTTAAACAGGCGGATATCGGAGTTGCAATGGGAATCACCGGCAGTGAGGTGGCAAAAGATGCTGCGTCTATGGTGCTGACGGATGATAACTTTGCGACGATTGTGACTGCAGTGGAAAACGGCCGAAACGTATACGCGAATATCAAGCGTTCTATCTTATTCCTGCTCTCAGGAAACTTCGGAGCAATACTGATGGTGCTTTACGCGGCAATTATGGCGCTTCCGGTGCCGTTTGCGGCTGTGCATCTTTTGTTCATTAATCTGCTGACTGACAGCCTTCCGGCGATTGCCCTCGGATTGGAACCGCACAACAAGGCGGTTATGAACGAGAAACCCAGACCGGTCAATGAGTCGATTCTGACAAAGGACTTCCTGATTAAGATCGGCACGGAGGGACTCGTAATTTCCCTGATGACGCTGGCGGCATTTCTGTCCGGTCTGCGCATGGGCGGTGCCGGTCTTGCGACGACAATGGCATTTGCGACGCTGTGTCTGTCCAGGCTGGTGCATGGGTACAACTGTAAGGCAGATGTACCTGTTGTCTTTACAAAGAGATTCTTTAACAACAAATATCTTCAGGGCGCATTCCTTATCGGATTTGTGCTGTTAAATGCAGTTCTGCTGATTCCGGGCGTGCAGGAACTCTTCCAGGTAACGCCGCTGAAAATCAGCCAGCTTCTGATGATCTACGGCTTTGCGCTGCTGAATTTGGTGATCATTCAGATCTTAAAGAAAATAAGAAGCGCATTCAAAGCGTAAATAAAACGTAACTATACGGGATACTTCTTGACGTGTGCGGGAAGTATCCCGTATAATGTTTTCAGACACTGTTTACAAAGTTACAGCAGAAGGAAGAGACGGAATATGATATTTGAAAGTCATGCCCATTATGATGATGAGGCGTTTGATGGAGACAGAGAATCGCTGCTGGACGCGATGGAGCAGAATCGCATCGGCACGATTATCAACGTATCTGCCAGCCCGGCGGGTATGGAGAGTACGCTTCAGCTTACGCAGAAGTATCCGTTTATCTGGGGAGCGGTCGGCGTACACCCGGATGAGGTCGGAAGCATGGATGAGGGGACGATTGAGCGAATGAGAGAGCTCTGCCGCTTGGAAAAGATTGTGGCGATTGGAGAGATCGGGCTCGATTATTACTGGGATAAAGAGAACCATTGTCTGCAGAAGGAATGGTTTGTACGGCAGATGGATGTCGCAAGAGAGATGAATAAACCGATTATTGTACACAGCAGAGAAGCCGCGGCTGATACGCTTCAGGTGATGAAGGACGCGCACGCAGGGGAGATCGGAGGAGTGATCCACTGCTTCTCCTACGCTAAGGAGATGGCGAGGGAATACCTTAATATGGGGTTTTATATCGGCATCGGGGGTGTGGTGACATTTAAGAATGCTAAAAAATTAAAGGAGGTCGCGGAATATACGCCTCTGGAGTCGATTCTGGTAGAGACGGACAGTCCATATCTTGCGCCGGTTCCGAACAGGGGGAAGAGAAATTCCTCTCTGAACCTGCCGTATATCATTGAGGAAATTGCAGAAATCAAGCGGGTATCTCCCGAGGAAGTGGAACGGATCACTGAGAGAAATGCCAGAAGATTATTTTTTGGAGAGATCGCATGAAACGAGAGAATAGAGTAAAGATGACGGCGCTGCTGGCAGGCTGCAGTATGATGTTTGCTCTTGCCGCGCCGATGGAAGTGTTTGCGGATGAACTGCCGCAGAGTGCTGCGATTAGTCTGACAAGCAAGGCAGAGACCGCACCTGCGGAGAATGACAGCGCAGAGACGGCTGCACCGGAGCAGGGGCAGGCAGAAAACAATGTTCCGGAGACAGGAGATTGCGGAGCAGAACAGGGAGAGGAGAAACCGGAGACAGTGCCCGGCGAGAGCGGCACAGAAGTACAGACTCCGCAGCCTGGTGAGAGTACTGAAAATCCCGGCGGGACTGAGGAGCCGCAGACGCCGGTTGTTGATGAACCGCAGGCAGATCCTGCACCGGATTCCGGGCAGCCGCAGGAAATTCCCGAAAGCGGTCAGTCTGAGAACGGACTTCCGGCACAGTCTCAGATGCCGGAAGAGGAGATTCCGGTTGAGAACGAAACGGTACAGCGCCCGGATTTTGATATTTATACGAATCCTGAGGCCGGTGATCCGGCCGCGCCGATTCTGTTTCAGAAAATTGAGAAGGTCTATGCCGTTGCGAAGCCTGTCGGCGGCGTGACGGTTCGCGAGGGTGCGGGTGCAGATAATCGCGCAGTCGGAGAAATGGAAAAGGGCGCTTTATGTTATGTTATCGCCGATGCGGATCAGGAGTGGGTTTATATCGAGTCCGGCAATGTCCGCGGATTTGTTCAGGCGAACGAACTGGTAACGGGGTTTTGGGCAAATGCTAAAGTGGGTCTTGCCGGGGAGGATACTATGCCGCTTGCAAAGGAGCTGATTCCCGCCTGGGAGAATGCTGCATATACTTATGCTGCAGAGACTGTTTACGAGGTCAGCGGCAGCGATCTGCTGCGTGCACTGATGCTGCAGTATGCACAGCAGTTTCTGGGAAATCCGTACGTCTGGGGCGGCACAAGCCTGACAAACGGCTGCGACTGTTCGGGATTTGTACAGCAGATTTACCGTCAGTTCGGCTACAGCCTGCCGAGAACATCCAGAGAGCAGGCACAGTACGGTCAGAAGATTAATATTTACGAGGCACAGCCTGGCGATCTGATTTATTACGCCCGCCAGGATGGGTATATTTACCATGTACTCATGTACATGGGCGGCGGAAAGGCAATCAATGCCGCGAGCACGCAGGAGGGAATTCGGATCTCGGATGCGGATTATTCGAAGGCGTGCTGGGCCACAAGAGTAATTCAGGACGCTGCAGAGATAGCAGAATAACTATAAAATAAGAATAAATAAGAAAAGACTATACAGAATACACAAAGAAAAGCAACAGATTGTGGATGGTTATACAAAAGTGCTGAATTGTAAAGTTCTGTGCAGTCTTTTTTTATTGACAGTCTCTATACCGATTGGTATAATAGCACCAGAACAAAAAGATTTCTGCAAAAGACTGAGGTGGTGCGGCTATGGATAATCGGAAGGCAATCATGGAGAGTGCGTTGAATCTGTTTTACCAGAAGGGATATGACGCGGTGGGCGTGCAGGAGATTGTAGACTGTGCAGGAGTGACAAAGCCCACGCTGTATCATTATTTTGGGAGCAAGAGAGGCCTGCTCGAGACGCTGATTCAGGTGCATTACGAGGAGCTGGAGAAGAATATACGGCGTGCGGCTGACTGTGAGGAGAACCTTCCCGGAAAGCTGTACCGGGTGGCGAGGGTTTTCTTTGACAATAATTCTTCGAATATCCGGGTATACATGCTGATGCTCGCCCTTTTTTATTCCGGGAGGAAGAACGAGGGATTTCAGGTCGTGGCCCCGTTTGTCCAGAGGATCTGCAGAATGTTTATCCGGATTTTTGAAAATGCGGCAGACGAACTGGGAAATATGCACGGGAGGCAGAAGCAGTTCGCAATCAGCTTTATCGCGGTGTTGGATTATCATCTGATGATGCTTATAAATGATTACGGAGATACGGAGGAAATCTCAGTGCCGGATGAGCAGGTACGCGGTGTAGTGCAGCAGTTTATGTATGGTATATATTCTTGATAAAGGAGGAAAATAATCGTGGCAGCATGGTATGAGGATGCGGAATTTTATCATATGTATCCCCTGGGGATGACAGGAGCTCCCAGGGAAAATCGGGAAGAAGAGGTTGTTCACAGGTTTGACCAGCTCACAAAATGGCTCGATCATGTGGCGGATCTGGGATGTACGGCGGTATATATCGGTCCATTATTTGAGTCCACCACTCACGGTTATGACACGAGAGATTATAAGCTTGTTGACCGGAGACTTGGAGACAATGAGGACTTTAAGAAGTTCACGGCGCGGGCGCATGAGCTGGGAATCCGTGTGGTGGTTGACGGTGTATTCAATCATACGGGAAGAGAGTTCTTTGCATTTCAGGATATTCAGAGAAATCGGGAGCGCTCCCCGTACTGCAGTTGGTATAAAGGAATCAATTTCTGGGGAAATAATCCGTACAACGATGGATTTTCCTATGAAGCCTGGCGGAACTGCTTTGAACTTGTGAACTTAAATCTCTGGGAGCCGGCGGTCAGAGAATATCTGTTCGGCGTGATTGATTTCTGGATAGATGAGTTTGACATTGACGGCATCAGGCTTGACTGTGCGGACTGTCTGGAGTTCTCCTTCATGGAGGAGATGCGCCGCAGGACGGAGCAGAAGAAGGCGGATTTCTGGCTGATGGGCGAGGTGATCCACGGGGATTACAGCAGGTATGTGAAGCCCCAGATGCTGCACAGTGTCACGAATTATGAACTGCATAAGGGGCTGTACTCCGGGCATAACGATCATAACTATTTCGAGATTGCACACACAATCCGCAGGCAGTTTGACGGAAACGGAGGAATATACAGAGGGCTTCGGCTGTATTCGTTTGTGGATAATCACGATGTAGACCGCATTGCGTCGAAGCTCAATAATTTCAGTCACATCTATTCCGTGTATATGCTGATGTATATGCTCCCGGGAATCCCATCGATTTATTACGGTTCCGAGTGGGGCATTGAGGGAAGGAAGCAGGGCGGAGATGACGGTCCCCTGCGCCCGTTCATTCCGCTGGAAAATATAGAAAAAGGCGAGCCGCATCCTGAGGTGGCAAAGTGGATACAGACGCTCAGCGCCTTCAGAAAAAAGTATCCGGCATGTGTGCACGGCGCCTACCGGGAGCTTCTGCTGACAAACAGACAGTACGCGTTCTCGAGAAGTCTGGACGGACAGACAGTGATTGCGGCGGCAAATAACGACGAGAATGCGGCAGAGCTTTATATTCCGGTTTCGGAGGAAGGTATGTATGAGGACGCGGTAACGGGAGAGTCCTATAGGGCAGAGGGCGGAAAGATCCGTGTGGAGCTTGGCGCCGGGGGATGTGCGCTTCTCGCCAAAAAGGAGCCGAAGGCCGCAGAGTAATCTTCGCAGGAGTGCAGAAGAAGGAGAGGATGTATAATGGGTAAGAAGATGCAGTTTGGGGAGCTTGACCAGTATCTCTTCGGTCAGGGTACCCACTATGATATTTATAAAAAACTGGGCGCACATTTGATGACATACTACAGAAAGTCGGGCGTATATTTTGCGGTCTGGGCGCCGAATGCAAAGAGTGTTTCCGTGGTCGGAGATTTCAACGACTGGGATCCGAATGCGAATCCGATGACAAAGGCAGGACCGATCGGCGTGTATGAAGTATTTGTTCCCGGAGCCAGGGAAGGCGATCTGTATAAGTATGCGATCACGGCTCAGGACGGCAGGGTACTCATGAAGGCAGATCCGTATGCGTTTTCTGCGGAAAAGCGTCCGGGAACAGCATCGAGAGTTGCAGTGATTGACGGCTTTCCGTGGAGTGATTCCGTATGGATGAAGAAGCGCACTGAATTTAACCCCAAGACCTCTGCGATGACGATCTATGAGGTGCATCCCGGCTCCTGGAAGAAGCATCCGGCAACGGATGAGAATCCGGACGGCTTTTATAATTACAAAGAACTGGCGCATGAACTCACAAAGTATGTCAAGGAGATGGGCTATACGCATGTGGAACTGATGGGAATTGCGGAGCATCCGTTCGACGGCTCCTGGGGATATCAGGTAACGGGATACTATGCGCCGACTTCCAGATACGGTTCACCGAAGGAGTTTAAATATCTCGTCAACTACCTGCACAAGAATAAGATCGGAGTGATTCTGGACTGGGTTCCGGCGCACTTTCCGAAGGATGCCCAGGGGCTTGCAGAGTTTGACGGTACCTGCATCTATGAGCACGCGGATCCCAGGCAGGGCGAGCATCCGGAATGGGGGACGAAGATCTTCAACTACGGCAAGCCCGAAGTGAAAAATTTCCTTCTCGCAAATGCGCTCTATTGGGTAGAAGAATACCATGTGGACGGTCTGCGCGTGGACGCCGTGGCGTCGATGCTGTATCTCGATTACGGCAAGAGCGACGGACAGTGGGTGGCAAATAAGTATGGCGGAAATGAGAACCTGGAGGCGATCGAGTTCTTCAAGCATCTGAATTCCTGCCTGACAGGAAGAAATAAGGGAGCGGTAATGATTGCAGAGGAATCCACTGCCTGGCCGAAAGTGACCGGCGATGTGGAGGACGGCGGCCTGGGCTTCACCCTTAAGTGGAATATGGGCTGGATGCACGATTTTCTCGAATATATGAAGCTGGACCCGCTGTTCCGAAAGGATAATCATTATAAGATGACGTTTTCCATGACGTATGCGTTCAGCGAGAATTATATATTGGTGCTGTCTCACGATGAGGTTGTGCATCTGAAGTGCTCAATGCTGAACAAGATGCCGGGCTATCCTGACGATAAATTTGAGAATCTGAAGGCGGGCTATACCTTCATGATGGGGCATCCGGGCAAGAAGCTTCTGTTCATGGGACAGGATTTCGGACAGCTTCAGGAGTGGAGCGAGGCCAGGGAGCTCGACTGGTATCTGCTCCGTGAGGATAACCACAGGCATCTGCAGGAATTTTACAAAGACCTGCTGCATTTATATAGGAGCTATCCCGCGCTGTACGCAAATGATACCGGATACGAGGGATTCGAGTGGATCAATGCTGACGACTGCTTCCGCAGCATCTTCAGCTTTATCCGAAAGTCTCCGACAAAGAGGAAGAATCTGCTCTTTGTGATCAACTTTACGCCGATGGCGCGTGATGATTACCGAGTGGGAGTGCCGAGAAAGAAGCAGTATAAGCTGATTCTCGACAGCAAAGATCCAAAGTACGGAGGTCCTCAGGCAGAGAAGCCGAAGATCTATAAGGCTGAAAAGCGCGAATGTGACGGAAGACCGTTCTCATTTGCATATCCGCTTCCGCCGTATGGGGTGGCAGTGTTTGAATATTAATTTTATTGAAATCTCTTTCTTCGGCGTCCGGAAAGGCTGAAATCCGGGCGGCGGGGCAATCATAAAGTAAGGGGGGAGCCGGTTTTCCGGTTCCCCCCGAATTGATAATACAGAGCAAAGCAAGAGTATTTACTGTTGAATATTATCAGTTTTCAAGGCATTCGTGGCAGAAAATGAAAAGGAAGTGTGATAGACTGTTTTTGCGTAAGGAAAAATTACTTACTCGGTGAAATCAGAACGGAAGGATCAGATTTAATGAACGGATATATGACAGTAAATACAAAAATCATAACAGATGAGAAGGACACCGCCGTGCAGCTCGCTCTTCGCAGTCTGCGCAGAGATATGGAAAAGACGCTTGCCCCTTCTGAAGAGGAGGGGGTGAAGATCCGGCTGGTGCGGCGTCCGGCAGAAGAAGAATGCTTTGTGCTGGAGCAAACAGAGAATGTGCTGGAGCTGGGCGCTGATTCGGCGCTGGGTTTTGTATATGGGATTTATGAAATTAGCCGCAGATTTCTGGGAGTGCAGGATTTCTGGTTTTGGAACGACCAGCAGTTTGAGAGGAGAGAACGAATTGAAGTTGCCCAGGGATTTTTTCATAGGTCAGAATCGTACCGTGTCCGGCTGCGCGGCTGGTTTGTCAATGACGAGGTGCTGATTTCCGCATGGAGCGTGGATCGGGATCCAAAGAGACCGTGGGAGATGGTGTTTGAGACGCTGCTTCGCTGCGGCGGAAATATGGTGATTCCCGGAACGGATAGAAATTCGGTGCGCTATCGAAAATTGGCGTCTGACATGGGACTTTTTATCACACATCACCATGCAGAGCCTTTGGGCGCGGAGATGTTTGCGCGTGCCTATCCGGATCTGAAAGCATCGTATGCAGAACATGGTGATTTATTTCGAAAGCTCTGGAGAGAGGGAATTTAAGCGCAGAGAGATCTGCATGTAGTCTGGAATCTGGGTTTTCGCGGACAGGGCGACTGCCCGTTCTGGGAGGCCGATCCGCAGTATAATACAGATGAGGCGCGGGGAACTCTAATGAGCAAACTGATCCGTATACAGTATGATATGGTAAAGCAGAGCGATCCGGATGCGGTGTGCTGTACAAATCTTTATGGTGAGACAATGGAGCTGTATAAGAAGGGCTTTTTAAAACTGCCCGGGGATGTCATTCACATCTGGGCGGATAACGGCTTCGGAAAGATGGTATCCCGGCGCCAGGAGAATCACAATCCGCGTGTTCCCGCGCTTCCGGAACCGGGGCAGGGAGGAAGACACGGCATTTATTATCATGTCTCTTTTTACGATCTGCAGGCGGCAAACCATATCACCATGCTGCCGAATCCGGTTTCCTTTGTGCGCAGGGAATTGAAGCGTGTGCTGGAGCACGGAGCAGAGGATTACTGGATTGTGAACTGCTCGAATGTAAAGCCGCATATCTTCTACCTTGACTATGCGGCAAAACTATGGCGGTACGGGGACTGTGATCCGGATCAATGGCTGGAAAAATATGTGGAGGCGTATTACGGAAAAAATGGAAAAGAGGAGATCATATCCTGTTTTGAGCTTTTTTCAAAATGCGCGGTGCAGTATGGAGCCAATGAGGATGATCATGCGGGCGAACAGTTCGTAAATCATGTGCCGAGGATGCTGATGACACAGTTCCTGAAAGACAGAAATAAACCATCACCTGATTTCTTGTGGGCGGCGGATTACGGGACGCTGATGGAACAGGTGAAGTGGTATGAGGATATCTGTGAGGAGGGTGTGGAAAACTATGCAGGGCTGCTGGAGCAGTGTGGAAAAACAGCGGTGCTGCTGAGCGGTCCGGCAAGGGTGCTGTTTGAGGATTCCTTAAAGCTGCAGGCGGAGATTTTATATCATTGTTATCGGGGGGCTCTTTTTACATGCAGAAGCCTGGACTTCGGATTTGAGGAGGATTACTTGCATGCCTTTTATTTTGCGGGTAAAGCACAGGATGCATTTCTGGAGGCGGATAACTGTATGAGAAGAAGAGAACATGGAAAGTGGCAGAATTTTTACCGGAATGAATGTCTGACGGATATCAAACAGAGTGCATGGACAGCCGAAACGCTGATGGGATATCTGCGTCTGCTCGGGGACGGTCCGCACTGTTGGAAATGGCAGAGAGAATTTCTGAATTCTGAGGAGGATAAACAGGTAGTGCTGATTCTGAATATGGAGAATCATCTGACGCACAGAGAACTGTATGAATTGATGAAGTCAAAGTGGGACAGATAAAGAGTCCTGAATGGGAAAAAGATCAGAGTCCGGAGGCTTAGTACAGATAGATATCTGGAAACAGGAGTGCCGTGTCAATGCGGCGCTCCTGTTTTTGGAAGAGGTGCAGACTGGGAGTCGCGGGGAATTATTTCCGGCATCATCCAGCCGTTATACTTCAGCAGAGATTTATTTTTCAGGAAAGACATACATCCTCTCCAGTTCTTGGGCGTATCGTTCATAATCTCCCGAAAATGCCGGTTGAAACTGGATACGGAGCGAAATCCCACGGCTTCTGAAACATCCAGGATAGACATTTCCGTGGTTCGCAGCAGAGCGGAAGCCTTTGTGATACGCAGTTGAATGAGATATTCCAGAGGGGATTTTCCCATAATCTGTCTAAAGGTCCGGCGGAAATGCGTAGGGCTTAAGTGACACAGTTCTGAAAGGGAATCAATTGGAAAGTCCATCATATAGTTGGTCCGTACATATTCCAGAGCGGGGGCGATGGACATAGAATTTTCCCTGTGTTTTTCCGATGAGGTATCCTGGTCAGCGCTGTAGAGGTTTAAAAACATCATAATCAGGGAGAGAAACAGTCCCCGCACGATAAATTGATAATTTCCGGGCTGCTCGACGAGATTTTGGATAATAGAACGGACATAAAAGGCGATCTCCGGGTGCAGTTCGGAAGACAATACGGTGCTGTATCCGTGTAGAAGCTGTGAGAAGAGCTCCTGATTCGGAAGAAAATCAAGAGGAAAGAACGGACAGAACAATTCCTCGATGTCAACAAAAAGGTATGTCCATTTGCTTTGGGTTCCCGGGGATGAATACGTCGTATGAGGAATATCGCTCCCGATGAACGTGATATTATTTTTATGAAAAGGAATCTTCTTTGCCATAAATTCCAGAATACCGCTGTCGGATTCACACAGCCCGATTTCCAGGCAGTTGTGAAAATGCAGCCGGCTGGACGGAATGTCTGAAATTCTCCAGTGTTCGCCGGTGAGCAGCAGTATGGGGAAATATGGGGGGAGATTATAACTGCGCTGCTCGATAATGATGTTCCTGGGTCTTGCCATAACGAAGGTTCCTCCTGTCAGTGATTTGCGGCGGCAGACGCCGCATGGTCAATACTTCTATTTTTAAGCGAAAAATCCCAGTTCTTATTATAAATATGATGAGAGTTAAAATCAACCAAAACAAAATAAAAAAATAAAGTTTTAACGTCAAAAAAATAACAATCAAACGAAAAAATATGCAAATCACATAGTTTTGATGTGGAAATTGGCATAAAACAAACAGATTAATAGTCGAAAATGCACAATATAAAGATGGGAATGGAGAGAAAGCATATTCGGCATTATGTATAATTTTAATATCAAAACAGAGAAAAATTTATCAAAAGGAGTGAGGGTATGGCAAAGACAAAAGCTTCTAAGGTTCATTCTAATGGGAACCGGAAACTGTATTTCAAAAAGTGCTGGCAGCTTTATGTTCTGATGATTCTCCCGATGCTGTTTATACTGGTATTCAAGTTTGGCGCATATTCGGGACTGACGATCGCCTTTAAAGATTATAAAGTGGCAAAAGGATTCAGCGGAAGCGAATGGGTAGGGTTTGAGATCTTTGAAAAGATTTTTTCCAAGAGAGATTTCGGTAAAGCGGTATTTAATACGCTTTACCTGAATATTCTGGATCTGATTTTCAGTTTCCCGATGCCGATTATCCTGACGCTGATCCTGAATGAGATCCGCTGCTCTGGAGCTGGGGCTTCCGGTATGGACAGTCAACACCTGCGCGATGGGACACTGTCTGATTACGCTGTATGAAGCGACAGGAGACGAGCGGTACTGGGAGATCGTGATGAGTAAGGTGGATTACCTCAGGAATCATGCGCTGCGCTTTGGTGACAGCGTCCTGCAGCATACGGTATCCGCCAATAATGATTTTCCGGAGCAGGCGTGGGCGGACACTCTGTTTATGGCGGCGTTCTTTCTGCTGCGGGTCGGTGTGAAGCTGAAAGATGAGGACATGATCGAGGACGCGCTGAACCAGTATTACTGGCATATCAAATATCTGCAGGATCCGGACAGCGGACTTTGGTATCACGGATATAATAATATCGACAAGAGCCATATGTCCGGTTTCTACTGGGGAAGAGCCAATGCCTGGGCGGCGTACACCATGTCGCAGGTGAGAAGAGTCCTGCCGGAGTGCTATCTGTATCCCAAATATATGGATGTGGCGGGATCCCTGAACGAACAGTTAGCGGCGCTCAAGCTGCTGCAGACGGAGAATGGGCTGTGGCGGACGATTCTGGACGATGAGGGATCGTATGAGGAGGTTTCCGCATCCTGCGGAATCGCGGCGGCTATGGTTTCCAAGGGAAATCCTCTGCACTTTAAATACATCAATAAATCCATACCGGGAATCATTCAGAATATCGGACCGGATGGACGGGTTTTGAATGTCTCCGGCGGAACGGCTGTCATGAAAGACCGTGAGGGATATCGGAATATATCCAAAGACTGGATCCAGGGCTGGGGTCAGGGTCTGGCACTGGCATTTTTCGCGGAGGTGTTAGATTATGAAAATTCCAGAAATGACGGAGCGTTGTGAAGAGATGAAATTTATATTCGGAGCAGCAGAAGGCAGCGGATTCCGTATTCCTGCCGGTAGGGTGTATGACCGAGAGGGATTTGGTTTTGTGACCAGAGCGGCAGGAGTGCGGGACATACGTCTGAATATTCCGGAACTGAACAGCGGATTTGAACCAGCCTGCTGGCTTCAGGATTTGGAGGTCCAGGAGATCCGCGAAGACAACGCTGGAGTATGGTCAGAGGTGCGTGTGCCGTATCCTGCTCAGTGGAAGATCCCGCTGGTATTTAAGACAGCGGTTCCGGAGGAAGGAAATTACCGGCTCACAGTAACGCTCTCTCTGCCGCAGAGCGCAGAACATGCGCAGGAAGCACTGGTCTTTGCAGGAAGGAGGCAGCTGGTGTTTAGGGGAATGCTCAAGCCGGGAGAGACAAAGCGTGTGACAGCTCTGGAACATGTCTGCCCCATCATTCCGAGAAATCATGCGGAGGAAATGGCAGACCGGTCTGTGAAGATATCGCTTGTGGCAGATGATGTGCGGATCCGGGAGATTGTTGTTTCCCGTGAAGAGGTTCCGACAATTTACATTGCGGGAGACTCCACGGTTACGGATCAGACGGCATTTTGCCCATACCTTCCTGAGCAGAGCTACAGCGGATGGGGGCAGATGCTGGGCTGCTATATGGAGAAACGTTTTGCGGTATCCAATCACGCTCATTCGGGACTCACAACCGAGAGCTTCCGAAGCGAAGGGCATTACAGGATACTGCTGGACAGAATTGGAAAGGGAGATATCTGTCTGTTTCAGTTTGGACATAATGACCAGAAGCTTCTTCATCTCACTGCCGCAGGGGGATACCGGAAAAATCTGGAGAGATATATCCTTGAGATCCGGCAAAAAGGGGCGCTTCCCATCCTTGTGACTCCGCTGGCGAGAAACACCTGGAAGGGTGACAGCGGAGCTTACAATGACCTTCTGTGGGAGTATGATGCGGTATGCAGGCGGATCGGGGCGGAGCAGGATGTCCCCGTGGCGGAGCTGCATGAAAAAAGTATGGCATTTATCACGGATCACGGCAGGGAGGGTGCCCGGGGCTATTTCTATCCATCAGACTATACGCATACGAATGACTTTGGAGCATACCTGTTTGCAGGCTATGTGGCGGACGAACTGAAACGGCTGGGCGCTGCGGAAAAAAGAGCGGATGTGGGAGTCTGGGAACTTCCGAAGAGCAGCAGAAGCGTAGAGATTCCTGCGGGGCTGGAGCATGCGCAGAGTGCAAGAGAGATCCTGTTCCGGGACCTGGAGCGCCCGGAGGAATATCTGACCCGGGCGGAGGCTCTGGAAATGGCGATTGAAACCCTGCGCTTTTTTCCGATAAATGTATATAATGATATGTTCACGGACGTTGTGGGACATGAGACGTACGCCGGAGCGGTGGAATGTGCCTGGCAGAACGGGCTGATCCCAGCAGAGATGGTAAAGGAAAACCGTCTGTATCCGGAGCGGGAGGTAACGGGCGAAGAATTTCTGAATATTCTCATGTTGGGTTATAAGAGCCGAAGACCCCTTCCTGAGAATATAAAATCCATGGAGGGAGCGGACGAATGGGCAGGGATGCTGTGCGCTGCGGCCCGAGCGCTTGGGTGCGTGGGGGAAGGATTTATGCCCCGGGACAGGATACAAAGAAGAGATGCCGCCGAAATATGCAGAGTGTTGGGGCGGATAACCTTTTGATCCGATAGTATAGAACGAGACAGTAGAATAGAAAAGAGAGGTTGGTTATTATATGAATAGAAATAAAGGAGATTTTACACTTCCGGGAGAGGCGGGATATGAAAAGCTGACGCTGGAGCTGGCGGAGAAATGGGGAGCGGATGTGATCCGTGACAGCGACGGGACGGAGTTGTCCCCGGAGATCCTGGAAGCCGGATATGGAATTTATTCCACAATCTGCATTATCAGAGACCATAATGCCTGGGCAAAAGAGCATCCGCAGTATCTGCAGCAGACGTTTTTGATGACGATTCCCAGAATGGCGGTTCAGGATACGCTCGCCATTCATCTGATGGACGGCTTCTTTGAGGAGCAGTTTTGCATCAATGACAGCCCTGAATCAGTGAAATACTGGCAGGTATACGACAGGACGCAGGAAGCCGAGGTGGACAGAAACCGCTGGAGCTACGATAGTGCATCGGGAAATGTCAGACTGAACGGAGTGAAGCCTTTTCATGAATATACGGTGAGCTTTCTGGCATACCGTATCTGGGAAGAGATATCCATGTATAACCATGTGACGAACAGCTGGGACAAGGAGCATCTGATGCCTGTGGATCCCAGAAGCCAGGAGGCGCAGGATTATCTTTACGGCTGGCTGAAGAACTGGTGCGAGACCCATCCGGCGACTACGGTAGTGCGATTTACCTCCATGTTCTACAATTTTGTCTGGATCTGGGGCTCTGATAAGAGAAACAGAAATTTGTACACAGACTGGGGTTCTTATGATTTCACAGTAAGCCCGCAGGCTCTGGAGGAATTTCAGAAAGCATACGGCTATGAGCTGACGGCTGAGGATTTTATTCATCAGGGAAAACTTCATGTAACGCATATGCCCGCGGGTAAGAAGCAGAGGGACTATATGGAATTTACGAACCGCTTTGTTGTGGAGTTCGGGAAAAAGCTCGTACAGCTGGTGCATGATTACGGAAAGAAAGCATATGTATTCTACGATGACAGTTGGATCGGTGTGGAACCGTACAGTGCCCTGTTTCCGAAATTCAATTTCGACGGACTGATTAAGTGCGTATTCTCGGGATATGAAGCGCGTCTGTGCGCCGGAGCGGATGTGAAGACGCATGAGCTGCGCCTGCACCCCTATCTGTTCCCGGTGGGGCTGGGAGGAGCGCCTACGTTCAGCGGAGACGGAGATCCGACGCTGGACGCAAAGAAATACTGGAACAGCGTGCGCCGCGCTCTGCTGCGCCAGCCTGTCGACAGAATCGGTCTTGGCGGATATCTGCATCTGACGGAAAATTATCCGGATTTTGTAGAGTACATTGCTGAGGTGGCGGATGAATTCCGCAGGATCAAGGAGCTGCATGCTAAGGGAGCAGTCTACACGCTTCCGTGCCGCGTTGCAGTCCTTCACAGTTGGGGAAGCCTGCGATCCTGGACTCTGTCCGGGCATTTCCACGAGACGTACATGCACGATCTCATCCATATCAACGAAGCTCTTTCCGGACTTCCGGTAGATGTAAAATTTATAAGCTTTGAGGATGTAAAAAACGGAGCGCTCGGCGATGCAGATGTGGTGATCAACGCGGGTGCGGCCAGAACAGCGTGGAGCGGCGGAGACGCATGGAAAGATGTTTCGCTTCTGGAGACACTGTATGCCTGGGTACAGGAGGGCGGCGTATTCCTCGGCGTCGGCGAGCCGTCGGCTGCAGAAGGATACAGTGATTACTTCCGCATGGCTCCGGTGCTGGGTGTAGATAAAGACACGGGCGCAAAAGTCTGCCACGGAAAGTGGACCTTTGAAACGAAAGACAGTGAGGGACTGATCCCAGATGGAGCTACTATCCGTCCGGAGGAAGGCGTTTTCCTTACGGACGGAACGGCGGATGTGCTGGCGTCGGAGAATGGAAAGATCCTGGCTTGCGTCCATGAATTTGGAAAGGGAAAAGGTATTTACCTTTCTCATTTTACATTTACGAATCAGAATACAAGAATGCTTTTAAACCTGCTGATGTATGCGGTCGGAATCAGGGAGCCGAAGTATTTGACGGATAATCTGCAGACCGAGTGTGCGTATTATCCTGACGGAAAAACGCTGATCGTAATCAACAACAGCAGTCAGGAACAGCGCACGTCAGTGGAGACGGACTACGGAACGCAGGAAGTGGTGCTGGGAGGATTTGAGACGGTTATCCGGGAAATCTAAAGGGAAAACCATTGGCTCTGCTGGAACAGAAACGGGGATCTCCGCAAAGGCCGCAATGCTGCAGGATCTATGTTTCATAAAGGCTTCCTCCACTTGACGGAAGAAATATCAAGAAGAAAAATTTAGTATATATCCCAAATATATCAGAAAAGAATTCTAAAATTTTCTTGACAAACGAAAAAATATGTATTAAAATCGAAACCATCAAAAGCAAAACCGATGAGAAAGAGGAGTAAGCTTTGAGCGAAATCGCAGAGAGCGGCAGGTGGTGGAATTGCCGTATGGAGCTTGATGCCGAATGGACTTTCGAGGGCGATCCGAAATGAAAAGAGTAGGCGTCGCCGGGAACCGAACCCGTTATCAATCAGGAGCGTATGATAGTACGCGAGGAAAGTGGACACATTTGTCAAATTGAGTGGTACCGCGATAATAAGAGTGAATTTTTATTACCGTCTCAAGCATAGTATATATGCCTGAGACGGTTTTTTGATTTTATCGGCTTCTTTGCTTTTGACGTCACCAAAAAATAAAATATAAAAAGTAAAGGAGAACACGATTATGAGAAGAAAAGTATTGGCAATGATTTTAGGCGCGGCAATGATGGCAGGATTAAGCGCATGCGGAAACGCGCAGGCCGCGGATAATGAGAGCGGTGAAAAGACATACACAATCGGAATTTCCCAGTTTGCCGAGCATGGATCGCTGGACAACTGCAGAGAGGGATTTATCGAGGGACTTAAGGAAGAGGGATTCGAGGAGGGCAAAAACCTTGAGATCAAGGAAAACAATGCGGATGCCGATCCTGGAACGGCTTCTCAGATTGCACAGAGTTTCGTTTCCGATGATGTAGATCTGATCTGCGCAATCGCGACGCCGAGCGCGCAGGCGGCATTCAATGCAGCGATGGATACGGATATCCCGGTGATTTATACGGCGGTGACAAATCCACAGACTGCAGAGCTTGCAGACGAGGACGGCAATCCGGTAGGGGCAGTCACAGGAACGAGCGATGTACTGCCGGTTGAGGAACAGTTAAAGATGATCCGTGAGATTTTGCCTGAGGCTGAGACGATAGGAATTCTCTACACGACAAGTGAGGCAAATTCCGCGGCAAGCATTGAGCAATACGAGAAGCTGGCCCCGGAATATGGTTTTAAACTGGAGACGTCCGGTGTCACGAACACTTCCGAGGTCTCACTCGCAGCGTCTGATCTGCTCGGAAAGGTCGACTGCCTGACAAATCTCACGGACAACACGGTAGTCAGCGCTCTTCCGACAATCCTCGATCAGGCAAACGAGAAGGGTATTCCGGTATTCGGAAGTGAAATTGAGCAGGTAAAACTGGGATGCCTGGCTGCTGAGGGACTTGATTACGTGAGCCTTGGAAAAGCGACCGGAAAAATGGCTGCGAAGGTGTTAAAGGGCGAGGCGAATGCAGAGGAGATGCCTGTGGAGACGATTGAGGGAAGCAATCTTTACATCAATGAAAAAGCTGCCGAGAATCTTGGCATTACAATTCCGGAGGATATGCTCACGGAAGCAGTTGAAACGTACACAGAAATTTCAGAGAGCTGATAATGGAGGCAGAGAGCGATGGACTTTATTCTCACCATCATAGAACAGGGATTGATATATGGAATACTGGCGCTGGGAGTATATATCACCTACAAGATTTTGGACTTCCCGGATCTGACCGTGGACGGGAGCTTCCCTATGGGAGCGGCTGTAACGGCGGCGCTTATTAAGGCGGGTGTGAACGCATACCTCACGCTGCCGATTGCATTTTTTGCCGGGGCTCTGGCCGGTGTATGTACAGGGCTTATTCATGTGAAATTTAAGGTGCGCGATCTGCTTTCGGGAATTATCATGATGACCGGGCTGTATACGATTAACCTTAAGATTGCAGGAACGAACAACGTGCCGCTGTTTTCACAGGAAACGATCTTCAAGAACGAATTTCTGGAGGGCATTTTCGGAGGAACGATTCCGGCGTATGTGAAAATTGTAATGATCCTTATTATCGCGGCAGTCAGCAAGATTCTGCTGGATCTTTATTTAAAGACGAAATCCGGCTATCTGCTGCGCGCGGTGGGGGACAATGAAAATCTTGTAACCTCCCTGGCAAAAGACAAGGGAAATGTGAAGATTCTCGGACTTGCAATCGCAAACGGACTTGTAGCGCTGAGCGGATGCGTATTTGCACAGGAACAGAAGGTGTTTGATATTTCCTCAGGCGTCGGCTCCATTGTGCTGGGACTGGCAAGTGTGATTATCGGTATCAGCCTGTTCGGAAAGATTTCCGTGATGAAGGCGACGACGGCAGTGATTCTCGGATCCATTTTATATAAAGCGTGCGTTGCGGCAGCAATCAAATTTTTCGATCCCACATCTATGAAGCTGATCACAGCAGTGCTGTTTCTGGCAGTTCTGATTATCAGCATGGACAGAAAGAAGAAGGTGAAGAAGAGTGCTTGAACTGAAAAACATCCATAAATTCTACAATCCGGGTACAATCAATGAGATGTGCCTTTTTGAAAATTTTAATCTGTCAGTGCCCACGGGACAGTTTGTCTCAGTGGTCGGAAGCAACGGATCGGGAAAAACATCCCTTCTGAACCTGATCTGCGGAAGTATTGAGCTGGACGGCGGGCAGGTGTTGATTGACGGAAAGGACATTGCGAAGCAGAAAGAATATCAGCGCCAGAAATATATAGGAAGAGTTTATCAGAATCCTGCGATGGGAACGTGCCCGCAGATGACGATATTGGAAAATATGTCTCTGGCGGATAATAAGGGAAAATTTTTCGGACTCAAGAGGGGGACAGAGAAGGCGCGGATTGAATTTTACAGGGAAAATCTGCGGCAGCTCGGACTTGGGCTGGAGGATAAGATGGACATCAGAGTCGGAGCGCTCTCCGGCGGGCAGCGGCAGGCAATGGCCCTTCTGATGTCTACGATGACGCCGATTGATTTCCTGATTCTGGACGAACATACGGCGGCACTTGATCCAAAGACCGCAGATTTGATTATGGAGCTGACAGATAAGATTGTAAGAGAGAAGCAGCTCACAACGATCATGGTAACGCACAATCTGCGCTACGCAGTAGAATACGGAGACCGCCTGCTGATGATGCACCAGGGGCAGGCGGTGCTCGACGCGGCAGGGGAAGAGAAAAAAAAGATTCAGATTGACGACATTCTGGAAAGATTTAATGAAATTAGCATTGAGTGCGGAAATTAGAAAAAAGGCAGTGCCGGAAAAGCCTTTGCAATTTATCAGTGTTTGGTATATACTTATACGCGGAAGAGAAACAATAAGATATGGCTGTGTCCAGGACGCCTGTAATAAGGGCGTCTGAGGACATTTTTATATTCCGTTTAAAGAAAGGAAGTAAAAGAAAATGACAAAAATTGACATTATCTCAGGGTTTCTGGGAGCGGGTAAGACAACGCTGATTAAGAAGCTGTTGAGCGAGGCACTCAAAGGCGAGCAGGTAGTTCTGATTGAGAATGAATTCGGTGAGATCGGTATCGACGGCGGCTTCTTAAAAGAGGCAGGTATTGAGATCCGCGAGATGAATTCCGGATGCATTTGCTGCTCTTTAGTCGGAGATTTCGGAACTGCTTTAAATGAAGTGATAGAGAAGTATCACCCGGACCGCATCATTATCGAGCCGTCAGGCGTCGGCAAGCTGTCCGATATTATTAAAGCAGTGGAAGATATTAAGGTAAAGACCGGTGTGGAGCTTAACAGTTACACGACAGTTGTAGATGTTTCCAAGTGCAAGATGTATCTGAGAAATTTCGGAGAGTTCTTTGAGAACCAGGTTGAGTATGCTAAGACAATCGTTTTGAGCAGAACGGACAAGGCATCTCAGGATAAGATCGAGAAGGCGGTGGAGCTGCTGCGCGGCATCAACAAGGATGCGGCTATCATCACGACTCCGGTGGAAGAGCTGGGCGGAAAGAAAGTACTGGAAACAATGGAGGGCGTGAAGATTGATCTGATGTTCGATGAGGAGGAGCGCCATGACCATCATCATGACCACGATGGAGCGTGCTGCCATGATCATCACCATCACGATCACGAGGATGAGTGCTGCCATGAGCACCATCATCATGACCATGACGGAGCGTGCTGCCATGAGCACCATCACGACCACGAGGAAGAGTGCCATCACGGGCATCACCATCATGAGCACGATGAGAACTGTACCTGCGGCTGCCATGACCACGACCATCATCACCATCACGCCGATGAGGTATTTACAAGCTGGGGACGCGAGACAGCTCACAAGTACACAAAAGAGGAGATCGAGGAAGCGCTTAAGACTCTCTCTTCTGATCCGTCCTATGGTACCGTACTGCGTGCCAAAGGTATGGTAGCGGGAGCTGACGGTCAGTGGATCTACTTCGATATGGTACCAGAAGAGTATGAACTGCGCACCGGAGCTGCCGAGTACACGGGAAGACTGTGCGTGATCGGGTCGAAGCTGGAAGAGCAGAAGCTGGCAGAGCTGTTTCATGTAAAATAAAAAAGATAAAATTAAAGCAGATGGGGCAGCCTTCAGGAATCCTTGAAGGCTGCCCCGATTTTGTTCAGGCTTTTTCCCAGCTGCTGCTTTTCTGAATCGTCTCTTCCTGAAACTGCTGCCTGCATAAGTGATAATAATAGCCCTTCTTTTCCAGCAGCTCCCGGTGCTTTCCGCTCTCCAGAATCTTTCCGTCCTTTACTACGAGAATCACATCGGCATGACGGATGGTTGAGAGTCTGTGGGCGATAATAAATGAAGTTCTTCCTTTAAGAAGCTTCTCTGTCGCCTTTTGTATCAGCTGTTCCGTCTGGGTATCGATGGAGGATGTTGCCTCATCGAGGACGAAGATTCTGGGATCAGCCAGGATGGCGCGGGCGAAAGAAATAAGCTGCTTCTCTCCGGTGGAGAGGCGTCCGCCGCCTTCGCCGACATCAGTATTGTAACCGTTTTCCAGGCGCTCGGCAGCGAGATCTGCGGAAACTGCTTTTGCTGCGAGCTTTACCTCTTCGTCTGTGGCGTCAAGCTTGCCGTAGCGGATATTTTCCATGATTGTGCCTGAGAAAAGGTGGGGATTCTGCAGTACATAGCCGATATTGCTGTGCAGCCAGAGCTGGCTGCGTTCGCGGTAGTCCACGCCGTCAATCAGGATCTCTCCGCCCGTCGGCTCGAAGAATCGGCAGGCGAGATTGACAAGTGTACTTTTGCCTGCGCCTGTCTCGCCGACGATTGCCACCGTCGTTCCGGCAGGAACCTTGAGGTTAAAGTGACTGAGTACTTCCTCCTGTCCGTCGGGATAATGGAATGAAACGTCCCGAAACTCGATATCCCCCCGGATTGGCTCCCAGTTTTCCTTCTTTGGAGAAAATGTATCGCCGTATTTTTCAATAACCTCCGGAGTATCCTTCACCATTGGCTCCTGGTCGAGAAGCGTTGCGACGCGCTCGATATTTGCCTGTATGGAGATCAGCTCTGCGAGGTTCCTCGCAAGCTGCTGGATCGGCTCAAAGATACCGACCGCATATGAGGTAAATGCCGAGAGTGTTCCGATCATCAGAAGCTGCTCACGCACGAGAATACCTCCGCGGCTCAATACGATCGCAGTCGCAAGCGATCCGCAGATCAGAATCAGCGGCACGTACACGGCGGAAAGCCTTGCGGCGTGAATAGCCGACGTGCGCATTTCCTCCGTAATTTCCTGAAATTCCTCAAGATTCTTGTCCTCGATCACAAGAGTCTTGGACGTCTGTGCGCCCATGATGCCCTCATTATAGCTGCTTGTGATGCGGGAGTTGATCTTTCTCACCCTGCGGTTCCAGTGCAGGATTTTATTCTGGAAATACCAGGTCAGAAGCGCCAGAGCCGGTACAATGAGCATGATAATCAGCGCAAGCTTCCAGTTAAGCATCAGCATTGCAATAAATACGCCGAGCACATAGAAGAATGCCCAGAGCATGTCGGTGATATTCCATGCCACCATACCGGCGATTCGGTCCGTATCACTCATTACCCGGGAGAGAATGTAGCCGACCGGTGTCACATTGTAGTAGGAAAAAGACAGCTCCTGCAGATGAACGAAGCAGGCGCGCTTCATCGTCTTGCTGACGTACATCTCAAGCGAAGCGCTGCCGCGGGTAAAGAGCATGACGCTGATAAACTGTACGAGGATGACAACCGCATATACCGCAGCGAAAACCCAGATGCCGTGGAGCGTATTTTTTTCAATAAAGTTATCAATGGCGTACCGCTGAAACAGCGGAAGTACAATATCGATCAGAGAGCAGACCAGGTTGAAAATCAGTACGACCGCTACTGTTCTGCGAAATGGTTTCAGGAACGGAAGCACGCGCTTCCAGATTCTGATATCAAAATTTTTTGTATATTCCTGTTCTTCAATTCTCATGCTTCTCCTCCTCCCGTCAAAAGATCATCGTCCGTATTCATCTGAATATCATATATTTTCCTGTAAATACCGTTTTTCGCAAGCAGCTCGTCGTGGGTGCCGGACTCCTCGATATGACCGTCTTCAAGAACAATGATAAAATCTGCCTGCATCAGCGTCGTAATGCGGTGAGAAATCAGAATTACCGTGCTGCTGCCCATGTGAGATTTGAGCTCAGCGCGGATTTTTGCATCCGTCTCCGCATCCACGGCAGAGAGCGAATCATCGAAAATCATGATAGGCGCTTTCTGAAGCAGCATTCTTGCAATGGCAACGCGCTGCTTCTGTCCGCCGGAGAGCGTTACGCCGCGTTCACCGACCATGGTGTCGTATCCATTGTCAAACTGGATGACCGCATCATCCACACATGCGGTGCGCGCTGCCTCCCGGATTTCCGGAAAGGACGGCTCATCCCGTGTGACAGAGATATTTTCTCCGATGCTGCGGGAGAACAGAAACGGCTCCTGAAGTACGATACCGATATTTTTCCGCAGATGAGCAAGGTCAATATGACGAATGTCAACGCCGCCGATGGTAATAGAGCCCGCATCTTCCGGAAGCTCATAGAGCCGGTCAAGCAGATGGACAAAAGTGGACTTTCCGCTGCCCGTGCTGCCCAGCACGCCGAAGGTAGTACCCGGCGGGATGGTAAAGTCAAGATCCTTCAGTACCGGTGCGTCGTGTCCGTAGGAGAAGGAAACGTGGTTAAAGCGAATTTCTCTGTCCATCGGCGGCTTTACATCATCAGGATGTCCCTGCTCTTCCTCGGCGTCCAGGATATAGGTGACGCGGTCGATAGATACGCTCGCCTTACTCATATTTGAGAGTACGCGCCCGAGGCTTCGGATCGGCCATGCGAGCGAGGAGTTATAGGAGATAAACGCCACAAGCTCACCGAGCGTCATCTGTCCCTTAACCGTGAGGACAGTACCGATCACGAGAATCGTCATGATTTGAATACCGGTCATGAAATCGCCTGCGCCCCAGTAGACACTCATTAAGCGCCCAACCTTAATCCAGAGGTTTGCGAACGTATTATTTTTCTCGTCAAAGCGGTCGATCTCATACAGCTCCCGACCGAATGCGCGCACAACTCTCACGCCGGTCAGATTTTCCTGTACCTTGGCAGTGAGTTCTCCCTCCGCCTCATCTGCCAGCAGGAAGCGGCGTGAGATTCTTGAGTAGAAGAATGCCGAGTAGCCCATGATCAGCGGGATAAAAAGCAGTACAATCAGAGACAGCCGCAGGTTCATGGTAAACATAATCGCAAGATAGAGCACGATCAGGAACACGATGCGGATGACCTCCATGAGCTGTGTGCAGACGAAATTTCGTATAATTTCAACATCGTTGGTACAGCGCTGGATGATATCGCCGGTCTTATGCTGCACATGCCAGGTATAAGGAAGCCGCTGAATGTGACGGTAAAGCTGGTCACGCATGGTCTTTAAAAAGCCCTCGGAACCTTTTGAAATACAGATGCTGCTCGCGTAGGTGAAAATTCCCGCCAGCGAGGCGCTTGCCACCACCGCAGCAGCCGCCAGCAGCAGAAAACGTGTGCCCGGATAGCCGCCTTCGCCGGTCAGCGCGTCTACCGTATGACGAATAATCTGCGGCGTCAGGGCATTGAACATGGTGTTGAGCATACCTGCCGCCAGCGCCAGAACCAGAAAGTGCGAACTTCCCTTCAGGAAACGGGCGATGCTGCGGAACTTTCGAAGAGTTCCCATGGTGTGGTTCATAAGTAAAATCCCCCTTTAAGTAAAATTTGTGATCCGGAAACGCAAAAAAGGCATCCCCGAAGCCTGAACTTCTGGGATGCCCCTGCCGCACATGCAAAAAATCAGCAGTCCTTTTCCATCAACAGATAAAAAGACCGCGAGGCGCACAGATGACCCTGCCATCAAGTTCCCGGATCGGTTTGATATGTGAAGTTGTACGGTTTATGATTGTGATATTGATGGTACGTGTCATCTGAGTTCCTCCTTTCTGAATTTTTCTAAAGTAACTTTATCATACAGCCGGGGACAGGGCCGTGTCAAGAAAAATTTGGATTCTTTGTCATTTTATAGATTGACTTTTCCATGATGCAATTCTAATATAAAATACAATCAAAGCAGAGGAGGGGATGCAATAAATGTTGAAAATAAAACATATTTCCCCAATGGAAAAAGTCTTTCCTTCCCGCGAACCCTCCGCCGAGGGAGCGCAGGAAATTTATACGGCGCTGAGAAACGAGACAGTCTCCTTCCAGATCGCCTACTGCTGGGAAGGGGAGAAAAGGGAATGGGGAAAAGTAACAATGAATGCGCCGCAGGAGATTGCCGTACACGTGCGCACGGCAGCGCTTGTGCCATGTGAGTATCCCTGCCATGGGCAGACGGATAACGACTATCTGACCACGGAGCCGGGGCTTTATCCGGACAGACTGGAGGAATTAAGCGCACATGGCTTTCCGATGATTCTGGGTCAGTGGCGCAGCCTTTGGGTAGATGTGACGGCGGATGAGAATACGCCTGCCGGTACATATTCGATTGAGATCACGCTGGGAGTGGAAGGCTGTATGCAGACCGTGAAGGTACAGGCGGAGATTCTGGATGCTGTGCTGCCGAAACTGGATCTTCCGCACACAGAATGGTTCCACTGCGACTGTCTGGCAAATTATTACGGGGTGGAGGTGTTCAGTGAGGAGCACTGGAGAATTGTAAAGAACTTTATCCATACTGCAGTACGCAGAGGCTGCAATATGATCCTTACTCCGATTTTTACTCCTCCGCTTGACACTGCAAAGGGCGCGGAGCGGCGCACGGTGCAGCTTGTCGACGTGTGGGTGACGGATGACGGTTATCAATTCGGCTATGAGCGCTTTGAGCGCTGGATTGAAATGTGCAGGGACTGCGGCGCTGCGTATTTTGAGATGTCACATCTGTTCAGTCAGTGGGGTGCTGCGGCCGCTCCGAAGATTATGGGATATAAGAACGGCGAATTGTGCAGAATTTTCGGCTGGGAGACTCCGGCATCCGGGGAGGCGTATGCAGCATTTCTGCGCGCGTTTCTAGCCTCATTCACGGAAGAACTGAAGAAGCTTGGAATTGAGAAGCAGTGCTACTTTCACATATCCGATGAGCCTTCGCTCGAACAGCTCGAATCATACCGGGCGGCACGTGCAATGGTGAAGGAGATGCTGCGGGATTTTCCGGTCATAGATGCTCTTTCAAACTATGAATTCTACGGGAAAGGTATTGTGGATGAGCCGATCTGCGCTAACGACCGCATCGAACCGTTCCTGGAAAACCCGCCGAAGAAGCTGTGGACGTATTACTGTACCGCCCAGTGGAAGGATGTCTCAAACCGGTTCATCGTTATGCCCGGCTACCGGACGCGCGTCCTCGGCGTACAGATGTACAAATATCAGATTGCCGGATTTCTCCAGTGGGGATATAACTTCTACAACAGCCAGTATTCCCTCTATCCCGTAAATCCGTATCTGAGTACGGACGCCGACGGGGCATTTCCTTCGGGAGATCCTTTCCTCGTATATCCGGGGGAGGACGGAGTGCCGGAAGAATCGATCCGCCTGATGCTTATGGAGGAGGCTATGAACGACCTGCGCGCCATGAGATATCTCGAGCACCTGACTGACAGAGAGACGGTTATGGAATGTCTCGGCAATGAGGAGCTGACCTTCAGCCGTTATCCGAGAAACCTGACGTATCTTGGCCAGGTAAGGGAGAGCGTAAACAGAAAGATACAGGAGGCTGCAGCCGGCAGCCTGCGGAAGAAGAGCATACAGGAAAAACAGGAATAAGAATCAGATAATAACGGAAATATTCAGAATTGAGCCGTGATAAAAAGTTATAGAAAAAATATAGGGCTGCTGCACTGAAAAAGCATGTGCGGCAGCCTTTATGTTGGGAAAAATAAGTATACTCAGGTTACTGCTCTTTTTTCGCTGTCTCAGACTGTTTTCTGTATTTGTCCAAAAGTGCGGAGAGATCGTCCAGCAGTTCGTCTTTATCAGGCGCTGCTTTCCAGAGTGTGTTGAACAGCAGATTCGGAGAGGCACCGAGCTGATTCTTTCTGAGCTGAAGGAATTCATCCTTTGTGAGGTTGGCTGAAAAAGCCTGGGCAAAGTTGGTCTTGCTTTGTACGAAGGAGCCGCCTTTGATATAGCCTCTTGCGGCAAGTGTCTTGAAAGCTTTGGCAATCGTCGGTTTTGCGAGATCGGAATGAGCGCTGTAGAATTCAGAAACCGTGTACGGACGTCCGGATTCCCAGAGTATTCTCAGGATCTCAAATTCTTTTTTAGTAAGTTTTGTCATAAGATTTCGCTCCCTTTCGTGTTGCTGGTACTATGTAACAATTAACGAGTGATGTTTGCTTATGACCTCTGTGTGTACTTATCCAGAAGAGCCACAAGATCTTCGAGCAGCGCGTCCTTATCAGAAGCTGTCTTCCAGAGCGTATTGAACAGAGCCTCGGGCGATGCGCTCGCCTGATTCTTCTTCAGCTTCAGAAACTCCTTCTCGGTAAGTGCAGCTGAAAAAGCCTGAGCAAAATTCGTCTTGCTCTGCACAAAGGATCCCCCTTTTATATATCCCTTTGCGGAGAGCGTCTTGAATGCCTTGGCAATGGTAGGCTTCGCGATGTCGGGATTCTCACGAAAAAATTCAGAAACCGTGCAGGGATGACCTCCCTCCCAAAGCCTTCTTAAAATCTCAAATTCTTTTTTAGTGAGCTTTTCCACAGGCGTTACCCCCTTTCTCTAAGATACTATTAATATACCACATCAGTGATATAAAGTAAATGTATATAGTAAATATTTATTGAAAATATCCATGTCCCATATGGAATTTCATGGTAAAAATTACTTTTCCCCGAAGCTGCAGGACTTTTGCCTCTGTGAATGGGTGAAGATATGTGAATAATTTATCAAAAATTATAGAATAATATCAAACCCATATCCGAAAAATATGGTTGAGCTTTTCACAAAAAACGTTTAGAATAAAGGGCAGGCGCAGAGTATGCAGGTGCCTGACAACTGGAGAAAGAGGGAATACGAATGTTTGAAGAAGATATGGGAATACCGGTGTACCTCATCACTGGATTTCTGGAGGCGGGCAAGACAAGCTTCCTGAAATTCACGCTGGAACAGGACTACTTCCAGATCGACGGAACCACGCTTCTGATCCTGACGGAAGAGGGCGAGGAAGAATACGACGAAGAGAAGCTCAAAAAGAGATACCATACGGTCATTGAGGTGGTTGAAGAGCCATCTGATTTTACGCCGGAATATTTAAAGGCGCTGAACCGCCGCTACAAACCGGAACGCGTAGTCATAGAGTTCAACCCTCTGTGGAGCGTGTCCAAGTTTGAGCAGATGGAGCTGCCCCAGTTTTGGGATCCGGCACAGCATATTGTTATTGTGGACGCAAGCTGTTTCCAGATCTATATGCAGAATTTAAAGTCTCTGTTCATGGAGATGTGCAGGAACGCGGACATGGTGATTTTTAACCGCAGCAAGAGAGAGTACCCGCTCGCAACGTTCCGCAGAAGCATCAAGGTCGCAAATCAGAGATGCGAGGTGCTCTTTGAGGATGAAGAGGGCGAGCTGGATGATATTTTTGAGGATGAGATGCCGTTTGATACCAGCGGGGACTTTATCGACGTGCCGTATGAGGACTTCGGTCTCTGGTATATTGACATGATGGATCATCCCGAGAAGTATGACGGCAAGACAGTCCGCTATAAGGGACTAGTCGTAAAGAGCAGAAAGAAAAATGCAGACTACTTTATGCCGGGAAGAAAGGCAATGACATGCTGCGCAGATGACATGACGTTTATCGGATTTATCTGCCACAGCGACAAGACAGAGTCCTTAAAGAGCGGACAGTGGGTGGATGTGACGGCAAAAGTAAAGGTAGAGTTTAACAAGGTCTACCGTGAAGTGGGACCTGTGCTGTACGCAGTGAGCGTGGAGAAGGCGGAAAAGCCGGAGGATCCGCTCGTATATTTTAACTGATCAGGAGAAAATACATGTATCTGATTGTAGGGCTCGGAAATCCGGGCAGACAGTATGAGAACACGAAACACAATGTGGGTTTCGATACGGTTGATTATCTGATCGAGGAGTATCATATCCCACAGGCGGGCGTAAAACACAAGGCAATGTACGGCAAGGGCGTCATTGCCGGACAGAAGGTTCTGGCTGCAAAGCCGCTGACATATATGAATCTGAGCGGCGAGGCTGTCCGGGAGCTGGTGGATTACTATAAGATTGACCCGGAGACGGAGCTGATCGTCCTGTATGATGATATCAGCCTGGAACCGGGGCAGATCCGTATTCGCAAGAAGGGGAGCGCCGGCGGACACAACGGCATCAAGAACATCATTGCTCAGATCGGCACAGATGTCTTTCCGCGCGTGAAGATCGGCGTGGGTGAAAAGCCGAAGAACTGGGATCTGGCGGATTATGTGTTAAGCCCCTTCGGGAAAGAAGAGCGTGCAGCCGTGGACGAGGCAATCGTAAAGGCTGCAAAGGCGGTGGAGATGATCGTACAGGAAGAGATTGACTCCGCCATGAATATGTTTAACAGAAAGCAGAATGCAGTAAAGGAATAAAGAATATGAAAGCAATTATGCAGCCCCTCTCGGGCCTGGCAGAATTTCAGGAGATCAGGAAATCTCTGTATGCGTCATCCGGTATTCAGCTTGTAACCGGATGTACGCAGTCCCAGAAAATGCATTTTGCGGCAGGACTTACACAGGATTCCCCGGTGCGTTTGATCATAGCGGAGAACGATCTGAAGGCAAAAGAGCTTTATGAGGATTACCGCTTGTACGACCGGGAAGTCCTTTTTTATCCGTCAAAGGATCTGATCTTCTTTCAGGCGGATATTCAGGGCAACCTGCTGACAAAACAGAGGATGCGTGTCATCCGCGCGTTGCTGGAACAAAAAGCGGCTGCGGTGGTCACAAGTATCGGTGGATGCATGGATCATCTGCTGCCTTTGGAATTTATCCGTGAACAGGTGCTGCATCTGAAGAGCGACAGCACCGTGGATCTTGAAAACATCAAGCGGACGCTTATAAATCTCGGTTACGAGCGCATGCCGCAGGTGGAGCAGTCCGGACAGTTTTCCGTAAGAGGCGGTATTATCGATATTTTCCCGCTCACAGAAGAAAATCCGTGGCGTATTGAGCTTTGGGGGGAAGAGGTGGATTCCATCCGCAGTTTTGATATGGAGAGCCAGCGCTCCATCGAAAATCTGGAAAGTGTGGATATCTATCCCGCTTCAGAGATGGTGCTCACAGAAGCCGCGAAAGCACGCGGCATGAAAGCAATCCAGAAGGAAGCCAAAGCATGTATTGAAAAGATGCGCGGCGCGATGCTGACTGAGGAGGCGGCGCGTATCCGCTCCAGCACGGAGGAGATGCTGGAACTTTTGGAAGAACAGGAAAATAATGCGGGAGCACAGCAGTATCTCCACTATTTTTATCCTGACACCGTATCCTTCCTCGATTACTTCCCGAAGGATGCACCGGTTATTCTCGATGAGCTGAACCATATTTCCGAGAGTGCTTCGGCTATGGAGCTGGAATTTCAGGAGAGTATGACGCACCGGCTTGAGAAGGGGTATCTGCTCCCGGGCCAGGCGGATCTTCTGCGCAAGCGCACAGAGGTTCTTGCAGCCCTTAACCGCAGACACTGCGCAGCGCTTTGCATGATGGAGCCGAAGAAGGGTGAATGGGAGATCAGGCACTCCTACAGCCTCGATGTGCGCTCTGTCAATTCCTACAACAATCAGTTCGAGCTTCTGGTCAAGGATTTAAAGGACTGGAAAAAGCGCGGCTATCAAGTTGTGCTGCTGTCAGCCTCCCGCACCAGGGCTGCAAGACTGGCGCAGGATCTGCTCGAGGAGGGACTCAACAGCTTTTACACGGAGGATGAAAACCGAATTCCGCAGCCGGGCGAGACGATGGTGATTTTCGGGAACGCCCGCAGGGGCTTCGAGTATCCGATGCTTAAATTCGTGCTTATCACCGAGAGTGATATTTTCGGAAAAGAACAAAAAAAACGCAGAAAAAAGAAGCAGTATTCCGGAAGGAAGATCCAAAGCTTTTCTGAGCTGTCCATCGGGGATGTGGTGGTGCATGAAAACCATGGGCTGGGAATCTACCGAGGCCTGGAAAAGGTCGTGGTGGATAAGGTTACAAAGGATTATATCAAGATCGAGTACGCCGGAGGGAATAATCTGTATATTCTGGCCACACAGCTTGATCTTCTGCAGAAATATGCCGGCGCCGATGCGAAGAAACCGAAGCTGAACCGGCTTGGCGGACAGGAATGGCAGAAGACCAAGACGCGCGTGCGCGGTGCAGTCAAAAATATTGCCAGGGATCTTGTGGCGCTCTATGCCGCGCGTCAGGCAAAAGAGGGATTTGTCTACAGCCCGGACACCGTTTGGCAAAGAGAGTTCGAGGAGATGTTCCCGTTTGAGGAGACGGAAGATCAGCTCGCGGCGATTGAGGCTGCAAAAAAGGATATGGAGAGCACGAAGATCATGGATCGTCTGATCTGCGGGGATGTGGGCTACGGCAAGACGGAGATCGCGATCCGCGCAGCATTCAAGGCAGTGCAGGACGGCAAGCAGGTCGTCTATCTGGTACCGACGACAATCCTGGCACAGCAGCATTACAATACGTTTGTGCAGCGCATGAAGGATTTTCCTGTGCGGGTGGACCTGATGTGCCGTTTCCGCACGCCTGCTCAGCAGAAGAATACGCTTGAGGGACTGCGGAAGGGCTTTGTTGATATCGTGATAGGGACTCACAGGATTCTCTCCAAGGATGTGGTGTATAAGGATCTGGGACTATTAATTATTGACGAGGAGCAGCGCTTCGGCGTGGCCCACAAAGAGAAAATCAAGCAGCTTAAGGAAAATATTGACGTGCTGACACTGACTGCGACACCGATTCCGAGAACTCTGCACATGAGCCTGATCGGTATCCGAGACATGAGCGTGCTCGAGGAACCTCCGATGGATCGTGTGCCGATTCAGACCTACGTGATGGAATATAACGAGGAGATGGTGCGTGAGGCGATCAATCGCGAGCTCTCCAGAGGCGGTCAGGTTTACTATGTGTACAACCGCGTCAGCTCCATTGATGAGATCACTAATGAGATCGCCAAGCTGGTGCCGGAGGCAAATGTGGCATTTGCGCACGGACAGATGCGGGAGCATGAACTGGAAAAGATTATGTACGGCTTCATCAGCGGCGACATCGACGTATTGGTTTCCACGACGATTATTGAGACGGGGCTCGATATTTCCAATGTCAATACGATGATTATTCACGACGCCGACCAACTGGGGCTCTCTCAGCTGTATCAGCTGCGCGGGCGTGTAGGGAGATCAAACCGGACAGCATACGCCTTCCTCATGTACCGGAAGAATAAGATGCTCAAAGAAGTAGCGGAAAAGCGGCTCTCCGCGATCCGTGAATTTACAGAGCTCGGAAGCGGATTTAAGATTGCCATGCGTGACCTTGAGATCCGCGGAGCGGGAAATCTGCTCGGCGCTGAACAGCACGGACATATGGAATCCGTAGGATATGATTTGTACTGCAAGATGCTCAATGAGGCCGTGCTTGAGGAGAAAGGGGAAGAGGTACTAGAGGACTTCGAGACTGCAGTGGATCTGGATTTAGATGCATATATTCCAGAGCGCTACATCACGAATGAATATCAGAAGCTTGACATCTACAAGCGTATCGCCGGCATCGAGAACGATGGGGACGCGGAGGATATGCTCGAAGAACTGCTGGATCGTTTTGGAGATCCGCCGAAAGCCGTTCAGAACCTGCTCTCCGTCGCTGCGCTTAAGGCGCTTGCCCACAGAATTTATGTATCTGAGATCAAGCAGCAGCAGGAGACTCTGCGTATTACAATGTACGAGCGCGCAAAGGTAAATCCGGCCGGAATCCCGAAACTTCTGGAGAAGTACGGAAGCGAGCTCTCCTTTAAGATGGAGACGAATCCGTACTTTATCTACAGACCGAGAAAGAAAAATGCACGCGAGCGCATCAATTTCCTTGAAAAGGCGAGAAGCTTTCTGGATGAAATGACCGCGGAGCTGGAAGAGGCGCCAGTTGTGAAAAAATGTTGAAATTTTGGAAAAACGTTGCCCCCATAAATAAAACATATTATAATAGACGGCAGAGATACGCCGCACAACAGCGGCGTAAATAATGGAAAACGCCGTCAGCCGGACGGCAGCGGGAGGAAACAATGAGAAAGTTTAATAAGAAAGCAGCGGCAGTTATGCTTGCCGCTGTACTGTCCGTATCAGGCCTGGCAGGATGCGGTTCAGATAAAGTGGACGGAACAGCCACGGCGGCTGTGGTAAATGATATAGAAATCCCCATGGGAACCGCAAACCTTGCGCTGCGCTATGAGCAGGCAAACCGGGAATACTCCTATTACTCAATGACACAGGGATATGGTCTGAGCGTTGGAGGACTGGAATGGGATGAGAAGACCGATGGCGAGAGTTCCGGAGATGTCCTGAAGGAAGACATTATGAAGGAGCTTCAGAAGCTGTATCTCCTGAAATCCCACACAGAGGAGTACGGCGTTTCTTTAAGCGATGAGGAAACACAGGAAATCTCCGACAGGGCACAGGAATTTATGGATGCCAATGACGCAGATGCACTCAGCGAAATGGGAATCACAAAGGAAAATGTAGAGGAATACCTGAGCCTTTACACCTATCAGGCAAAGATGGAGGAAGCCATCGGAGAGAAAGCGGATACTAACGTGACGGACGATGAGGCAAAGCAGTCCACGATCAGCTACGGTGTGATTTCCTTTAACAGTGATGAGACAGATGAAGACGGCAATAAGGTACCTCTGGAGGGAGAGGAGAAAGAAGCGCTGCGGGAGAAGGCACAGAAGCTTCTGGATGCATGGAAGGAAAAGGAAGACGCGGCTACTCTTGATATCACGGATTATGCAAAGGAGATCGATGAGGATCTCTCAGGACTTACCTATAATTTCGGTGATGACGATACGATTCTGGATGACAAGCTCAAGGAGGCGGCAAGAACGCTCTCTGACGGCGAGCTGTATCCGGAGGTCGTGGAAGGGGCAACAGCCTTCTATGTAGTGCGCATGGACAAGACATTTGACCAGGAGGCGACAGAGAAGCGCAAGGCTGAGATCATAGAGGAGCGCAGGCAGGAGCTGTATAACACTACAGTAAACGACTGGGTCAAGGACAGCAGTCTCAAGACACAGAGCGCATGGAAGAAAACGAAGGTGACGGACAAGCACGATTATCTGTTCAAGGAACAGGCGGGCACCGGGGAAACGGAATAAGCTTCTGAAAGGAGAAAATATGAAGCGAGATGAATTTGCAGCATTGGCACAAAAGGGGATTATTCTTCTGGATGGAGCGACCGGCTCAAATCTGACGCTGGCGGGAATGCCCAAGGGTGTCAGCACAGAACTCTGGGTACTGGAACATAAGGAAATCCTGCAGAAGCTCCAGAGAGAATATGCCGAGGCCGGGAGCCAGATTATCTATGCTCCGACCTTTGCGGCAAACCGCATCAGCATGGAATATTTTGGAAAGGAACATGAGGTGCGTGAGCTCAATAAGCGCCTTGTCGATGTGTCTCAGGAAGCGGTGGGAGGCAAGGCTCTGATTGCAGGAGATATTACGACGACCGGGAAGATGATGGAGCCGCGCGGAGATATGACATACGAGAGGCTTCTGGAAGCATATACAGAGCAGATTGAAGCGCTTGCGGAGGCAGGCGTGGATCTTCTGGTAGCAGAGACGATGCTCAGTGTCGATGAGACCTCTGTGGTTTTAGACGCTGCCGCCTCTGTCTGTGACCTGCCGGTGATGTGCAGTCTGACGCTCGAGGCGGACGGAAGCGCGCTGTATGGCGGAAACGGTGTGGAGGCAGTGGAGACTCTGCAGGAGCTGGGCGCTGCAGCAGTGGGAGTCAACTGCTCAGTGGGACCTGACCAGTTAGAAGCAGTTATTACGTCTATGAAGAGAAAAGCGCATGTACCTGTCATCGCCAAGCCGAATGCCGGGATGCCGACGATCAACGAGAAGGGTCATGCAATATACAGTATGGATGCACCGACATTCGCAAAGCATGTAAAGACGCTGATCAATGCCGGAGCCGGTATCGTAGGAGGCTGCTGCGGCACAACACCGGAATACATCCGCCTGCTGGCACAGGAGATCGGCAGATAAAATATTGAAATTATATAATTAATATTAAAAAGACGGCAAAAAATAATACAAATATTCCATATGTACTTGAAGTATACAGCAAAATGATGCATAATAAGACCAGAAAACTTGAAACATTTGGTAATATAGCTATAAGAATGATTGAAAAGTTTTTTGCCAGTCTTATGCAACGCCAGTGGACACAGTTCTGTGCCAACTGGCGTCTTGTCTTTTGGCAGGCTCATCTGAAAGTCATAAATTTTGCCCCCCTCTAATATGATGTAAAAAACGTTCTCAGGGGTAGTCCCATGAAGGAATATATAGAAGAACGGGTAATTGCCATTGCAAATTATATCATAGACCATAATGCCACGGTGAGGCAGACGGCAAAGAAATTTGGGGTCAGCAAAAGTACGGTGCACAAGGATGCCACGGAGAGACTTTCCCAGATTAATCCCGCCCTTGCCGAAGAAGCGCGGCGTGTGCTGGATGTGAACAAGCAGGAACGTCACATCCGGGGCGGAATGGCAACAAGGGAAAAGTACCGCGGCAGGTCGGCGGCAGAATGAAGCGCGCAATACTCATCTATTATTCCAGAACGGGATTTACGGAGCAGTACGCCCGATGGCTGGAAGAAATGACGGGCTGCCCTGCAGTAGCATATAAGGATGCCCGGAAGATGGATCTGGCCCCATATGATATCATGCTTTTTGCCTCGCGGTTCCGTGCCGGATATATTCAGAAGCTGAAGTGGCTCAGAAGGAAAGACCGCCGCCGGAAATTGAGAGCTGTTCTCGCGACAGGAGCAGCGCCGATGGGGTCTCCGGAAGCAAAGCGCGAGGTATCGGTAAGTGTTCGTGACGAGGGATTCAGATGCGCGGTATTCTATCTCGAGAGCGGGATTCGGTATGAGGCGATGGGAAGAATAGAGAAGCTTCTGATGCGGCTGTTTCTGCGCCTGATGGGAGAACAGGATAACGGAAAATATCAGCACTCTTACGATAATTCCAGCCGGGAATATCTGCAGCCTGTGGTGCGGTATCTGCAGGAACTCGGTGCGGCAGAGGAGGAGAAGAACTTATGAGAATATTAAACTATGGCTCACTGAACCTGGATTATGTATATCAGGTGCCGCATATCCTGCGGGGCGGTGAGACACTTGCGGCGTCCCAAAGAGATATTTTTTTCGGCGGGAAAGGGCTCAATCAGTCTGTTGCGCTGGCTCGCGCGGGAGCTGAGGTATGCCATGCGGGCTGCATCGGCGAGGACGGAACCGCGATGAGGGACTATCTAAGGGAAAACGGTGTGGATACAGCGTACATTTCTGTCACAGAGGGTTCCAGCGGTCACACCATCATACAGGTGGAGGGCAGCGCGCAGAACTGCATTCTGCTCTGGGGAGGCGCCAACCGCAGGCAGGAGCGCACAAAAATTGACAGAGTGCTGGAAAACTTCGGCGAGGGAGATTTTCTGCTGCTTCAGAACGAGATCAATGAGATCCCGTACATGATGGAGCAGGCGCACTGCCGCGGTATGCACATTGCATTAAACCCGTCTCCGATAGACGAACAGCTGATGCACTTTCCCTTAGAACTGGCGGACTATCTGCTGCTCAACGAGATTGAGGGAAATGCATTTACCGGTGAGACGAAGCCGGAGATAATTCTGGAAAAACTAAAAGAAAGATATCCCCGGATGAAGGTTCTCCTCACGCTGGGAAGCGACGGCTGCATGTATTGGGACGGCAGCCGGATATTCCGACAGGGAATCTATCCCGTCAAAGCTGTGGATACGACTGCGGCGGGAGATACATTTACCGGATACTTTCTGGCGGGAATCCTTGAGGGACGTCCGACAGAGGAAATTCTGCGCCGCAGCGCAAAGGCGGCAGGCATCGCGGTATCCAGACAGGGCGCTGCCCCCTCGATTCCCACAGCAGATGAACTGTAACAGAAAAGACAGGAATTTGCCGGAAAGCTATTGTAAATTCGCGGGGAATCACATATAATAGTGGAACGATATAATCACAGAAATCTAATATTAGGAGGTAATTACGTGAAAAGAGAAACGGTCATTGTGCTGGACTTTGGCGGACAATACAATCAGTTAATCGCAAGGCGCGTGCGTGAATGCAATGTTTACTGCGAAATCTATTCTTATAAGACAGATATCGAGAAAATCAAGGAAATTAATCCAAAAGGAATTATATTTACCGGAGGTCCGAACAGTGCATATCTTCCGGATTCTCCAACGTACTCCAAAGAAATTTTTGAACTGGGCGTTCCGATCCTGGGCATCTGCTACGGCTCACAGCTTATGATGCACCTGCTGGGCGGAACTGTGGAAAAGGCGCCGGTACGCGAATACGGCAAGATTGAGGTCACAGTGGACAACAGCTCCAGACTGTTTACCGATGTGTCACCGAAGACGATCTGCTGGATGAGCCACAATGACTACATTTCCAAGGCAGCTCCGGGCTTCAAGATTTCCGCGTATACTCCGGACTGTCCGGTGGCAGCCGCTGAGAACGAGGAAAAGGGTCTGTATGCCGTACAGTTCCATCCGGAGGTTCTTCACACAAAAGAGGGCAAGAAGATGCTTTCCAACTTCGTATACAACGTCTGCGGCTGCGCCGGGGACTGGAAGATGGATTCCTTTGTGGACGAGTCAATCAAGGCAATCCGTGCAAAAGTCGGAGACGGCAAGGTACTCTGTGCTCTGTCCGGCGGCGTGGACTCCTCTGTTGCCGCAGTCATGATGGCAAAGGCGATCGGCAGCCAGCTTACCTGCGTATTCGTCGATCACGGTCTGCTCAGAAAGAATGAGGGCGACGAGGTAGAAGCCGTATTCGGTCCGGACGGTCCGTACGACTTAAACTTCATCCGTGTAAATGCGCAGGAGCGCTTCTACGCGAAATTAAAGGATGTGGAGGAGCCCGAGAGAAAGAGAAAAATTATCGGTGAAGAATTTATCCGCGTCTTTGAGGAAGAGGCAAAGAAAATCGGTGCCGTAGACTTTCTGGTACAGGGAACCATTTACCCGGACGTTGTAGAGAGCGGCGTCGGCGGTGAATCCACTGTAATCAAATCCCACCACAACGTCGGAGGACTTCCGGACTGCGTGGATTTCAAAGAAATCATCGAGCCGCTGCGTGATCTGTTTAAGGATGAGGTAAGAAAAGCAGGTCTTGAGCTCGGTATTCCGGAATACCTCGTCTACCGTCAGCCGTTCCCGGGTCCGGGACTCGGAATCCGCATTATCGGTGCGGTAACGGCTGAAAAAGTCAAGATGGTGCAGGACGCGGACGCAATCTGGCGCGAGGAGATCGCAAAGGCAGGACTGGACAGAGAGATCGGACAGTACTTTGCGGCACTGACGAATATGCGGTCTGTGGGCGTTATGGGCGACGAGCGTACATATGACTATGCGATCGCGCTCAGAGCAGTTACCACGACTGACTTCATGACTGCGGAGAGTGCGGAGATTCCGTGGGAAGTGATTGGAAGGACGACGAGCAGGATTGTGAATGAGGTGAAGCATATTAATAGAGTGCTTTATGACTGTACGGGGAAGCCACCGGCTACGATTGAGTTCGAATAAGTTGAAGTATTGAAAAAATCTAGCATTTATGCGGGTTTGTGGCACTTTAAGAAGTCTCTTGATAACAAATTGATAACAGTTGCATAAGAACCATTATTCTTGTAATCCGGTGGTTTTATGGTTGGAGAATAGTTAACAAGCGGCTTTGCATGCAACAAATAAATCTATATTATAAAGCCCTTAGCTGTGGGTATGAAACTCATAGCTAAGGGCTTTTGTCGTCTTTATGCTGCTTGCTCAAAAATATGTTTCTGCATGTTCAAGTAATATTTCAAATCGTCAGCGGTTTTCTTTTTGGAATATTTTGGCCGGCTTATAGACTGCGTACTAATGTTATTAGCTTCCGCTAAACGTTTAGTGTAATCAAATATGCAATTTGTTAGGTCGCCAAATTGGGCTGCTGAAATATTTAGGTTAATAGATTTTTTGGGATTACCCTTTTCAATAGCTTCAATGGAACAGATAAGAGTATCCAAGATTTCGATGTTCAAAGTTCCGGTTCGGGCAGAATCTAAATACTCTTGCAAAGCTGTTGCAAATTGCTTGTCTAGTTGCCGTTGTTTTCGATGTGCTACATAACCCACTGTACCAGCGACTGCGCCACCAACGATAAGGGCACCGCCGACTATGATAGTTCCTTTTTGATGGACTCGGATAAAATCAATAGCTTTAGATACTCCCTCCTTGGCGGCATCAGCAACCGCAGGAATGTGTTTGACAACCCTTTTATTATCCACATTTTTGGCTAAACCATATAGTTCATAGAGACCAGCTTTGACACCGGCGTATGTTTTTTCGTCTATATCAAGATAAATTGGAACGACAGGCATTTTGTATCAACTCCTTTGTTAGTTGGGTGGGATTTGAACGTATCCATCAGCGTATCGCTGAGTTCCTGTGAAGGAACTTTCGCCCAGAGTTTTGTAGTAACATATTTCGGATAGTAGTAACGCCAGCGGTCATAATCGTCCTCCCTGATTTCATTAGAAGCAAAGATAAAAAAGCAGATTCTACGTGTTCTCATCTTGTGGCCTACTGAATTGAGTGAAATCAATTTGGCAAGACCTTTTTTGTTGGCTTTTTTAATCTGTATTGCTTTCAGCTTTTCGCTTTTCACGCAGAGCGTCCAGATCCTGGCGGGTCTGTTCCCACTCCATTTTGGGATAGGTATAGCGCCACTGATCGTATTCCTCTTTGGTGATCTCGCCGGACTCCAGTTTCTCTGCCTGCTGATACCATGCGTTAAACATATCCCACATACTGTGGTAGGTCATTCCGGCGTCTTTGTCCAGTCGGAGGCAGAGTTCGCCGTCCAGCTTTCCGATTTTCAGACCACGGGTATCTTCCAGTGTAAAGAGAGTGTGCATAAGTCCAATATCCGTGTCAATATCGGGAAC
>CALWSC010000113.1 GCA_944384105.1 uncultured Lachnospiraceae bacterium | reverse complement strand
ATAAGCCATTCAATCATTAGACTTATGGGGGTAAGGGGGAGTTATACGCATTTTTAGAAAAAAACATATGCTCACGTATAAAAAGAGGACTGTGAAAAAATGATTTCTCATTTTTTCACAGCCCCTTAACTTTTTGCCAATATTGCATAAAAATACACGAATCTGAAAAATAGACTTGTGTTTTCAAAAAAACCTGCTATAATTGGAGAAAGTTGAGCGGCGCCTTTTGTTTCTGCTTCGGGACGAAGGGAAAGAGACTGGCGGCGTGAATAAATATACAGAATATAACAGGAAGGTGCAAAATAATGAAAAAGAAAAATATGAAGAAATTTGCTGCCCTGACTCTGGCGGCGGCTATGGCTGTCTCCATGACGGCATGCGGCGAGAAAGCTGACGACGCGGGCACAGACGGCACGGAAAGCAGCGCTTCTTCCGACAACGGCGGAGCGATCGAGGTGACATCCGCAGACGATTTAAAGACTCTGGAGATCGGCGTGCAGACCGGAACGACAGGCGACAGCCTTGCTTCCGAGGCGGTGGAGAAGGATTCCCAGATGCATCGTTACAACAAGGGAGCAGACGCTGTACAGGCGTTAAAGACCGGACAGATCGACGCGGTAGTCATTGACTCTCAGCCGGCTGCAAAGTTCGTGGAGGCAAATGATGACTTAAAGATCGTGGACGGCATCTTCGATCTTGAGGAGTACGCAATCGCGCTCAAGAAGGGAAATACGGAGCTTCAGGAGAAGATTAACGGCGCGTTAAGCGAGCTTAAAGAAGACGGAACTATTGATGAGATCATCTCAAACTATATCGGAGATGAGGCTGGCGAGCATCCGTACACATCCCCGGAGGATACAGACCGCTCCAATGGTACACTCATCATGGCGACAAACGCGGAGTTCGAGCCGTATGAGTATAAGGTCGGTGATGATATTGTGGGAATTGACCCGGATATCGCACAGGCAATCTGCGACAAGCTTGGATATGAACTGCAGATTGACGATATGGCATTTGAGTCCATCCTGGCTGCCATCAGCAGCGGCAAGGCTGATTTCGGCGCAGCAGGCATGACTGTAAATGAGGAGCGTCTGGAGAGTGTGGACTTTACCGACACATACGCATCCGCAGAGCAGGTTGTAATCTTAAAGAAGTAATTATATAAACACACATTTTTCAGGGCTGCTGACATCCGATGCCAACAGCCCTGATTCTGCCGTAACCGCCCGGCAAAAACGGCGGTAATAAGAACAGGAGAGAGACTATGTGGGAAAAACTGCAGCATCAAATTATGAAGTATTTCGTAATTGAGGGGCGCTCCGACTGGTGGCTCAATGGTCTGAAGACGACACTCCTCGTCACGATTCTGGCACTCGCAGTCGGCGTTGTGCTGGGATTTGCCATCGCGCTGATCCGCTCCACTTACGAAAAATCCGGCAAGCTGAAGATTCTGAACTTTATCTGCAAGATCTACCTGACGGTTATCCGCGGCACACCGTCCATGATTCAGCTTCTGATTTTCTATTTCATCATCTTCGCGTCTGTGCGCGTTGATGAGATCATCGTCGGCGGAATCGCCTTCGGTGTAAACTCCGGCGCTTACGTCGCCGAGATTGTCCGCTCGGGAATCATGTCCATTGACAAGGGACAGACAGAGGCCGGCCGCAGCCTCGGGCTGAACTATGTTCAGACCATGCGGCTGATCATAATGCCGCAGGCATTTAAGAACGTGCTTCCGGCTCTGATCAATGAGATGATCGTGCTCTTGAAGGAGACGGCAATCATCGGCTATATCGGAACCGTGGATATTACAAAGGCCGCATCCCTGGTGCAGAGCCGTACATACAGCGCCTACGTTCCGCTGTTCTCAGCAGCAATTTTCTATCTGGTGCTGGTATCCATACTGACTTACTTTATGGGCAGACTTGAGAGGAGGCTGAGGAAGAATGAGCAATAAGGGAAATGTCCTGCTGCAGGTGCAGGGCTTACAGAAACAGTTCGGTGACAATATGGTTCTCGACGGAATCACCACGGACATTTGTCAGGGCGAGGTAGTCGCAATCATCGGTCCTTCCGGCTCCGGAAAGTCGACCTTTCTGCGCTCCTTAAATCTCCTGGAGGTTCCGACAGGCGGAAGAATTCTGTTCGAGGGAGTTGATATTACTGATCCGAAGGTGGATATCAACCGACACCGCCAGAAGATCGGCATGGTTTTCCAGCAGTTTAACCTGTTCCCGCATATGACGGTAAAGGAAAATATCATGCTGGCCCCGGTAAATCTAAAGCTGATGACGAAGGAAGAGGCGGAAAGGCGTGCACTAGAGCTTTTAAAGCGTGTCGGACTGCCCGATAAAGCAGACGCTTATCCGGGAAGCCTCTCCGGCGGCCAGAAGCAGCGTATCGCAATTGCCCGCGCGCTTGCAATGAACCCTGATGTAATGCTCTTTGACGAGCCGACCTCCGCACTTGATCCTGAGATGGTTGGCGAGGTTCTTGAGATTATGAAGGAGCTTGCTGCCGACGGCATGACAATGGTTGTCGTGACGCATGAGATGGGCTTTGCCCGCGAGGTCGCAACAAGGGTGGTTTTCATCGACGGCGGAAAGATCCAGGAGGAGAATACACCGAAAGAATTCTTCAGTAATCCGAAGAATCCGAGATTAAAAGACTTTTTATCCAAAGTATTATAAGATTTCACGGCTCTCTGCGCGAAAATACCGCAGAGAGCCTCTTTTTTGGCTTCTTGACATTCTCATGGTGATGTGATATTCTGGGGTCAAATTTTGAGTGAAGAGGAAGGGTATTGTCTGGCAGAAGTTCAGGCTGTGCCCTTTTTGCGCAGAACAGACGGAAAGGAGGAGAACGATGAGAAGGAAGAGAACGCTGTGGTCTGTATGTTTGATTTTTGCGGCTGTTGCCGCGGTGATGCTTTTTGGTATACGGTCAGATGACCCGGACTTCCCGGTCAGTGATATACACAGGCACACAGACGACGGACTGGATCAGCAGAGCATACAGCACAGCGGTTTATTCGCGGGAAATGTTCTGTCTGAGGTCTGCGGACGACAGTCCAAGGGCCATACGTTTCGGACTGCTGCGGTACTCTTTTCGGCTGCACTGTACCTGCCGCATTATATGATGATGCGTACAGGCATGCTGCATCTGAGGATGTTTCTATTCTCCCCGCTGCGATATCTCTTTGAACTTTCGGTTCTGCAGAGAAAAGACGGAAAGAAGCGCGCGGTCTCATTTTTATGATAACAACAAGAGAAAGACAGGTAGATAAAAATGAGACGTATATTGTTTTTTTTGAAAAAACAGCCGCCCGCCAGACTTATCGCGCTTGGCTTCGCAGCCGTGATTCTGCTCGGAGCGCTTCTGCTGATGCTTCCCTGCTCTGTAAGGGACGATGCGGAAGTCCATTTTATTGACGCGCTGTTTACATCCACCAGCGCGGTCTGCGTAACCGGACTGATCGCTATTGACACCGCGGATCATTTCACGCCGCTTGGACAGGCAATGGTAGCGGCGCTGATCCAGATCGGAGGACTCGGCGTCACATCCATCGGTGTGGGACTGATTATCGCTGCGGGCAAGAAGGTAAGCTTCAAAAGCCGCCTGATGGTCAAAGAGGCGTTGAATGTTGACAATTACAGAGGGCTTGTCCGTCTGGTAAAGGCTGTATTGATCATGACGCTGTGTTTTGAGTTTGTGGGCGCAGTATTAAGCTTTCTGGTGTTCTCACAGGATTATCCGCTGGGACATGCGCTGGGCATCAGCGTTTTCCATTCGATAGCCGCATTCAATAACTCCGGCTTTGACATCCTGGGCGGACTGCGCAATCTGATACCGTACCAGGACAGTGTACTTTTGAATCTGACCACAGCGTTTCTGATTATATTCGGAGGACTCGGCTTTCTGGTTATTCTTGATATTTTAAAGCACAGGCGTTTCTCAAAGCTGAGCCTGCACTCCAAGGTCGTGATCGTAACCACCATATTCCTGCTGACTGCCGGAACACTGCTCTTAAAGGCAACAGAGGATATTACATGGCTCGGAGCGTTTTTTCAAAGCGTTTCGACGCGAACGGCGGGATTCTCGACGTATGCCATCGGGGAATTTACGGACGCGGGACTTTTTATTATGTGTATTCTGATGTTTATCGGAGCCTCACCGGGATCGACCGGAGGCGGTATCAAAACGAGCAGCTTCTTTGTGATGGTGCAGGAGATCCGCAGCCTGTACAATAAGAAGCCTGTACAGGCGTTCCACAGAAGCATCTCGCACCAAAACATATCTAAGGCGTTCCAGATCACATTTCTGTCACTTGGCGTGGTGTGTATCGCGGTCTTTGCCATGTGCATTCTGGAGCCGGAGTACAGCCTGATGCAGCTTTTATTCGAGGTGATTTCTGCCTTCGGAACTGTCGGCCTTTCGACCGGCATCACGCCGGAGCTGGGAGTTGCTGGAAAGGTTGTGATTATTCTGGTAATGTTTACCGGAAGAGTCGGCGCTATGACGCTGATTTCCATGTGGACGAACCGCAAAGAGCCAAATGTGAAATATTCAGAAGAAACAGTTATGATCGGATAAAGGAGTTTATACAGCTATGAAAAAGAATAAGAAACAAGATCTGGTATATGGAGTTATAGGGCTTGGGCGCTTCGGAGAAGCGCTGGCCGTAACGCTTGCCGAGGCGGGCAAGGAGGTTATCGTTGTCGACCGCGATGAGGAGAAGGTTAAGGAGATGCGCCAGTACACAGAGCATGCGTTTATCGGCAGCAATTTAAGCTCCGAGACGCTGCGGGAGATCGGCATTCAGAACTGCGACGTCGTTGTCATCTGCATCGGTGAGAAGGTGGATGTCAGCATACTGACCACGATGAGTGTGATCGAGATGGGCGTGCCGCGCGTGATCACGAAGGCAGTCAGCTCGGAGCAGGGTGCGGTACTCAAGAGAATCGGCGCGGACGTGGTATATCCGGAGCGCGATATGGCACTCCGCCTCGGGAAGCGTCTGATCTCCAGCACATTTCTCGACTATGTATCCCTGTGCGACAGCGTAGAGATCCGACAGATTCAGCTCCCGGACGAACTCGCCGGAAAGAGTGTGGAGCAGAGCCAGCTGCGCCGCCGCTATAAGTTAAACATGATCGCTATTGAACGCGGCGGACAGACAAATATTGAGATTGCTCCTGACGATGTGCTGCAAAAAGGCGACGTCATCGTCGTAATCGGCAAGGTTGCCAATATCGGTGCCTTCGAAAATGCCTTCTAGTTGTCAGATGCACGCTTTACAACGGAAATCATTTCTGCTAAAATAGGCGTAGCAAGAAATGTTAAAACTTAGATATATAAGAGGAGAAATGTACAATGAGCAAGAAACCAACCGTATTAATGATTCTCGATGGTTATGGATTAAACGATAACTGCGAGCACAATGCTGTCTGCGAGGCAAAGACCCCGGTGATGGATCAGCTTATGAAAGAATATCCGTTCGTAAAGGGTGAAGCAAGCGGAATGGCAGTTGGCCTTCCGGAGGGACAGATGGGCAACTCCGAGGTAGGACATCTGAACATGGGCGCAGGACGCATCGTATATCAGGAGCTGACAAGAATCACGAAGGAGATTCAGGACGGGGATTTCTTTAAGAACGAAGCGCTGCTCGCGGCAGTGAAGAATGCAAAGGAGCACGGCACAGCGCTGCATCTGTTTGGTCTGCTCTCAGACGGCGGCGTTCACAGCCATATCACTCATGTCTATGGTCTTCTGGAGCTTGCGAAGAGAGAGGGACTGTCCAAGGTATATGTACACTGCTTCCTGGACGGACGTGATACACCGCCGACCTCCGGCAAGGAGTACATCCAGGCGCTCAACGACGAGATGAAGAAGATCGGCGTCGGACAGGCAGTCAGTGTGATGGGACGCTACTATGCGATGGATCGCGACAACCGCTGGGATCGTGTGGAGAAGGCATATAACGCTCTGACAAAGGGTGAGGGAGTACATGCAGAGTGTGCAGTGTGCGCAGTAAAGGATTCTTATGCAAACGATGTGACGGATGAATTCGTCGTACCGACTGTAGTTGTAAAAGATGGACAGCCGGTCGGCAGAATCCAGGATGGAGATTCCGTAATCTTCTTTAACTTCCGTCCGGACCGTGCAAGAGAGATCACCAGAGCATTCTGCGATGATGAATTTACAGGGTTTGACAGAGGGAAGAAGCTGGATCTGACTTACGTATGCTTCACAGATTACGACGAGACAATCAAGAATAAGCTGGTTGCCTTCCACAAAGTATCAATCAGCAATACGTTCGGCGAGTTCCTTGCAGCAAACAACATGAAACAGGCGCGCATCGCTGAGACAGAGAAGTACGCTCACGTGACGTTCTTCTTCAATGGCGGCGTGGAGGAGCCGAATAAGGGCGAAGACCGTATCCTCGTGAAGTCCCCGAAGGTTGCCACCTATGATCTGAAGCCGGAGATGAGCGCATACGAGGTGTGCGATAAGCTGGTTGAGGCAATTAAGTCCGATAAGTACGATGTTATCATCATCAACTTCGCAAACCCGGATATGGTAGGACATACCGGAGTGGAGAACGCTGCGATCAAGGCAATTGAGGCAGTGGATGAGTGTGTAGGAAAGGCAGTAGCTGCAATCAAGGAAGTAAACGGACAGATGTTCATCTGTGCGGACCACGGTAACGCTGAGCAGCTCGTGGATTACAAGACAGGTGAGCCGTTTACTGCTCATACCACCAATCCGGTACCGTTTATCCTGGTAAATGCAGATCCGGCATACAAGCTTCGCGAGGGCGGATGCCTTGCTGACATCGCACCGACCCTGATTGAACTGATGGGAATGCAGCAGCCGGCAGAGATGACAGGAAAGTCCCTGCTTGTGAAATAATATTGAATCGTATCCGTTATGTGCAGCCGCAGAAATGCGGCTGCATTTTTTTGTTAGGCCATGGGTCTATTTAAATTGTGGAGATTTTCGTGTTGGGAGAAGCGAAGCTTTGGAAACAAAAAAATCACCAGCTATGCAGGAGAGTGAGCTTTACTTTAACTTACAGTATAAAACTTGC
>CALWSC010000112.1 GCA_944384105.1 uncultured Lachnospiraceae bacterium | reverse complement strand
GAGATATATAAATCTTTATATGGGTCAATATACGGAAAACCTTGATTCTATCACGCTTTATGGGCATTTAGAGACAAGCATTGAGATATAAAATTAGGAGCATAACTTACGATTCCTAATTTCATATCTGTCTTTACCTATCCAGAAAGCCTTGATTTTACGGGCTTTCTGCCTTTCTCTTTATTTTGTTTACGCCCTTTTTCATTCTGGCGGGCGCAGCAGTTTCAAAATGTCAAACAGCTTTTATCATTAACTCGTTTATTTTCAATCCCTGGCCTGCACCATTAACAGGACTCCTCCGCGCCACGAAGCGCGTGCCTTCTCAGCAGTGATTTCATTGCTGACGCCAAGCCCTTCCCAGTCTTTTAACGTATAGTTATCAAGCGGGTATTTGAATCCCTCCAGCGTCAGTCCCTCCACCGTTCCCCGCAGCGGAAAGAAGGATGTGTATTTGCCGAACTGGCTGTCTTTTGCAAGCTCCAGGCTATTCCCAACCGGGAGCGTTAAAAAATTATGGGAATCCAGTATGCAGGCAGGGATGCCTCTCTCCCATGCGCGCAGCAGTATCTGAATACTGGCGATCATATGATCCAGACGGGTGCCTGTGGCGCCGAGAATTGTAATCTCGGTGCTGCCCCGCTCTATTGCTTCTTCAAGCGCAATACATGTATCGGTAGCATCCTTTACAGGATTAAAAGCACGGATCGGAATCTCTGTGCGGGCTTTGTAATACTCCAGGATCTCTCCGGGAAGGCTGTCGAAATCTCCGAGAATGCAATCCGGAACAATCTGCTCCTCCAGGCAGAATTGAAGTCCCCTGTCCACAGCAAGTACGCAGTCCGCGTGATACGATTTCATAAAATCGAGGGCAAAGCCGTGCTCAATATTACCCCCTGTCAAAATCAATGTCTTCATTTACCGCACCGCTTTTCAATCCTTTCCGCCAGCGTGCAGATGTTCTCGGCAATATTGCCGCTGAACACTGCCGAGCCAGCCACGATGATATTGGCTCCTGCATCCAGAACCGTTTCTATTGTCTCGCTGTTGATTCCGCCATCGACTTCGACGTCCACGGACAGACCGCGCTGTTCAATCATCTCACGCACCATCCGAATCTTTCTTGTGGATTCCGGAAGATATGACTGACCGCCGAATCCCGGATTTACTGACATAACCAGAACCATGTCCGTCTTGTGCAGCACATGCTCAAGCATACACAGCGGCGTCGCAGGATTTACTGCAACTCCGGCTTTCATACCTGCCTCGCGGATCGCATCAAGCGTCCTGTCAAGATGGCGGCATGCCTCTGCGTGCACGGTAAACATATCTGCTCCCGCATTCTTAAAGTCTGCGATATATCTTCCCGGTTCCGTCACCATCATGTGAACGTCAAAAAACAGATTGCTCTCTTTTCGAATCGATGTAATAACCGGAGTTCCATACGAAATGCTCGGAACAAAATCTCCATCCATTACATCGATGTGAAGCCACTTCACACCTGCACTCTCAACCTGGCGAATCTGCTCTCCGAGACGGTTAAAATCTGCGGATAATATTGAGGGGCATAATTGATAATTCAATTCAGTATCTCCTTTTCTCTTTTAATTCTTCCACAAAATATACATAGTTCTCATACCTGGAGGCAGCTATCTTCCCGCCTTTTACTGCTTCCTTTACCGCACAGCCCGGCTCTGAAACATGCAGGCAGCCCTGGAAACGGCACTGTCCCTCATACGGCGCGAACTCCGGAAAAAAATGGCGTACCTCCTCCTTCTCCATATTTTCCACGAACAGGGAGCTAAAACCCGGTGTATCCATCAAAAACGTTTCATCATCCAGCGGGATGAGCTGAGAGTGGCGCGTCGTATGCTTTCCGCGCTTTAACTTCTGACTGATCTCCCCCGTGTCCATGCAGACCTCTTCCTGCAATAGATTCGTAATCGATGACTTGCCCACTCCGGACGGACCGGCAACTGCTGTCGTCTTTCCCTGCAGCACGCGGCGGATCTGTTCGATTCCTGCCTCGAGCTTGGCACTCACCGTCAGAACCTCATAACCGCAGCTTCGGTAAATCTCCTCAAGCTGCTCTGCCTCCTGTCTGTCCGCGAGGTCCTGCTTGTTAAAGCAGAGCACGACCGGTATGCCCTGCTGCTCCATCATCACCAGAAAGCGGTCGAGCAGCGTGATATTCGGCTTCGGCTGCTCCATAGCAAAGATCACCATTGCCTGGTCGATATTCGCCACAGCCGGACGAATCAGTTCGTTCCTGCGCGGCAGAATCTCAACGAGATTGCCTGTCTTTTCCGCTTCGTCGAGAATCTCAATCCTGACGTTATCTCCCACAAGGGGCTTCTTCTTTTCCTTGCGGAAAATTCCCTTTGCCCTGCACTCATAAATTCCGGTTCCTGCTACGGAGACGTAGTAGAAACCGGCAATTCCTTTCACTATCTTACCTGTCATTCATTCCCTGCCTGTTCTTTATAGTTCAGCTCCCGTCTGTAAAGGCGGGAGCTGTCAAAATCATTCTGCCTGTTTAAATTCTGCTGTATACTGGGCAATCGGGCGATATGTGCCGTCGTCCTGCATCTCGGAAAAGATGATCGTACCCTCGCTCACGCCGTCTGCTCCTGTAACATTCAGCTTATACGGGAAAGAGTCGATTGTCTGACCCTCGAATATAGTGGTTGTCTGGCTCTTTCCGTCCACCGTCTGAACCAGTTCCAGCTTCACCGGGCCTCCTGTATAATCATCCGGCTGCCCCAGCGGCTGTGTACACTTCCAGCTTCCGCTGCCTGTATTCGTCGTTGAGCCTGCATCCGGAGCAGGAGTTGCAGTCGGCGTAGGAGTCGCCTCCGGCTCTTCTTCCGCGTCCTCAGTGTTAATTGTCAGCGTGATCGTAGCGGTCAGACTGACTTCTGTGCCTCTGGCCGGGCTGATCGCGATGACATCGCCGATATTATAGGACTCATCATATCCTTCCGAGAACTCAATATTTGTAAAGCCCAGTCTCTCCAGGGATGCAGCCGCATCCTCCTGGGTCTGTCCGATCAGATTGGGGATGGTCTCTGTCTCCGCACCGGAACCGGACATTGTCAGCGTAACCTGTGTGCCGGGCACTGCCTGCGTTCCTCCAGCCGGATTCATACCCACAACCGTACCGTCTGTCTCGTCCTCAGCCTTTACGGTAAATCCTGCGCCTACCAGCTTCGAATAGGCGGTATCCCAGTCGTCTCCCATAACATCGGGAATCTCTGTCGCAGCGGCAGACGCTGCTCCGGTGCTCAGCACATACTGAACTGTGGAATTCTTCTCCACCTCTGTTCCTGCTGCCGGGTCTGTGGAAATGATGCTGCCGGCTGCAACCGTATCTGAAGCTGCCGTTGCACTCTGCTTTAATGTCAGACCATACTTCTGCGCCTCCTCCTGCGCCTCCTCAATGGTCATATTTACGAGACTCGGCACCTGTACCTTCTCGCCGGCTGTATCGTCATCATCCGCGTTTGCCTCGATCTTCGTGTCATCCTTCTTGTCATCTCCGCCGAAGCTGAAGAATCCGGCCGCCTGTCCGATGAGATAAATCAGAATGCAGACAACGATCGCACCGATCACAAAGCCGCCGATCATCAGCGCTTTCTCAAGCTTTGAACTGATGCCGCTGTCATCGTCATCTTCGCTGTCGTCATCCTCATCATCATCGTACTCGTCTTCATCCTCGTCGTCATCCTCTTCCTCGTACCGTGCCCGGCGCTCCTCCTCGCGGCGGCGTCTCTCACGCTCCGCCCTGTCGCGCTCGTCCTGGCTCGGCGTCGTTCTGCCGCTTCGGATCGCATCCATATCCTCCTCGGAAATCATCACGGTCCTCGCATGGCTCGACAGCGGAGCCAGCTTGACAAAATTGCCGTTCGGATCCATCAGAGAATGCTTTAAGTCCTCAATGACCTCTGAAATGTTATAGTATCTTCTGTCCACGCTCTTTTGCGTACACTTCAGAATAATCTGCTCCAGACTGCGGGGCAGATCCGGTGTATACTGTGACGGCGGAACCATCTCTTCCTGAAGATGCTTGATCGCGATTGCAACCGTCGTCTCGCCGTCAAACGGCACTCTTCCGGTTACCATCTCATACAGTGTGATACCGAGAGAATAAATATCGCTCTTCGCGTCGCTGTAGCCGCCGCGCACCTGCTCCGGGGAGCTGTAGTGTACTGAGCCCATCGCGTTGGAGCTGATCGTGTTAGACGACGCCACACGCGCAATTCCGAAATCAGAAAGCTTTACCTTTCCGTCTGTGGAAATGATAATATTCTGCGGCTTAATATCGCGGTGGACAATGTTTCTTGCGTGCGCAGCCTCCAGTCCGAGCGACACCTGGATGGCAATGCTCGTCGCCTCCTTGACGCTTAGCTTGCCTTTCTTCGTAATATAATCCTTCAGTGTGATGCCTTCCACCAGCTCCATGACGATAAAATACAGATCATCGTCATTTCCGACATCGAAGACATTTACAATGTTCGGGTGTGACAGACCAGCCGCAGCCTGAGCCTCTGAGCGAAACTTCGAGACAAACTTCTTATCCGCACGAAATTCCTGCTTTAAGACCTTGACGGCAACCAGCCGGTTCAGCTTCAGATCCTTCGCTTTATAGACATCTGCCATGCCGCCGGAGCCAATCCTGCTGATGACCTCATATCTCTCCCCTATGATATATCCCTCTTTTATCATTCTTTCACCTCGTTCGTAAATGGTTCCACAACTATTACTGCGATGTTATCCTTTCCGCCATTCTCGTTTGCCTGCCCGATCAGTCTGCCTGTCGGATCCTCCCCTTGCCTGCATTCTCTGAGAATCCGGAACATCTCCTCATCCGTGAGCATATTGCTCAGCCCGTCAGAGCACATCAGAATCCTGCTGTTCTCCTCCAGACGGATGTCAAAAAAGTCAATCGCTACTTCCCTCACGATTCCCATCGCCCTTGTGATGATGTTCTTGTCCGGGTGATTTCTCGCCTCTTCCTCATCCAGCTGCCCCAGGCGTACCATCTCCGCTACGAGCGAATGGTCCTTCGTAATCTGCTGCATCTCGTCTCCGGCAACATACAGTCTGCTGTCGCCCACATTGGCGACATAGGCGTAATGTCCGACAATACTGCAGACCACCATCGTGGTGCCCATGCCTGCAAGGTCGTCGTTCTGCTTCGCCTGCTCCAGAATCTGTATATTCGCTTTCTCCATGGCATGACGGATAATCTTGATCGGATTAAATTCCCGGTCACTGCGGATGGATTCCAGTAAAACAGAAACTCCGTGGCTCGAGGCAAAATCCCCTGCCTTATGACCGCCCATACCGTCCGCTACAACAAAAAGATTGGGAAGATTTCCTACCGGCGTCTCGGAAGCGAATATGTAATCCTGATTCATCTTCCTGACCCTGCCCACATCTGTGGCAGAATATGCTTTCATATCTCTACCTCGCTTTTCCCCTGTCCGTCTCCGTGGGAAACGTATCTTTTTCTTAATTGTCCACAGGCACCGTCAATATCCCTGCCCATTTCCCTTCTAATAGTAACATTAATTCCGTATTTTTCAAGTTTTTTTCTAAAATTCTCTATAACATTTTTATCCGGCTGCACATAGTCACGCTCCTCAATCGGGTTTACAGGGAAGAGATTTACGTGACAGTTCAGTCCTTTCAGAAGTCCCGCTAGCTTTGCAGCGTCCTCATCGGAATCATTCGAGCCCCCCACAAGACTGTACTCAAACGTCAGCCTTCTTCCTGTCTTTTTAAAATAATAACGGCAGGCATCCAGGATCTCGCGAATCGTATAACGATTGGCAATCGGCATGAGCGCTCTTCGCTTCTCATCATCGGAAGCATGCAGTGAGATCGCAAGCGTGATCTGAAATTCCTCGTCCGCAAGCTGCATCATCCGAGGCACAATGCCGCACGTCGAAACGGTGATATTTCTCTGACTGATATGGATTCCTTTCTCATCGGAAAGCATACGGATAAACTTTACAATGTTATCATAATTATCCATCGGCTCACCGGTTCCCATCACCACAACATTAGAGACACGCTCTCCGGTCAGCACCTGGATCCGGTAGATCTGATCGAGCATCTCCGACGGCGCAAGGTTTCTGACCAGTCCGCCGATCGTCGAAGCGCAAAATCTGCAGCCCATCCTGCAGCCCACCTGAGAAGAAATGCACACCGAATTGCCGTGATGGTAACGCATCAGCACGCTCTCTATCACATTTCCGTCCGGCAGTTCAAACAGATATTTTTGCGTACCGTCCAGCTTCGATGTCTGCACCTGCACCGCGCGAAGACAGATGTACGGGTAATCCTGCGCCAGCCTCTGGCGCAGCCCCTTGGAGAGATTGCTCATTTCCTCGTAAGACGCCGCCTGCTTTTTATGCATCCACTCATAGAGCTGCTTTGCCTTAAATGGCTTCTCTCCAAGGCGTTTCATCTCTTCGGAGAGTTCCTCCAGGCTCATTGATTTTAAATCGGTTGTATTCATATATTTATTTTCCTTTTTTTCTCAGCCTTGCCGCGAAGAATCCGTCCGTCTTATGCACTCCGGGCAGAAGCTGCAGATATCCCTCTGCAGTCGTCTCGCTGTGAAGCTCTTCACAGAGAAACGCATCCAGGCTCTCTGCTTCCAGTTCAAAGTTCTCAAGCAGCCACTTTACGTTTTCTTCATTCTCCCTGCGGCAGATCGTGCAGGTGCTGAAGATGAGTGTACCGCCTGGCTTTATGTACTGCACGGCGTTTGTCAGAATCCTTCGCTGCAGCTTTACAAGCTCTGAGATCTTCTCCGGTGTCATCTTGTACTTGATATCCGTCTTTCTGCCGATTACGCCGAGCCCCGAGCACGGCACGTCGGCTATCACGGTATCCGCTCTGCCGATCATCGATTTATCCAGAACTGTCGCGTCGCTCCGAACGGCGCGCATGTTCTCTGCACGGCATCTCTCAATATTCTCCTCGATCAGCGCAACCTTGCGTTCTGTCAGGTCGCGCGCTTCTACCATGCCGGTTCCGCACAGCTTATCTGCTGCATAGAGACTCTTGCCGCCCGGTGCCGCACACAGATCAAGCACAAAGCTGTCCTTCTGGAATCCCGCAGCCTCGCCTGCGATCATGGAACTGACGTCCTGCACATGGAGGCGTCCCTCCTGAAACGCTTCGACTGCCGGCAGATAATTATATCCTGAAATATAATACGCGCCGTTTACATACGGTGCCGGCTCTGCCGTGACTCCCTGCCGCTTCAGACCTGCAAGCGTCTCCTCCCGCACGCTTTCGCTTCCGCGCAGATACACACTCGTCCTGCTCTCCTTTAAGAACTGCTCCAGCGTGCGCTCCGTTTGCTCAAAGCCCAGCTCAAGAAGCCACTTCTCCACCAGCCAGGCCGGCATGGAATATTTTACGGACAGATATTCTGCCGGCTGGTCCTTTCCCGGAAATGGAATCGACTGCTTGTTTCTCGCAATATTTCTCAGAACGCCGTTTACAAATCCCTTCAGGCTGTAAAATCCTTTCTTCTGTGCCAGCTTTACCGCCTCGTTGCACACGGCGGAGTCGGGCACTGCATCCATCCACCGAAGCTGATAGACACCGCTTCGAAGTATGTTCTGGATCACCGGCTTCATCTTTGATACCTTAACTTTTGAGAAGCGGTTGATGATATAGTCAATCTGAAGCATATACTCTATGGTTCCCTCGCAGACCCGGGTGATAAATGCCCGGTCCTGCTTGGGAAGGTACTGGTATCTCTCCAGTGCTCCGCGGATTGCCAGATGGCTGTACTGTTCCTCCCGGTTGATCTCCAGAAGAATATCCAGAATGATTTCTCTTAAATTTTCTTTATTTGTCACGGTCTCGTCCTCCGGCAAGGATTACAAGTCTTAAGAGCTGCAGAAGGGATGCCGCCAGTGCGGCAACGTATGTCATTGCAGCCGCAGAGAGTACGCTCCTGCCGCTGCGGATCTCATCATCTCCCAGTATTCCGCAGCTTTCCAGCATACGCAGCGCTCTTGATGATGCGTTGACTTCCACCGGGAGCGTCACAAGCTGAAAGAGCACAGCAAATAAGAAGAAGATAATACCTATCTTCATCAGCGGCGGCAGCGAAAAAATCAGCCCCAGAATAAAAATTGGTATCGCAAGCGATGAGCCGAGATTTGCCACCGGCACAATCGCGCTCCTCCAGGAAAGCGGCGCATAGCCTCTGTTGTGCTGCACCGCATGCCCGCACTCGTGCGCCGCAACGCAAACCGCTGCAAGAGACCGGCTGCCGTACACCGTATCTGACAGCGCCAGCGTCTTATTCTTCGGATTATAATGATCCGTGAGATTTCCGCGGACGTGCCTGATCTGCACATCGAAAATTCCTGCGGCCTGTAAAATCCGCTGCGCGGCCTCCGCACCGCTTAGCCCGCTGCGGCTGGGAACGCGGCTGTAGCGCCCGAAGGTACTCTTCATCTTCATGGACGCCGCCGTCGAAAAAATCACCGCAATGATTACCAGGATATATGTCCAGTCAAAGTAAAACCTGTGATAGCCGTAACCATATCCCCCCATAAATGCAACGGTCATAAATGTCATGCATGTTCCTCCTGTCCTTTGACGCCGCCAAGTACAGTTCCCCGCTCAAGAGAAAAGCCGCGCAGAAATGCTTCTGCTTCCATACGCTTTTTGCCCTCAAGCTGAATCTCCAGCAGCCTTAACGCACCGTTTCCGGTGCCTACAACAAAACCTTCCTTTCCTGCCTCCAGAACAGTTCCGGGAGTGCAGTCCTTCTGACCCTCTGCCGTCTTTGCGCGCCAGATCTTGAGTGTCTTCTGGCCCAGATGTGTGTACGCGCTCGGCCATGGGCTCATGCCGCGGATCCATCTTTCTATCTCCTCTGCAGATCTTGTCCAGTCGATCTCTCCGTCCTGCTTTTTGATCATGCGGGCATACGGCGTCGGGCTCTCCTCGGGCTGCTTTTCATAAACCGCAGTCCCATCCGCCAGTGCGGGAAGCGTCTGTACCAGAAGCTTTGCCCCTGCGGCACTTAATTTGTCAAACAGCGTTCCCGCCGTCTCCTCCTCATCAAGAGGCACCTCCACTTTGGCGATCATATCACCGGTATCAAGCCCCGCGTCCATACGCATGATTGTCACGCCTGAGACCTTCTCACCATCGAGTACCGCCCATTGAATCGGCGCCGCTCCGCGATACTTTGGCAGCAGTGATGCATGGACATTGATGCATCCATACCGCGGAATGTCAAGAATCTCCTGCGGAATGATCTGTCCGAATGCCACCACAACGATTACATACGGTTCATAGCTTCTGATCTTCTCCACAGCTTCCGGAGCCCTGACTTTTCTCGGCTGATACACCCTCAGTCCGTGCTGCAGCGCAGCCTGTTTGACAGGTGTGGGCTGCAGCTCCTTTCCCCGTCCCCTGGGCTTGTCCGGCTGAGTTACGACACACGCGACCTCATGGCCGGCAGAGACGATTGCTTCGAGCGTCCCCACGGAGAAATCGGGAGTTCCCATAAATACAATTTTCATACACTTTTACTCCTCATCATCCTCATATGTCACATCCTGCAGTTCTCCCTCGACATGCTCCACATACATAATGCCGTCGAGATGCTCACACTCATGACAGATGCAGCGCGCGAGCAGCTCTGTTCCCTCCAGGACGTATTTCTTCATGTTTCTGTCATACGCCTCCACCTTCACATAATTCGGACGCGTTACAATTCCGCTCTTTCCCGGCAGGCTTAAACATCCCTCGCTTCCGGTCTGGCTGCCGCTCGTCTCAAGAATCACAGGGTTAATCAGCACATACGGATTGTCATCCACATCGATCACGACGATGCGCTTTAAGATACCTACCTGGGGAGCCGCCAGCCCCACACCGCATGCGTCATACATTGTCTCGAACATATCGTCGATAAGCTGCTGAATCTTCGGCGTCATCTCCTCCACTGCACGGCACTTCTTAGTGAGCACCGCATCTCCCATTATTCTGATTGTTCTGATTGCCATAGTCTTTTACTCTCCTTTTTAGATTTTCTGTCCGTATCGGAACTCAAACTGTATATAAATCTGCTTAAAGCCGCTGTTTATCTCAATGTATTTCTCCAGCTTGTCCTTCAGCGCCACAAGCACCCGAAAGTCTTTCTCCTTCAGATAAAGCACCATGCGGTACATATCACGCACCTTCGAGACGCTCTCTGCCGCAGGTCCTAACATGGAAAGCGTACCGGAGCGGTTTGCCCGCACCAAAAATTTCCGAATGTAGTCCATGGCGCGGGAAAGCAGTTCCTCATCCGCACAGGCTGCGTGAACAGCCAGCAGGTTCTGCGCCGGAGGATACCCCATCAGCCTGCGGTAGCTGATCTCCTCTTCATAAAAAGCTTCGTAATCCTGTGACGCTGCTGCCTGGATGCTGTAGTGCTCCGGCTGGTATGTCTGGATCACCGCCTCCCCGGGAAGCCCGGCGCGCCCGGCGCGCCCGACCGCCTGTGTCAGAAGCTGAAAAGTGCGCTCCGAGGCCCGGTAGTCGTCAGCAAAGAGCGACAGATCTGCAGCCAGCACGCCCACCAGCGTGACGTACGGGAAGTCGTGCCCCTTTACAATCATCTGGGTTCCGATGAGAATGTCCGCCTCTCTCCCGGAAAACTGCTTTAAGATCTGCTCATAAGCGCCCTTTCTCCGCGTTGTGTCCAGATCCATCCGCAGCGTGCGGGCCTGCGGAAACATGGACTTTACGATTTTCTCGATCTGCTGCGTCCCCGCACGGAAGCCTCCGATATACGGGGAATGGCAGACCGGGCACATCTTTACCTGACGCGTCTCATAGCCGCAGTAATGACAGACCAGCCGTCCGTTCTCATGGCTCGTCAGCGACACATCACAGTGCGGGCACTTGAGCACGGTTCCGCACGAACGGCAGGAAATAAATCCCGCATACCCCCTGCGGTTTAAAAATAAAATCGTCTGTTCGCCGCGCTCCAGCCGCTGTGCGATTGCCTCCTGCAGATATGTGCTCATGATAGAACGGTTGCCGCGCTTCAGCTCTCTCCTCATATCCTCAATCTTCACCGCTGGAAGCCGCGCGTCTCCGCAGCGCTGCATCAGCTTCACAAGGCGGTACTCGCCGCATTTGCTCCTGCAGTACGCTTCCACTGAGGGCGTAGCGGAACCCATCACGAAGAATGCCCCCTCCAGCCGCGCCCTCTCCTGCGCTGTCTCTCTGGCGTGGTAGCGGGGCGTAATCTCGCTCTGATAAGAATTCTCATGTTCCTCGTCCATGATGATAAGTCCCAGATTTGGAAACGGGGTAAACAGCGCGGACCGCGGACCGATCATGATTCGGATTTCTCCTCTCTTTGCCCGCTCGAACTGGTCAAACCGCTCTCCCTGCGAGAGCTGGGAGTGCAGTACAGAAACCTT
>CALWSC010000111.1 GCA_944384105.1 uncultured Lachnospiraceae bacterium | reverse complement strand
CAAGCGCCTGTCCGGCTGCGGTTCGGGAACAGAATATCTCGCGGTGACGCCGTGGGGCGATCTCTATCCATGCCATCAGTTTGTGGGAGAAGAGAATTTCCTGCTTGGTAATGTAAAAGACGGCATCACGAAGCCGGAGATCTGCTCCGAATTCAAGAACTGCAACGTCTATGCGAAGGATGCGTGCCGCGACTGCTTCGCAAGATTCTACTGCAGCGGCGGATGCGCGGCAAATTCCTATAATTTCCATGGTTCCATCAATGATGTGTACGAGATCGGCTGCAAGATGCAGCAGAAGCGCATCGAGTGTGCTATCATGATTAAGGCTGCACTGGCAGAAGAATAATTTGCAGAGAGGTAAGAGGAAATGAAGAAAAAACAAGGCATCGTGGTGCTTATTCTGACTGTAGTGCTCATCGCCCTTCTGGCATTCACCTCAGCCGTTGGTTTCGGACCGACAGGTACGGGCGCTGCGCGGAATATTAAGACCGGACTGGATCTCTCCGGCGGCGTCAGCATCACATATCAGGCAAAGGGAAATCCGAGTGCAGAGGATATGGCGGACACGAAGTATAAGCTTCAGCAGCGTGTGGAGCAGTACAGCGAGGAGTCCCAGGTCTATCTCGAGGGAGATGACCGTGTCAGCATCGAGATTCCGGGAGAGACAGACGCAAACGCCATTCTGGAGGAGTTGGGAACACCCGGTTCACTGTACTTTATCGCACAGACAGACGCGGACGGCAACGAAAACTACAGCTTTACGGGAAACGGCAAGACGGGATACTCTTTAAATAAGGATATCGACGAGCTGCTGGAGAACGGCTCCGTTGTGATGAGCGGAGATGACGTTGCGGACGCCCAGGGCTTGGCGACGCAGCAGCAGACCACAGGCGCGGCAGAGTATGTCGTGACAATGAAGCTGACAGACGAAGGAAAAGATAAGTTCGCAGAGGCTACGAAGAAAGCGGCAGAGAATGGCGAGAGCATCGGTATTTATTATGACGGAGATTTCGTGAGCGTGCCGAACGTTAGAAGTGAAATCACAGACGGCAACGCGGAGATTACCGGTATGTCGTCTATCGAGGAGGCGCAGAATCTGGCATCCACGATCCGTATCGGAGCCCTGTCCGTAGAGCTTGAGGAGTTAAGCTCTGAGGTTGTCGGAGCACAGCTTGGACAGGAGGCGATCACGACAAGCTTAATCGCAGGGGCTGTCGGTCTTGCGCTTGTCATTATATTTATGATTGTCGTATACCTTGTTCCCGGCGTTGCTGCGGGACTGTCCCTGATTATTTACACCGGGCTGATGCTCGTAATGCTCAACGCCTTTGACTTGACGCTGACACTGCCCGGTATTGCGGGTATTGTTCTGTCGATCGGTATGGCGGTTGATGCAAACGTTATCATCTATGCCCGTATCCGCGAGGAAATTGCAGCAGGCAGAAGCGTAAGAAATTCGATTAAGATCGGATTTCAGAAGGCTCTTTCCGCTATCCTTGACGGCAATATCACAACGCTGATCGCCGCCGCTGTCCTTGGCCTGATGGGGACAGGAAGTGTGCGCGGATTTGCGATGACGCTGGCGCTAGGTATCGTGCTGTCAATGTTTACCGCTCTCGTGGTGTCCAGACTGATCGTGAATGCGCTGTTTGCGATCGGTATCCGTGACGAAAAGTTCTACGGACGCCAGAAGGAGAGAAAGACGATCAACTTTGTGGGAAGAAAGAAGATCTTCTTTACAATTTCCATTATTCTGATCCTTGTGGGCCCGGTTGCGATGGGAATTTTCCATGTAAAGGACAGCAAGGCGCTCAATTACAGCCTGGAGTTTATGGGCGGTACATCCACAACCGTTCCGTTCAATGAGGAAATGTCACTTGACGATCTGGACAACAAGGTCAGCCCGGTAGTGCAGGAAGTCACCGGCGATGCCAATATTCAGATGCAGAAGGTTGTGGGAAGCAATGACGTTAAGATCAAGACGAGAGAGCTCAGCGTGGCAGAGCGCGAGGACTTAAACAAAAAGATGGCGGACGAGTTCGGTGTGGACGAGACGAAGATTACGGCGCAGAACATCTCCTCTACGGTCAGCAGCGAGATGAGAAGAGATGCGTTTGTCGCAGTTCTGATCGCTACGGTCTGCATGCTGATCTATATCTGGTTCCGGTTTAAGGACATCCGCTTTGCATCGAGCGCAGTGCTTGCCCTGGTACACGACGTGCTGGTTGTGCTTGCGTTCTACGCAGTGTCCAGAATTTCCGTGGGTAATACGTTCATCGCATGTATGCTTACCATTGTAGGTTACTCCATTAATGCGACGATCGTTATCTTCGACCGCATCCGTGAGAATATGCGCAGTTCAAAGAGAGAGGATCTGGCGGAGATTGTAAATAAGAGTATCACGCAGACACTGACCAGAAGTATTTACACGTCCCTGACGACATTCATCACGATATTTGTACTGTTTGTCATGGGTGTATCCGCAATCCGTGAGTTTGCACTTCCGATTATGACGGGTATTGTCTGCGGAGCTTACTCCTCCGTATGCATCACAGGACCGCTGTGGTACGTCATGAGAACGAAGATCGGCGCAAAGGCTCAGAAGAAGTCCGCTGCGCCCGCTAAGACAAAAAAAGCAAAGAAAGCATAAAACAGGAAGAAGGGGTATTGCATGAGCCGGTGCAGTTCCCCTTCTTCTCATATGGAAGAGGGAGAAAAAATATGCAGAAATGGGTAGTGTCCGCCAAAAGAGCGGATTTTCAGAAAATCGCGGAGGAATTTCACATCGATCCCGTGATTGCCCGGCTGATCCGCAACCGTGATGTGATCGGGGAGGACTCGATCAGAGAATACCTCACGGCAGGGATTGAGAGCCTTAACAGCCCGTGGCTTTTAAAAGATATGGAGCGCGCGGTGAATATTTTGATGGAAAAAATCTCGCAGGGCAGCCATATCCGGATCATTGGTGACTATGATATCGACGGCGTGACGTCGACGTACATATTGAAGACGGGATTTCGAAAGCTCGGTGCGGCTGCGGATGTGAAAATTCCCGACCGCATCACGGACGGATACGGAATCAACGAGCACCTTGTGGAGCAGGCGGCGGCGGACGGCGTGGATACGATCGTGACATGCGATAACGGCATAGCGGCGATTGGCCAGATTGCCCGCGCCAGAGAGCTTGGAATGACGGTCGTGGTAACAGATCACCACGAGATACCATACGATGAGGCTGAGGATGGATCGAGAATGTACAGGCTGCCGCCCGCAGACGCAGTCATCAATCCGAAGCAGAGCGACTGTCCGTATCCGTTTAAGGGAATCTGCGGAGCTGTGGTGGCGTTCAAACTCATGCAGGCGCTCTATGAGCGCGCCGGTTTTGCAGCCCGGGAGATCTATGATGAATTTCTGGAATTTGCCGCAATTGCGACGGTAGGCGATATCATGGACTTAAAGGGTGAAAACCGCGTGATCGTCAAGGAGGGTCTCAAGCGGCTGCATCACACCAAAAATCCGGGACTTCTCGAGCTTATCCGGGTGCATAATATGGAGCCGGAGAACATCCGGGCCTACCACATCGGCTTTGTACTGGGACCATGCCTGAATGCGAGCGGCAGGCTTGATACGGCAGTGCGCGCGCTGTCTCTTCTGGAGGCGCAGAATTGTGAGGACGCGGCACGCCTTGCCGGAGATTTAAAATCGCTCAATGAGAGCCGAAAAGAGATGACAGTGCAGGGGACGGAAGAGGCATTCCGCGTGATTGAGGAGAGCGGTCTGAAAAATGACAGCGTGCTGGTTGTTTTTCTGCCGGACTGCCATGAGAGCCTTGCGGGAATCATTGCAGGGCGCGTGCGCGAGCGGTATCACAAGCCGGCAATCGTGCTGACGCGCACTGCGGAGGGCGTCAAGGGAAGCGGGCGTTCGATAGAGAGCTATTCCATGTATGAGGAGCTCTGCCGCTGCAGAGAGTATCTGACAAAGTTTGGCGGGCACCCGATGGCGGCGGGCATGTCGCTTGCAGAAAAGGATGTGGAAGCCTTCCGGAGAAAGTTAAACGCGTGCTCCACGCTCACGGAAGAAGATTTTACAGAGAAAATTGTGATTGACGTACCCATGCCGATTTCTTATATCCGCCGCGATTTCATCGAGCAGCTTGAGCTTCTGCAGCCCTTCGGGAAGGGAAATGAGAAGCCGGTATTTGCCCAGAAGAATATCCGGCTGCTTGGATGCAGAATCTTTGGGAAGAATAGAAATGTAGTGAAAATGCAGGCAATGGATGAGAACGGCTACGCGGTAGATGCCGTGTATTTTGGGGATGCTGATGCGTTTACAGATGCCATAAAGGGGCGTGAAAGCCTTTCAGTTTTGTACTATCCGACGATAAACCGCTATCAGGGAAGGGAAAATATACAGATAACCATACAATCTTTTCAGTAAGTGCGGTAAATGAATTGCGAAAACAGCAGGTAAATGTTATAATATTTTTTACCAATGTCGATGAAAGGAAGTTAGGGGAGAAAAAGAATGAAAAAGATTGAAGAATATGTGAGAAGTATTCCGGATTTTCCGGAGCCGGGAATTATTTTCCGGGATGTGACGAGTATTCTCCAGGATGCGGACGGTCTGCACCTTGCAATCGATCTGATTCAGGAGAAGTTAAAGGATACGGATGTGGATGTCATCGTGGGAACGGAATCCCGCGGATTTATTTTCGGAGTGCCTGTGGCATATAATCTTCATAAGCCCTTTGTTCCGATCCGTAAGAAGGGCAAGCTGCCGTGCGATACGATTGAGGCAAGCTATGATCTGGAATACGGCAGTGCGACCGTGGAGATGCACAGAGATTCCATTAAACCGGGACAGAAGGTCGCGATTATCGATGACCTGATTGCAACAGGAGGAACTGTTGCGGCGTGCGCGGGAATGATCGAAGAGCTCGGCGGAGAGGTTGTAAAGATTGTATTTCTGATGGAGCTTGCCGGGCTGAACGGCAGAGAGAAGCTTGCAGGCTACGATGTGGAATCTGTTATCCGATATGAAGGCAAATAGTAAAAGTGATACCGTATGTATATTGAGAAGAGGCAGGCGATGATACATGGGAGAAGAAGCAAAGAAAACCAGTAAAAGTAAAGAAGAGACTATCCACAGGGTAGACGCCAGCGTCAAGGCAATGGAGGATTTCACGAGCCCCGAGGTGCTTTATAAGGAGCTGATTACTTCCGTACGGCGCTATCACCCTTCCGATGATATATCCATGATTGAGAAGGCATACCGGATTGCCAGCGAGGCGCACAAAGACCAGAAGCGCAAGTCCGGGGAGCCATATATTATCCATCCGCTGTGCGTGGCGATTATTCTGGCAGACCTGGAGATGGATAAAGAGACGATTGTAGCGGGACTGCTCCACGATGCGGTGGAGGATACGATAATGACCAGCGAGGAGATCCGCGAGGAGTTCGGCGCCGAGGTGGAGCTTCTCGTTGACGGCGTGACGAAGCTGGGGCAGCTCAGCTATTCCGCGGATAAAGTCGAGGTGCAGGCGGAGAACCTGCGCAAGATGTTCCTTGCAATGTCAAAGGATATCCGTGTCATACTGATCAAGCTGGCAGACCGCCTTCACAACATGCGGACGCTGAAATATATGCCGCCGCACAAGCAGAAGGAGAAAGCCAGAGAGACAATGGACATCTATGCGCCGATCGCGCAGAGGCTCGGTATCTCAAAGATCAAGGTCGAGCTGGATGATCTCTCTCTGAAGTACCTGCAGCCGGAGGCGTACTATGACCTCGTTGAGAAGATCAATCAGAAGAAGAGCGAGCGCGAGGCGTTCGTCTCAAGCATTGTGGCTCAGGTGAAGAAGCATATGGAGGAAGCCAACATTGAGGCGCAGGTCGACGGCAGGGTAAAGCACTTTTTCAGCATCTACAAGAAGATGGTGAATCAGGATAAGACGCTTGACCAGATTTACGACCTTTTTGCAGTGCGCATCATTGTCGATACAGTCAAGGACTGCTATGCAGCGCTCGGCGTAATTCATGAGATGTATACCCCGATTCCGGGACGTTTTAAGGACTACATCGCGATGCCGAAGCCGAACATGTATCAGTCTCTGCATACGACGCTGATCGGTCCGAACGGACAGCCTTTTGAGATTCAGATCCGAACCTTCGAGATGCACCGCACTGCTGAGTACGGTATCGCGGCGCACTGGAAGTATAAGGAAGCATCCGACGGCAAGAAGACCAGTGCCGAGCAGGAGGAAGAGAAGCTCAGCTGGCTTCGCCAGATCCTTGAGTGGCAGCGCGAGATGTCGGATAACAAAGAGTTTTTAAGCCTGTTAAAGAGCGACCTGGATCTCTTTGCAGAGAATGTATATTGCTTCAGCCCTGCAGGAGACGTTAAGACACTTCCGAGCGGCTCGACTCCCATCGACTTTGCCTACAGCGTACACAGCGCCGTGGGAAACAAGATGGTCGGTGCAAGGGTCAACGGCAAGCTTGTCAATATAGATTATAAATTAAAGAACGGCGACCGCGTGGAGATCATTACTTCCCAGAATGCAAAGGGGCCGAGCCGTGACTGGCTCAAGCTCGTCAAGAGCACTCAGGCGAAGAATAAGATCAACCAATGGTTTAAACAGGAATTAAAAGAAGATAATATTATCCGCGGAAAAGAGCTCCTCTCCCAGTACGCGAAGACAAAGGGCAAGTCCCTCGGAGAATTGACGAAGCCGGATTATACAGCGGCTGTTATGCGCAAATACGGGTTCCGCGACTGGGATTCTGTGCTCGCAGCGATCGGTCACGGCGGCTTAAAGGAGGGGCAGGTGCTCAATAAGCTGATGGAAGCTTATGAGAAGGAGCACAAGAAGGCGATCACAGACGAGAATGTCATGGAGGTTGTGGAGCAGGCAAAGGAGAAGGCGGTTGCGAAAAAGAGCAGAAGCGGTATCGTAGTTAAGGGAATACACGATGTGGCCGTACGTTTTTCCAAGTGCTGCAGTCCGATTCCCGGTGACGAGATCGTGGGGTTTGTCACAAGAGGGCGCGGTGTGACGATTCACCGCACAGATTGTATCAATGTTCTGAATTTAAGCGAGGCGGACCGCGCGCGCCTCATCGACGCGGAGTGGCAGCCCGAAGCGGTAAGCTCAGAGGGCTATACCGTGGAGATTAATATTTATGCGCACAACAGGTTCGGACTGCTTGTGGATATTTCCAAGGTATTCACAGAGCGCAAGATCGACCTGACCGGTGTGAACGTGCGCACGAATAAGCAGGATATTGCCACATTCAACATTACGTTTGACGTTCACAACAAGGAGGAGCTGTCTTCGCTTGTTGAGAAGCTGCGCCAGGTGGAGAGCGTGATGGACATTGAACGAACGAGAGGATGATCATATGAAGAATCTGAAAATAGAGCGCATGGTGCTCGGAAATGTGCAGACGAACTGCTATTTCCTGATGAATACACAGACCAGGGAGCTGCTGCTTGTGGATCCGGCGGATGAATTTAACCGCATCGAACGTCAGATTGCGGGAATGGAGGCAAAGCCTGCTGCAGTACTTTTGACACACGGGCATTATGACCATATGATGGCTGCGGATGAGGCGCGCAGGCACTGGGGCGTAAAAGTTTATGCACATGAACTGGAGCAGGAGGTACTGGGCGATCCGATCAGAAATCTCTCAGGTTTATGGTCATCTGCGTACACGATGCGCGCAGATGAGACGGTAAAGGACGGTGATGTGCTGCACCTGGCGGGCTTTGAGATCCGCGTGATGCACACGCCGGGGCACACCCAGGGCAGCGTCTGCTACTATTTTCCGGAAGAGAAGGTGCTCATCAGCGGCGATACGCTGTTTGCGCAGTCTGTGGGCAGGACTGATTTTCCGACTTCAGATGTCCATAAGATGCGCGAGAGCATCCGGCGTCTCCTTGAGACGCTTCCGGCAGACACGGACGTGTACCCGGGACATATGGGTGAGACTACAATAGGATATGAAAAGAGGTACAATCCTTTTGCATAAGATAGGGATAAGATTTAACAGAAAAGATTTTGAATACGACGTCTACTCTCTGGTGAAGGCATTTTATCCGAAGAGTGAGGCTGTCAATTATTATGAGGGAGAAGAGGAGCCGTCTGCGTGCGGCGGGAGGCTTCTCCTTATGTATGAGGATGATGGGATTTCGCTCCGGTTTCTGCGGGGGGATGAGCTGCTGTATGAGGAGAGAACGGCAGTCGACTACTATGCGGATCGAAAAGAGACGAAGAATGCGGTTAAGCAGCTTGTCTACCGGGCACTGCGCAGTGTGACGGGGCAGAATCTCCCGTGGGGCACACTCACCGGAATCCGGCCTACGAAGATACCGATGCATATGCTGGAGGAGGGAAAGAAAAATACTGAGATTGCACAGTATATGCGCGATACATATTACTGCAGCCCTCAGAAGACAGCGCTTGCGATTACAATCGCAAACAGAGAACGGGAGATCCTAAAGGAGATCGACTATGAGAACGGCTACAGCCTCTATGTGGGCATTCCGTTCTGCCCCAGCATCTGCCTGTACTGTTCGTTTGGCTCTCATCCTCTGAAAGTCTGGGAGAAGCGCGTGGACGATTATCTCGACGCTCTCTGCAGAGAGATTACTTTTGTGAGCAGACAGATGGCGGGAAGACAGCTCAATACGATTTACATTGGCGGAGGTACGCCGACGACCCTAAGCGCCGGTCAGCTTCGCAGGCTGCTTGCACATCTGGGAGATTCTTTTTCCTATGCGGATTTAAAGGAATTTACGGTGGAAGCGGGAAGGCCTGACAGTATTACGGCTGAGAAGCTTGCAGTCATGCGCGAATTTCCGGTGACGAGAATTTCGGTCAATCCGCAGACAATGAATCAGGAGACTTTGGATATTATCGGCAGGAAGCATACCGTGGAGGATGTGATCAGGATTTTTGGCGAGGCGCGCGGTATGGGATTTGATAATATCAACATGGACCTCATCATCGGGCTGCCGGGCGAGGACGAGACGATGATCCAGCACACGCTCTCTGAGATCGAGAAGCTCTCTCCCGAGAGCCTTACAATTCATTCTCTGGCGTTAAAGCGGGCAACGCGGCTGAATCTGTTCCGCGACAAGTATGCGGAGATCTCGTTTGAGAACAGTGCGCGTATCATGGATGAGACGCTTGCATGTGCCAGACGCATGGGCATGGCGCCGTATTATCTGTACCGCCAGAAGAATATTGCAGGAAATTTTGAAAATGTCGGCTATTCCAAGGTTGACAAAGCCGGAATATACAATATACTGATTATGGAAGAAAAACAGACGATTATGGCAGTGGGAGCGGGGGCTTCTACAAAGTTCGTCTTTTCGCATGGAGAGCGCATCGAGCGTGTGGAGAACGTCAAGGATGTCCGGCAGTACATGGAGCGGCTGGACGAGATGCTCGAGCGCAAGAGAAAGGGAATTGAGACATATCTGAAATAGGAAAACGGGAGTTGAGGACGTGACTGCGAAGAAGAAATACGTCAACCGGAAACATCTGCTCACCTACAGCCTGGATGAACATTTGCTTCATGGTATGCAGGTCAGCAATCTTGCGTTCGCCATCGGACAGGAGCTTCATCTGTCTGCGCAGGAGTGCCGTGCCCTCGCCGTGGCGGGAATGCTCCACGACATCGGAAAGGTACGCCTGTGCCGCCGGATGGAGAGCATTGAGAATCCCCTGATGGTGGAGGAGATGAAAGTTGTGCGCATGCACTCGAGGGAGAGCTGTGAGATTTTAAAGGAAGAGGGATACCCGGCAGATATCCAGGAGATGGTACTGCACCACCATGAGAATTACGACGGAACGGGTTATCCGGATAATTTAAAGGGGGAGGAGATACCTCTGGGCGCACGCATCCTGCGCGTGTGCGATGTGTACTGTGCGCTGATCTCGGATCGCCCATACCGCAGCGCTTTCGATCAGGAGACGGCGATCCGGCTGATGATCGAGCAGATTAAGGATTTTGATGTGCGGATTTTTCTCGCATTTCAGAAGGTGATCCACGAGGGAAGCTGCAAGACGGCTGCCCTGGAAAAAACGCCCGAGATCTATCCGATCTCATCATAAAAAAATTAGGAGAATATAAGACTTATGGCTATGAAGAAAAAGCCGGTTACCGGCATGAAGGACATACTTCCCGCGGAGATGGAGATCCGCAATTATGTGATACAGTTAATCAAGGAGACATACCGGACATTTGGTTTCTCCAATGTGGAGACGCCGTGCGTGGAGCACATTGAGAACCTCTCCAGCAAGCAGGGCGGAGAGAATGAGAAGCTGATCTTCAAGATTTTAAAAAGAGGAGAGAAGTTAAAGCTTGAGAGCGCCGAGAGTGAGGCCGATCTCGTGGACGGCGGACTGCGCTACGACCTGACTGTTCCGCTGTCCCGCTACTATGCGAACCATATGAGTGAGCTTCCCTCCCCCTTCAAGGCGCTGCAGATGGGAAATGTATGGCGTGCCGACCGCCCGCAGAGAGGGCGCTACCGCCAGTTCATGCAGTGCGATATTGATATTTTAGGCGAGGCGACGTGCCTGGCGGAGATCGAGCTGATCCTTGCAACCACGACGCTTCTTGGAAAGCTGGATTTTAAGAATTTCACGATCCGAATTAATGACCGCAGAATTCTGAAGGCGATGGCGTCCTACAGCGGATTTGCCGAGGAGAGCTATGATACGGTATTTATCATTCTTGACAAGATGGATAAGATCGGGCTGGACGGCGTGGCAGAGGAGTTAGAGAAAGAGGGCTTCCCGAAGGAGAATATCGAAAAGTATCTCGCTCTTTTCAGGGAGACGACTGCGGACACCGCCGGTATCCGTTATCTGCTTGAGAAGCTGGACGGTGCGCTTGATGCCCGGTATGCTGAGAATCTGATTAATATTATCGAGAGCGTAGAGAGCGCAAAGTCCGCAGACTTCCGTCTCGCGTTTGACCCCACGCTGGTGCGCGGCATGTCCTACTATACGGGACCGATTTTCGAGATCTCTATGGATGAATTCGGAGGCTCCGTAGGCGGCGGCGGACGATATGATGAGATGATCGGCAGATTTACCGGGCAGGCGACGCCGGCGTGCGGATTTTCCATCGGCTTTGAGCGTATCGTCATGCTGCTCTTAGAGCGCGGTTATACGGTTCCGGGAGCGGGTGAGAAGGTCGCATACCTGATCGAGAAGAATATGCCTGCAGAGAAGATGCGTGAGGTACTTGCCAAGGCAAAGGAACAGCGCGAAGGCGGCAAGACGGTAAATATTTCCATTATGAAGAAGAATAAGAAGTTCCAGAAGGATCAGCTTGCAGCTGAGGGCTATACTGAGATTGTGGAATTCATTAACAAATAGGCAGGAGGAAAACAGACATGGCAGAATCCATGAAGGGACTCAAAAGGTCCCACAGATGTACAGAAGTAACGAAGGAGATGGCTGGAAGCGAAGTCACCCTCATGGGATGGGTGCAGAAGAGCCGCAACAAGGGCGGTATCGTATTCGTGGACTTAAGAGACCGTTCCGGAATCATTCAGGTGATTTTTGAAAACGGCGAGGTCAGCGACGAGGTATTCGAGAAGGCCGGAAGATTAAGAAGTGAGTTCGTCATTGCCGTGACCGGAACTGTAGAGCCGCGTTCCGGCGCTGTCAATGAGAACTTAAAGACAGGAGAGATTGAGATCCGGGCAAAGAGCCTGCGCATCCTCTCTGAGTCCGAGGTTCCCCCGTTTCCGATTGAGGAGAACAGCAAGACAAAAGAGGAGTTAAGATTAAAATATCGCTATCTTGATCTGCGCCGTCCGGATCTGCAGCGCAACCTGATGATGCGCTCCAAGGTGGCTATGCTTACGAGAAAGTTCATGGCAGATGAGGGATTTCTTGAAATCGAAACGCCGATCTTAAATAAGTCTACACCGGAGGGAGCCAGAGATTACCTTGTGCCGAGCCGTGTACATCCGGGCTGCTTTTATGCACTGCCGCAGTCCCCGCAGCTTTTTAAGCAGCTTTTAATGTGCTCCGGTTACGACCGTTATATTCAGATTGCGAAGTGTTTCCGCGATGAGGACTTAAGAGCAGACCGCCAGCCTGAGTTCACACAGATCGATATGGAGCTTTCCTTTGTGGACGTGGATGAAGTGATCGATGTGAACGAGCGTCTGCTTGCCTACCTCTTTAAGGAAGTGCTTGATGTAGACGTACAGCTCCCGATTCAGAGAATGTCCTGGCAGGAGGCAATGAACCGCTTCGGCTCTGACAAGCCGGATCTGCGCTTCGGCATGGAGCTGCACGATGTCTCCGAGGTTGTAAGAGACTGTGAGTTTGCAGTATTTAAAGGCGCTCTTGAGAACGGAGGTTCCGTGCGCGGAATCAACGCCAAGGGACAGGGAGCGATGCCGAGAAAGAAGATTGACAAGCTTGTGGAGTTTGCAAAGGGCTATGGGGCAAAGGGCCTTGCATATATTGCAGTTCAGGAGGATGGAAGCCTCAAATCCTCCTTTGCAAAGTTTATGACGGAAGAGCAGATGAAGGCGCTTGTGGATGCCATGGAGGGAAAGGCAGGCGACCTGCTGTTATTCGCCGCTGACAGAAATAAAATTGTCTGGAATGTACTCGGCGCACTGCGTCTGGAGCTCGCCGGACAGATGGGACTTTTGAATAAGGATGAGTACCGGTTTGTATGGATTACAGAATTCCCGCTGCTGGAGTGGTCGGATGAGGAGGAGCGTTTCGTTGCGATGCATCATCCGTTTACCATGCCGATGGAGGAGGACTGGGATAAGATCGATTCTGATCCGGGTTCTGTCCGCGCAAAGGCTTACGACATTGTATTAAACGGAGTCGAACTGGGCGGCGGCTCTGTCCGTATCCATCAGGATGACATTCAGGAGAAGATGTTTGAGGTGCTCGGCTTCACAAAAGAGCAGGCGTGGGAGCAGTTTGGCTTCCTGTTAAATGCTTTCAAATACGGAGTTCCGCCTCATGCAGGACTTGCCTATGGTCTGGACCGCATGGTCATGCTTATGGCAAAGCAGGACAGCATTCGCGATGTCATTGCCTTCCCGAAGGTAAAAGACGCTTCCTGCCTCATGACAGAGGCACCGGGAACTGTAGATCCGAAGCAGCTTGAGGAGCTGGGACTGGAGCTTAAGAAGGAAAATTAAACGAAACAGATGCTTATCGTAAATAGACGGCGTACCGCATGAAATATGTATCCATGCGGTACGCCGTTTTTTTATTGCTGTTCTGCCGAGCGCATCGTGATCTTGATCTGCTCCGAAGCAGTGCCGATATTTCCGAGAATCGCCTGAGTGGCATCCTCGTAGTGTACCATCTTCCATCCGGTGCCGCTGTTTGTAAGCGTGACTGTAACCGGGACGGATGCGGCGTCCGTGTTGGAGCTGATACAGTCCAGGAGCAGCTCGTTTGCCCTCTGAAGGCGCCCGGAGCTTCCGTCCTGGAGCGCCTGGGAGGTCTGGGTGTAGGCGAGCGTCTCGTCCGCATATTTCTTTAAGATTTTGTTAAAATCCAGACTTGTGATTTTCATGGAGACGGCTGCCTCTGCGTCACTTACATACTCGCAGCCGGTGATTTCGTACTCGAAATATGCATGAATCTGCTCGGCGAGCGCCTGTGTAATGGCGCTGACATACGATTTATCTGACATGGACAGCCAGTCTTCGATATGAAAATAGCGCTTGAGCTGCTCGGGACCGAAGGTTTTTAAGGTATCGAAATGAATTTCCACGACCTCAGAGGGGGTGAAGAGATCTGGGCTGGAGGCTGCCTGAGTAAAATATCCTGTCAGCAGTTCGTCCAGCTCATCCGTGCGCTCTACTTCCCATTTCCCGTCTGTACATATGAGGGAAATTTCCGCATCCGTCTTTTTGGTCCCATAGCTGCCGGATTTTAACAGGGAACCGAGCAGCAGATAGGAATCCTCAGCCGAATACTCTACGCTGGAGGGATTTGCTCTGGAACTGATCTGCTTTTCCATATAGGTTTTCTCGAAATCCTTGGCGAGTGATTTTGCATCGAGTGTATCGACGGTGACCTTTGCGGTCGCCCGTTCTCCTCCGGGAAGGACGGAAACGCTTCGGATTTTATAATCGAAGTGCTGAAAGAACAGGGGAAAGACTTCCGATATCTCCCGGGAAACAATGTCCCCGGTCCGGGAGCCCGGAAATATATCCTCGTAAGAAATGTAGGAATCCACATCATCCGCATCGAGATGCTTCAGCGTATCAAACTCTTCGCGGACGGCTGCTCTTACTGAGAGCTTCTCGGGAAGGAGACTGTGCCAAATCAGAAACCCTGCAAGAAGTTCAGCAAGTAAAATTGCCGGAATTCCGAACACGAATGCTTTCTTTCGGATCTTATGGCGGAAGAAGGCCATGCCGACGATACAGCCGGCTGAGCCGCCGAGCACCGCCAGCAGAAACAGCGTCCGCTCGGGAATGCGCCATCTTCTGCGGATTGCCCGGCGCTTGTCTGCACCGAAGACAATAAAAGCAATCACATTTATCAGGATCAGATAATATAAAACAGGACGCATATGGAATACCTGCCTTTCTGTCAGATTTGCCTCTCCTTAGTGTACTCAGAAGCGGGCGGATTGTCAATCGACAGAAGTTTAAAAAAAACGTAAGGAATTTTGGCAGGTTCGTATGATATAATAACGCTATAACATAACCTTTTGACCCTGGCGCTGTAATTTTGCCGGGAGCAGGAAAGTGGAGGTCGTATGAAGAAAAAAACAGCAATTATTGCCGGAGTGGTTCTGGCGGCGGCAGTTGCCGCAGGAAGCGCGCTCTGGTATTTCCTTGGGAGAGATACGGACAGTGCTTCTGACAATGTAGTCTATGTCAATACCGTGGAGATGCTCACCGGGCTGGGCAGCGGTATCGGCAGCGTCAACCGGTTTGCCGGTGTGGTGGAGTCCCAGCAGACCTGGGAGGTACAGCAGGACAGCGAGAAGACGGTAAAGGATATTCTTGTGCAGGTCGGTCAGAATGTGGAAGTCGGAACGCCGCTCTTTACATATGACACTACAAAGATGGAGCAGGAGTTGAGCCAGGCGCAGCTCGATCTGGAGAAGACAGACAATGACATCACAAATACGAAAAACCAGATCGAACAGCTTCAGAAAGAGAAGAAGCAGGCCGATAAGGACAATCAGCTTTCCTACACGATGGAGATTCAGACGCTTGAGACTGAGATGAAGCGAAACGAATACGAGAAGAAGAGCAAGAGCGTGGAGATTGGAAAGCTTCAGGATTCGATCCAGAACGCCACAGTTACGAGCGAAATCGCGGGCGTTGTCAAGTCCATCAATAATGGAAATACCGCGAATATGTACACAGGTGAGAGTCAGGCATTTATGACGATACTGGCGCTTGGAGACTACCGCATTAAAGGCAGCATCAATGAGCAGAACATGGGCAGCGTTATGCAGGGACAGCGCATGATCATCCATTCCCGTGTAGACGAGGAGCAGACCTGGGGCGGAACCGTCTCAAATGTAGACAGGGAGAACCCGACGACGGGAAATAACAATGGCGTAGTCTACGCAGGTTCCTCGGATTCCATGACGCAGACGAGCAATTATCCGTTTTATGTGGAGCTGGATTCTTCAGATGGCCTGATGCTCGGACAGCATGTTTACATGGAAGCGGACAATGGGCAGCAGGAAGAGAAAGAAGGACTGTGGCTGCCGGAATACTTTATCAGCGATGCGGACTCCGATCCATATGTATGGATGGACAAGGACGGAAAGCTTGTGAAGCAGAAGGTGAAGCTTGGCGAGCATGACGAGAACCTGATGGAATACCAGATTGTCGAAGGATTAACTGAAAAAGATGCAATCACATATCCGGAGGACGGTCTGGAGGAAGGCATGAAGACAGAACTCGGAGAATACGGACAGATGGGACAGAGCAATCCGGATCCGGCAGAGATGCCCGACGATGACGGAACTATGACGGACGGCGAGGCGCTCACAGACGACGGCCTGATGGCAGATGACGGTGCGATGACGGACGGCGGGATGCTTCCGGATGACGGCACTGTGACCGATGGAGGCGGAGTGCCTGCTGGGGATGGTACAATGACGGACGGCGGCGAGATGCCTGCAGAGGGCGGCGCAGAGACGGCTCCAGCGGATGCGGGTGCCGCGGGAACGGAGGATGCAGCGTGATTTTAGAGTTAAGAGATATCTGCAAGGATTACATACAGGGCAAGATGACAGTCCCTGTATTGAAGAATGTCTGCTTTGAGATGGAAGAGGGAGAGTATGTGGCAATCATGGGTCCTTCCGGCTCCGGCAAGACCACACTGATGAACATTATCGGATGTCTGGATCAGGCGACGTCAGGCAGCTTTCTTCTGGACGGAGAGGATATCGGTTCTATGAACGATAACCAGATGTCAGAGATCCGCCTGCGAAAGATTGGATTTGTATTCCAGAGCTTCCAGCTTCTTCCCAGACAGAGTGCGCTGGAGAATGTGATGCTTCCGCTCAGCTATGCAAAAGTGCCGAAAAAGGAGCGCAGAGAACGCGCTGTGGAGGCGTTGGAGCGCGTGGGGCTGGGAGATCGCATCGATTTTAAGCCCACACAGCTTTCCGGAGGACAGAAACAGCGTGTGGCGATTGCCCGCGCGATGGTGAATCACCCGAAGATTCTGCTGGCAGATGAGCCGACGGGAGCGCTGGACAGCCGGTCGGGCGAGCAGGTAATGGAACTGTTCCACAGCCTCAATGATGAGGGAGTTTCTATCCTGATGATCACGCATGATGCGGACATCGCGTCCTGCGCCCAGCGCCAGGTGATCATCCGTGACGGGATTCTCAGGCAGGGAGGAAAAGAAGGATGAAGTTTAAGAAGATAATCATTCCGCTGGCTGCTGCTGCGGCAGTTGTGATCATTGGCGTCGGCATAGGTTTTGCAGTGCGCAGCGCGAATCAGGAGGAGGTAGGCGTCATAACGGTGTCCTCCGTCGCAAGCGGATTTTATGGCAACAATATGAGCATATCCGGAAATATTTCCTCAGATGTCTCTCAGGATGTGCATTTATTGAGCGGACAGCTCGTGGATCAGGTTTTTGTCAAGGAGGGGGATACGGTGAGCGTTGGTACGCCCCTGCTCTCCTATGATATGACACTTGTAAATCTTGATCTCGAAATTGAAAAGCTCAATAAGGATGGACTAAATCTCAAACTGCAGGCAGCCGAGAAGGAACTCAAGAAATTGAAGAACACAAAGCCTGCTTCCGGCTCCGGAGGCGGAGGAGCTGATTTTGGCGGAAGCGGGGAAATCTGGTTTCCCGATGACGGCGGTGCAGCCGATGAGGATCCATACCCGAACGCAGTGGCGTATGATCGCCTGGATTTTAATTCCATACCGTATACGGGTGACGGAACGAAAGAGAACCCATACCGTTTTTTGTGCAGGCAGAATGCGGTTGTTACGGGAAGTTTCATGAATAAGGTGGCAGGCTTCCTGGACGAAGCGGGGACGCAGAAGAACGAGACGAGTGTTCCGTTCTGCTGCTATCTCGAGATTCGCCAGGACGACAAGCCGGGCGGAACACTGCTGCGCGCGTGGTATCAGGATGGCAGTGTGCTGGAGCCCTTTGCAGCGGAGTGGGAAGCGAGACTTCAGATGGATATGGTTCCTGAGGAGCCGACTCCGACACCGGAACCGGGTGAGCCGACTCCGACTCCAGAGCCGGGTGAACCGACGCCAATACCGACGCCGGAACCGGGTGAACCGACTCCAACGCCGGATCCAGACGAGCCGACTCCGGATCCGGATCCAGAGCCTGAGCAGCCAACACCTACCCCGGAACCGGGTGAACCGACGCCTGTTCCGGATACGATGTCCTTTCAGTATACGCCCGCTCTTCAAAAGAATCTAACCGCAAAGGGCAGCTATCATTTCCGGAACACAGCGACAGGAAGCGGCGGCGTATTGACCCCGGTAACTCCGGATGAGGTATATCAGAGTTATACGAAAGAAGAGCTGCAAAAGCAGATCAGGCAAAAGGAACAGGATATCCGCGGACTGAAGCTTGATCTGAAACAGTCAGACCTGAAGATCAAGACAAAGGAAGACCAGCTTAAGAATCAAAATGTCACAAGTACTATCAACGGCGTTGTTAAGAGCGTCGGCGATCCCGCGAAGGGAGAGGTGGACGGAAAGCCGTTTATTCAGGTAGTAAGCAGCGAAGGCCTATACGTGACAGGCATGATCAGTGAGCTGATGCTTGGGGATATTCAGGTAGGACAGCAGC
>CALWSC010000110.1 GCA_944384105.1 uncultured Lachnospiraceae bacterium | reverse complement strand
AGAATTAGACTTGTTAATAATTATCATCGCAAGTTAATTTTAACACAAAAGAAGGACCTTGGGCTTATTTTTAACCCATGGTCCTTCTTTGTTTTTAGGCTATGCTTTTTTTCACAGCCCCTTTTTTCTCTCCTCCCCGCCGCCGACATATAGAACCGTCGGCGGACGGGGATTTTTTTAATACAGATTTTTCACTTTAAACTCTCTCTGTGCCTCTCTTCTCTGATCTTTCTTCGCAATATCCTGTCTCTTATCATACAGCTTCTTACCCCGGGCCAGTCCAATCTCTACTTTTACCAGACTGTTCTTGAAATACACCTGCAGCGGCACCAGCGTATACCCCTTCTCAGCGATTTTTGCCTGGAGTTTGCGAATCTCGAAACGATGCATCAGAAGCTTGCGCACGCGCAGCGGATCCTTATTGAAAATATTTCCCTTTTCATACGGACTGATATGCATACCGTAAATAAATACCTCATCCTGTTCGATACGGATGAAGGACTCCTTGATGCTGCACTTGCCCAAACGCAGCGATTTGACCTCCGTGCCGTGCAGCGCAATGCCCGCCTCATATTTCTCCTCTATAAAATAGTCGTGATACGCCTTTTTGTTATTGGCAATCAGGCGGCTTCCCTTTTCCTTTGCCATGACTTAACCTCCCTATACCAGCACAAAATCAATGGTCTTTGAGAACAGATCCGCATCCTCCATACGAACACGCACCTTCTGTCCGAGACGGTATGTCTTCTTCGTCCTCTCTCCCACAATCTGGTACTGCTCCTCGTCAAAAATATAGTAATCGTCAAACAGCGTGCTCATATGCACCAGTCCCTCGACGGTGTTCGGAAGCTCCACATAGATTCCCCAGCCCGTGACGCCCGAAATCACGCCGTCAAACTCCTGACCGACGCGCGCCAGCATATACTGTGCCTTCTTGAGCTTATCCGTCTCACGCTCCGCCTCCTCAGCCCTGCGCTCCGTCGCACTGCACTGATTGGCGACGTCCTCGAGAATTCCCACATAGTGCTCGATGCGCTCCGCTTTGAGCCTTCCTCTTAAATCGTCACGGATAATGCGGTGGATCTGCAGATCCGGATAACGGCGGATCGGGGATGTAAAGTGACAGTAATACTTTGCAGCCAGTCCAAAATGTCCGCTGCATCCCGTCGTGTACTTCGCCTGCTTCATGGAACGCAGCAGCAGGCGGCTGATCAGAGGCTCCATCGGGCTGTCCTGTACCTGCTCGAGAATCTTCTGAATCTCCGCCGGCGTGATCTCCTCCGACTGCTTCTGCACCTCGAAGCCCTGATTTCTCACGAAACTCAACACGCCTTCCATCTTCTCAAGATCCGGGTTCTCATGCGTGCGGTACAGAAACGGAATTTCTTTCTTACAGTACTCCTTCGCAACCGTCTCGTTTGCGAGCAGCATAAAATCCTCGATCAGATCTGTCGCAACATTTCTCTCATACGGCCTGATGTCCACCGGAAATCCATTGTCATCCAACAAAATCTTACTTTCCGGAAATTCAAAGTCAATCGCACCTCTCTGGCTTCTGTTAGCTCTCAGAATCCGGGAGAGCTCCTCCATACGCTTAAACATCGGCACAAAGTCCGCGTACTCCCTGCACAGCGCTTCATCGTTGTCTGCGAGTATCTTCTTGACCTGTGTGTACGACATTCTTCTGTCCACGCGGATTACCGTCTCAGCAATCTCATGCTCCACCACGCGCCCCTTTGTGCTTACCTTCATCAGGCAGGAAAGCGCCAGCCGGTCTTCGCCGGCATTCAGCGAACAGATACCGTTTGAAAGCCTCTTCGGCAGCATCGGAATCACACGGTCTACGAGATAGACGCTCGTGCCGCGTTTTAACGCCTCACGGTCCAGCGCGCTTCCTCCCTGCACGTAATTGCTCACGTCCGCGATGTGCACGCCGAGATGATAAAATTCTCCGTCGAACGTCACGGATACCGCGTCATCGAGATCCTTGGCGTCCTCGCCGTCTATCGTGACCATCTGCCACTCCCTCAGGTCTTTTCTTCCGTCAAAATCCGACTCGAGCACATGATCCGGAATCCGTTCCGCCTGATTTATCACGCGCTCAGGAAACTCCATCGGAATATCATGGCTCTTCGCCACAGACAGGATATCCACGCCTTTCTCGTCCATATATCCGAGAATTTCCTGAATATGCCCCTCAGGGCTCTTATGGCCGTCTCCGTATCTCGTAAGCTTAGCTACAACCTTCTGCCCGTCCTTGGCTCCCATCGTATGCTCTTTCGGGATAAAAATATCCTGCTGAATTCTGGTATTGTCCGGAATCACAAACCCGAAATTTCTGCTTTCCTCATAAACACCGATAACCTCTGTGATCGTGTGCTCCAGAATCTTCACTACACGCCCCTCGCGCCTGACGCCGGGCTTCTCCGGCTCCACGGTCACCTGTACGCGGTCCCGATGAAACGCATAGCCTGTGTTCTTCTCCGGGATGTAGAGATCCTCCTCGCCACTGTCCGGAAATTCAACAAAGCCAAATCCCTTGGGATGGCTGAGGAATATACCCTCACGCACCTGTCTTCCCTTATCACGCTTTGCCGCTGAAGACTTCATATATCTGCCCCGGTCATTTTTATAAATTTTGCCGTCTTTCTCAAGGCTGTCAAGAACCTCGATGAGGTCGGCTCTCTTCTGCTTTGGAAGCTGCAGGAGCATTGCGATCTCCTTCATGCGCATGGGGACATAGCCCCTGGAACAGATCAGATCATAAATCATTTTCTTTCTGTTCTTCAATAACTGTTTCTTCAAAATTTAATTCTCCTTATCAACAAAAGACACTCTTGCATCAGATATACAAGAGTGTCTGTCTTTTCCTAAAAGTTCAGATTGAGCACTACTGACAGCACAATAAAGAAAATCGCCAGCAGTCTTGTCACCTTAACGAGTGTTCCCTCCATGGAACGTCCCTTATTCTTCCCCCAGTAGGTGTCAGCCGCCGTGACTGCGCCGCCAAGAGCGCCGAGTCCTTTGTCCTTTCCCTCCTGCATCAGTACGACAGTAACCAGCCCTATACAGTCAAGTATGAAAACAATCATAAGAATTGTCCTTAAAATCTCCACAATTACACCTCCTATGGCTAACCGTTACTTATTCTACCATAGCGGGTGAGATATTTCAATCCTTATTTTACCTTATTTTCAAATTAGCGATGCCGTCTATTCGCAGAACGGACAGAGGTATTCGGCATTTTCCCCAAGAGTATCCTCAATTCTGAGAAGCTGGTTATATTTTGCATTTCTGTCCGAGCGGCAGGGCGCGCCTGTCTTGATCTGTCCGGCGCCCATTGCGACGGCGAGATCTGCGATAAAGGCATCTTCCGTCTCTCCGGAGCGGTGCGAGATCACGGTTTTCATGCCCGCGCACTGTGCCATCCGCACTGCTTCCATTGCTTCAGACAGACTTCCGATCTGGTTTACCTTAACAAGAATCGCGTTTGCGGCATGTTCTTCAATGCCGCGGCGCAGCCGTTTGGGATTCGTGACAAACAAATCGTCCCCGACAAGCTGAATCCGGCTTCCGAGCCTTTTTGTCAGCTCCTTCCATCCTTCCCAGTCGTCCTCCTGCAGACCGTCCTCAATCGATACAATTGGAAATTCTGAGACAAGCTCCTCATAATAAGAAATCATCTCCTCCGAGCTTCGGAAAATCTCTTTTTCACACATGCGGCTCTCTCCCGGGAAGTAGTACATAGTCTTTTCCTCATTATACAGCTCGCTTGCTGCCGCATCCATGGCAATCGCCACCTGATCTCCCGGCCTGTATCCCGCGCGTGAGATTGCCTCTGTCATACAGCTCAGTACTTCCTTTGCCGTGGCAAGGTTTGGGGCAAATCCGCCCTCGTCTCCCACTGCCGTCGAGAGATTCCTCTCTTTTAAGATATCCTTAAGACAGTGATAGATCTCTGCTCCCATGCGAAGCGCCTCGCCAAAGTCCGGCGCTTTTACAGGCATAATCATAAAC
>CALWSC010000109.1 GCA_944384105.1 uncultured Lachnospiraceae bacterium | reverse complement strand
AGAATTAGACTTGTTAATAATTATCATCGCAAGTTAATTTTAACACAAAAGAAGGACCTTGGGCTTATTTTTAACCCATGGTCCTTCTTTGTTTTTAGGCTATGCTTTTTTTCACAGCCCCTTTTTTTGAGCTTTATTATCTTCCGCAGCAGAACTTATATTTCTTTCCGCTTCCGCACGGACATGGATCATTTCTTCCGATCTTCTCGCCCTTGACGATTGTACCGGACTTCTTCTGCTCAAGGTATAATGCTTTTCTCTTCTCCTCAGTGAAGATATTGTCCCACATCGGGAGCTGATACAGCCAGTCAGCTCTGGCGTCAACCATATTTTTGTAGAGGAGCTCCTTGTCAAAGCCGAGGTTTACGTTCGTATTCTCGTCCATCTCCTCGATCGGGTTCTTTACTTTTAAACTGTCGTTGATTCCGTCAAGGAATCCTACCATGGTCATCAGATCTACGCCGTACTTCTCTGCCAGCTCCTTCACGGTGCCGTGTACGACCTCATCCGGGTTGGTTAAGAGCTGTTCATAGATGCTCTTCTCAACTGCGAAATACTGTGTCCAGAACTTCTGGAGTCTTGCCTTATCTGCTTCCTGAGAGTACGCCATGTCTCTCCAATCCTGTAATAATCCCATATATCATACCATCCTTCAATTCATTGTGATCTTCCCTTATCGGGTTACAGCAGGTATAGTATATACGAAAACCGCGGAAAATGCAAGGTTTCCGCGGTTTTTTTCTCACACAGCAGGGCTGCCCCGGAATCCGGGACAGCCCTGCGTTAAAAGGGGAGGATAAGTATTTTCTTTTTCTCTTTTGTCTTCTGACGAATAAAGAGCGCCACGCCTTTGTGCCTTCCCTTTATAAGTCATCTACAGTATGACCCATATACGCGCAGCTTATACACATTATTTAAAAGAATTTATCATAGATGCCGTATCCGAAGATAAACAGCACAAGAAACGGCAGGACAAATACCAGCCAGTAACGCATCCAGTCCTGCATCTTAAGTCCTTTTCCGGTGTTTGCCTCCGCCTTAAAGTTCTTCCATCCCCAGCCGTATCGTGTTACACAGAACAGCAGGTATACAATGGAGCCAAGCGGCAGCAGAATATTGCTGACCAGGAAATCCTCAAGATCCATAATGGTTCCGCCGAACGGAGCGAAGATGTCGGACTGCCATACATTATATCCCAGCACGCACGGCAAAGACAGAACCGCCACGAGCACAAAGTTTACGATGCTCGCCTTCCTGCGGCTGCATCCCGTCAGATCCATACTGCAGGAAATCAGGTTCTCAAATACCGCCAGCACTGTGGAGAATGCCGCAAACGCCATAAAGACGAAGAACAGGCTTCCCCAAAGTCTTCCCAGCGGGATATGGTTGAAAATATTCGGCAGAGTAATGAATATCAGAGCAGGACCGCTCGTCTGATCTACGCCGAACGTAAAGCACGCCGGGAAAATAATCAGTCCTGAGGTAATCGCCACAAATGTGTCAAGCACCGCAACATTCGCTGCCTCTCCCAGAAGCGCACGTTCCTTTCCTATATAGCTTCCGAAGATTGCCATTGCGCCGATGCCAAGGCTGAGCGTAAAGAACGACTGATTCATCGCGCCCACAATGGTGTTTCCGATGCCGACCTCCTTCATGCGCTCGAAATCCGGAATCAGGTAGAAGCTCAGACCCTCCTTGGCTCCGTCCATCGTGAAGCTGTTGATTGCAAGCACAACCATAATCACGAGCAGCGCAATCATCATGACTTTCGTGACTCTCTCCAGTCCGTTCTGAAGCCCTCTTGAGCAGATAAAAAATCCCACAGCAACGACGATCAGCATCCACGCTGCCATCACAACAGGCTGTCCGAGCATAGTGTAAAACTGATCCTCCACGCCCGCTGTGTCCAGTCCGTCAAATCTGCCCGCAGCGGTCAGATAAAAGTAGTGCAGCATCCAGCCCGTTACCGTCGTGTAAAACATCATCAGAAGATAGCAGCCGATCAGCGTGATATAACCGTGAATGTGCCACTTCTGCCCTGGCTTTTCCAGCGCATTGTATGCGCGCACCGGACTCTTCTGGCTCGCCCTTCCCACGGAAAACTCCATGGTCATAATCGGAAGCCCCATAACCACCAGGAACAGGATGTAGAACAGCACGAACGCGCCGCCTCCGCCCTGCCCCGCCATATACGGGAACTTCCATACGTTTCCAATACCGATTGCACATCCCGCCGACAGCAAAATAAAGCCCAGACGGGATTTGAGTTTCTCTCTCTCCATTGTGCAGCCTCCCTCATTTTAATTTTTTATGGTTAAGCCTGCGTCAGCAGCAACAGCAGCACGGAGCTCCGCAGCCGCCGCAGCACATGTTCAGCAGCAGGCACTGACAGCACCAGTTGCCCGAAGACGGATTCTGGCGCTCATATCCATATCCCTGACCCATGTCCATGTACCACTGTCCGCCGTTCTCGAGCTGATGCAGCAGCATCTGATACTGCTGGTTGTCCGGCTCCAGGGATACTGCGCGCCGCGCGTCCTCAACGGCATTGACATTGTTGCCCATTCTGGAGTTCGCAACTGCGTGCAGATAGTACCACATAGCCCCGCGGTCCCTCATCCCGTCGAGCACATGCATCGCCTCGCGCACATGTCCGTTATTCAGATAATTCGCCGCTGCCTGATATTTCAGGCTCTCCTCATCCGATCCTGCTGTGCCCTGACCTGCACTCCCATAGCCGCCGAAACCGCCGTATGAGCCGGAGGAGCTGCCTCTCTCCCGCTCGTCCACAATCTGCTCATACGCCTGCTGGACAAGCTTAAACATCTCTTCTGCTTTTTCTTTGTTGGGGTTGTTGATATTTGCGTCCGGATGATACTTCCGGCTCAAATTGCGGTATGCCTTCTTGATCTCGTCCATACTCGCGTCCCGCGAAACACCCAACACCTTATATGGGTCTGACATCCCGTTTTTCCTCTCATTTCTCTTCTAATCTTTTCCCGGAAGACTCCGCCGCCTTCTGACGTTTCTTCGAGATTTTGTCGTAGCGCTCCCAGATACCCGCATATAAAATATTTCTCAGAATATCTGCATTTTCCAGCACCGGAAGGCGCTCGAAGGCGCGCGCCGTCTCCGCCGCCATCATAGTCAGAATCCTGCCCGCGCGCTCTTCAAAGTCCTCGCAGTGCGCCAGCGTCTCAAACGGATTATAATTTCCCGTCTGCCGATCCTTCTCCACATCCTCATAGGCGTCCATCAGATAAATAAACTTGCCCAGGTAAAATCCAATGCGGCGCAGATCCTTAGCCCAGATATCCTTCTTCCATGCAAAAATCTCGCCCATGAGCTCTCCGGTATATCCCGCTGCCAGATCCAGGTTGTCCTCTCTGCGCTGCTCGCACTCATGGAGCCGCTTTAAATACAGCCGGACAGCGCGGGCCTTCCTCGGATACTCCTCCAGGACTCTGCGGCAGGACTTTCTCAGAACCTTTGCCGCCAGATAGCTCCTGCGGCTTCCTTCGTCCCGCCAGTTATCCAGAAGATTATAATAACAAAGCATAAGATTCATATCCGCCGCGTACTCTGTACATATATTTCTCATACACGGATGCCTGCGCCCCGGATGTGCAGGACAGAAGTGCTTCTCCATCGAGGTCTCGCTCTCGTAGAGCCCTGACAGCAGCACCGCAAGAAATGTCATATCATATGTGAGCGTCGGCTGCGCCTGTATCCCGAAGGTATCCTTCAGATCCTGGCAGACGCCGCAGTAGTACGCCTGATACTTCGCAAAATCTTTAAGCTTGAGCTCTTCCTTCTTAATTGTCACATATCCAAACATAAGCGCCTTCCTTTCCCGGGTTTATGTTCGCTTGATAAATTCAGTTCCGCACTTTGGGCAGCGGATAGCGATCTTCCCTTTGCCTCTCGGAACCCGCGTCTTCTGCCCGCAGTTCGGGCATTTAAAAATCTTATGATTCGGATCTCTCTGCTCTTTGAACCATACCTTTGCGTGCTCCTTTGCGCGCAGGAACTTCTGGTTCTCCTCATATCGCTTACTGATATTCTTGGAAAACATGCGGTAATATATCCAGACCATAATCAGGATTGCCGCCCAGTAGAAAATGTTTGTGCGCAGAAACAGGGACAGCACCAGGCACACCACAAACGCCCAGAACCCCACACGGGTCAAATCGTCTCCTCCGTACCTTCCCATCATAAAATTCCGCAGCTTTTCTTTCCATTTGTTCATAGTAATCTCTCCTCGCCTTTTTGTTCATCTTTCTTAACTTTACTGCATTCTTTCCGGCATAACAATAAAAATTCCGTGAAACTTTTATGAAATCCGGGCAGCGAGTGGAATCCTGTATATCGTACCACTCCTGCGGGGGAAAGTAAACAAATTTACGGAATTTTTTCCTGTACTTTTGCGGGGCTGCTTGTATTTTTCTGCAGCAGAGGGTATAATCGGCGTGTACGAAATTACGATTCACAGCAGTACAGCCATTCGGCTTCCCTGTTACTGAGATTCACATGAGGATGATAAGGAGGATTCCATGAAAACCCTGCAGCGTATCTTTGCACTCGTCGGAGCTGTGCTCCTCGCGGGACTTTATATCATCACACTGGTGCTGGCTCTGATGCACTCAGAACTGGCAGGAGCGCTCTTTCGTGCCAGCTTCGTTTTCACCATTCTGCTTCCCGTCCTGCTCTATGCCATGACTTTGGTATACAGGCTTCTGAAAGACAGAGACAAAAAGGAGGACATTCATGATTGATTCGATTATTTTTGATGTAGGCAACGTACTCGTAGGCTACGGCTGGGATGCGCTCATCGAACGCCTTGGATACGATGAGAACACAAAGAGAGATCTCGTTGAGGCAATGTTTCTGAATCCGTGGTGGAACGAATTCGACAGCGGACGGTATTCTACAGAAGAGATCCTGGGACATTTTATCGAGCAGAAGCCGGAGAGAAAAGCACAGATTCTCGAAGTATTCGAGCACCTGGACGAGACGATATGGCCGTTCGACTACGCAGTACCGTGGACCGCGGATCTGAAAAAACGCGGCTATAAGCTGTATATTCTCTCCAATTACGCGGAATATACGTATGAACGCACGAAAGACAAGATGAAGTTTCTCCCCAATATGGATGGGGCAATCTTCTCTTACCGCCATAAGCTTATCAAGCCGGAGCCGGAAATCTTTGAACTGATTCTAAGCAAATATGCCATTGATCCGCACCGCGCCGTATTTCTCGACGACCGTGCTGATAATCTCGAGGCCGCGGCAAAGTTTGGCATTCATACAATTTTATTTGATTCCTATGAAAATGCTTCGCGAAAGCTGGAAGAGCTGCTCGCACAGTGACAAAACAGGGATGCGCCCTTTGAGGACGCATCCCTATTTCATTACAGATAAGATTTCCAGACTCTTGAAACGCTTCTCCACATATCTGTGCACACAGCGGTCCACGAGATTCGACAGCTCTCTGAGCACCTCCGGCGTCACCGTAAACGTATACAGCTTCTCAATCGGAGACGAGATAATGTACTGCATGGCATAAAGCGCCGACGGGCTGACTCTCTGAAGATCCGGCGCAAGGCGGGCGCAGGAAGCGCAGTATACCGCGCCCGCCCGCATCGAAATCCCTGCAAGATTATCGCTGCTGCCGCATGCATTGCAGGAGAATACCTGCGGATATTCTCCGTTGATGACCATCGCTTTCAATTCAAAAATCCGGCGCACCAGCCGGTCATCCAGGCTGGGACGCAGAAGCGCCCGCAGGGAAGCATACAGAAGATTAATCATCTGCGATTCATCATTTTCCTCCCTCCCGTAGTAATCTGCGAATTCGAGGAAATAGAAACCATAGTACACGCCGGGCTGCTCCAATGCAAGCTCGGTGAAATAATTTCTCACATTTGCCTGGATGAGATTATAGGCACTCCTGCCCTCATACAGCCGGAAAGTTCCAAACACAAACGGGTTGGCTGCCGCCAGAAGCGTGCTGTTCTGCCTTCTTGCGCCGCGCGCGAACGCTGTGATCTTGCCGCGCTCCTTTGTGAGGATGACAAGCCGCTTGTCATAGTCCCCGACAGGCGAGGCGAGCAGTACCATTCCCGTTACTTCTATGGATTCTCTCATGCCTTAAATCTCTTTCTTGTCATATCCGAAGTTCTTGATCAGAAAATCGCTGTCGCGCCAGTCTTTCTTTACCTTGACCCAGAGCTTCAGATTTACCTTCATCTCCAGCATCCGCTCGATCTCAAAGCGGGCATTGCTTCCGATCTTCTTGAGCATGCTGCCCTGCTTTCCGATGATAATTCCCTTGTGGGAGTCTCTCTCACAGATAATCGTGGCATCGATATCCATAATCTTGCCGCCCGGGCGCTCCTTCATCCGGTCAATTGAGACCGCAATGCCGTGCGGAATCTCCTCATCCAGCGCATGGAGCGCCTTCTCCCGGATCATCTCCGCGACAATCTGACGCTGCGGCTGGTCTGTGACCGTGTCCTCGTCGTAGAACTGCGGTCCATACGGAAGATATTTTAAAATAGAGTCTATGATGTCGTGCGTGTTCTGACCGCGCAGAGCCGATACCGGAATGATCTCTGCGAAATCGCAGACCCTGCGGTAGGCATCGATCACGGCGAGCACTTCTTCTTTCTTAATGGTGTCAATCTTGTTGATAACAAGAATCACCGGCACATTTACGCCCTTTAACTGCTGCGCGATGTGCTGCTCGCCCGCGCCGATGTACGTTGTCGGCTCCACGAGCCAAAGGATCACGTCGACATCCTTGAGCGTACGCTCCGCCACATTTACCATATATTCTCCGAGCTTATTTTTCGCCTTGTGAATTCCCGGCGTATCCAGAAATACAATCTGCCCGTCCTCGCAGGTGTATACAGTCTGAATTCGGTTGCGCGTTGTCTGCGGCTTCTTGGATGTGATCGCGATCTTCTGGCCGATCAGGCGGTTCATAAGAGTGGATTTTCCCACGTTCGGGCGTCCAATGATCGCGGCAAATCCGGATTTAAAATTTGGATTCATGTATATATCTTCCCCTTATATTTATATCAAAGTTCCGGGCACGGCTTTGCGCCGCGCCCGTTTTGCGTCTATTCTCATCAGTTAATCAGGCTCTTAATCTCGCCGAACAGTTCTCCGTCCCTGGCAATCGCAGCCTCACTGCCCACAACACAAATATTGTGCTGATCCAGCACTGCCTGCACGGGCTTCTCCAGAGCGCGGATATCCCCGGCCTTTGCGCTCAATATCTCTTCACGCTCGCGCTGCAGATCCTCCTGGGTAATGCCGTTGAAATATGCAGCCAGAGACATTGAGCCGTGCGCTGCCGGCGTCAGCGGGGTGTCAAGCTCGCTGATGGTTCCGATCACATATTTTGTCATCTCGCGTTCGTCTGCCTGGAAGTTTCTTAAATACTGCGGAATGCCCTCGTATACATCGAGCGTATTCTTCAGATTCGGATCGCGGTAGGATACGAAATACGTATCGCCGTTCTTTCTGAATCCGCTCATACAGCCGTAAGCGCCGCCTTTTACACGCAGGTTCATCCAGAGATAGTCGTAGCTCATAATGACCTTCAGAATCCGCATGGCTCCTGTATATGCGCAGCCCGCTGCACGGAAGTTGCCCGCCGCAGCGACATACTGTACCTGTCCCGCTGTCTTGAATGCCTCGTTTTTCTGTCTGAAATCGTACGCCAGTTTTCCCGGCTGTACCGGCTCCTGCTCAGGCATCTGCGCCTTAAATTTTGCAAAGCCTTGCTTAAATACTGTATATCCCTCCCCGTCTGCGGTGAAGCTCACAAACAGGTTCTCCGGGCGGAAAATATAGCGCATCAGTGTCTGCAGCTTTCCGATCAGAGCGTCCTTCTCCTTATCGAAGTTAGCCTCCAGCCGCTCGATGAGCCGGTAGTAGGCAATACCGCTGATCTGATCCTGGAAATATGCGGTCGGCGAGAAGTAGGAGGTCGCTCTCGTCATTGCCGTGGAGTGACCGGCATTCGGAAGCGCCATCTGCAGACGCGATTTCTGGCTTGCCAGAATCTCATAGAGGCGCTTGGTATCGTCGAGACGTGAGGTATTCAGAATCTCGGCAATCATCTCAAACACAAAATCCAGCTTGCTGTAGAGCGCCTTTGCGCGCACGCCGAACATGCGCAGACAGTCTGTGCGGTCGTTCTCTTTGCCATATACGCTCAGTCCGCAGAAAATACCGCCTGTGTTCGCGTTGATCTCGTTAAACAGCTCGCTGTAGCTGTAGCGCGCGGTATCCACATATCCGAGTACTGCCTTTAACAGCCCCATGTACGGTACAAGGTCGGACGGCACAGATGCTGTGTCAAAATACAGATCGAGATAGCCGATGCCGTTTGTAAAGATATTGTGGTACAGTACATCCGTATCTGCCTCGCGGCGCAGATCGTTTATAATCTTTACTGCGTCTTTTCCGATATCTTCGCGCGTCAGCATCGGGATGCATTTGAGCGCTTCGGGATCCTCATCCGCCTCCTGGAATTCTTTTAAGTGCTTTGTGAATGCAACCATCGCTTTTAATTCCTCAGGAGCCGCTTCCGCTTTGATCCGGGCGAGCTTTTCCTCGATCTCCCGCTCCTTCTGCGCCGCCAGTCCCTTCTTCGGAACTGCGGTTACGACAGCTCCATGCATATTATCCAGCAGATACTTTCCGATAAGCTCCTCAAAGTAGCCGGTCTGAATCTTCTTCTTGAGCTCATCATAAACCGGGAGCAGATGCAGATAGTCAAACGGCTTCTCCTCGTCGTACAGCCAGCTGTCAAATACGTCAATTCCGTACATCAGTCCCTTCGGATAGGATGCGTAGTCTGCCTCGCGGAAGCGGAACTCAAAATAGTTGATGCCCGCCTCCAGCGCTTTTTTGTTAATTCCGTTTTTCATCTGACTGCGCAGCGTCTCCTCGATCAGCGCAAGAAAGCGCTCTTTGTTCTCAGGCTTCGCGTTCTTTGCCATCACGGAGAAAAACGGCTGATAGATGCCGTCGTCGTAAGAGCCGATGATATCCTTTCCAATCTTCTCGTCGAGCAGCACCTGTTTGAGAGGCGCTCCGGGAGCGCTTAAAAGCGCGTACTCGAGAATCTGGAATGCGACATTTAACTGCGTATCCGTACCCTTTCCCACGACCTTGTTCCAGGAAAGATATGTGTTGTCCTCCTCGCTTTCGCCGTCGAGAATCGGATATTCTACGGTAAAGTCCGCCATTTTGTCAAACGGCTCCTGCTCTCTGATCTCAGAATCGACAGAAATTTTGTCAAATTTGCTTAAATACTGCTCGTCGATCCACTGAAGCTTCTCGGCCATATCCATGTTTCCGTACAGATAAATGTAACTGTTTGACGGATGATAATATTTCTTATGGAATGCGAGGAAATTCTCGTAGCTCAGATCCGGAATATTGTCCGGATTACCGCCGGATTCCACGCCATATGGCGTGTCCGGGAACAGATGATTGAATATCTCGCGCTCGATCATCTCCTCGGCTGAGGAGAATACGCCTTTCATCTCATTGTAGACCACACCGTTGTATTTCAGCGGCGCGTCCTCGGACTCAAGCTGGTAGCTCCAGCCCTCCTGCCGGAAGATCTCTTCCTTTTTATATATATTCGGGTAGAATACCGCGTCCAGATATACATGCATCAGATTCTGGAAATCCTGGTCATTGCAGCTTGCCACCGGATACATCGTCTTGTCCGGGTATGTCATCGCGTTCAGGAATGTGTTCAGAGAACCCTTCACCAGCTCGACAAAGGGGTCTTTCAGCGGAAAATGCTCGGAACCGCACAATACACTGTGCTCCAGAATATGTGCCACTCCCGTGCTGTCGGCAGGCGGCGTGCGGAATGCAATGTTGAATACCTTATTCTCATCCTCATTGGAAATCAGCATCACTCTCGCACCGGTCTTTCTGTGCCGCAGTAGATATCCCTTTGACTGGATATCCTTCAAATCGTCCTCCAATACTACTTCATATGCTGATACTTCCCTGATCTGCATGTCTCGTCCTCCTTTTTGTATTGCCGGATCTTTTCCGGTTCTGTGAATATTACAATTTTACCATAGTCTTTTACGAAAAAAAAGCCACTATGCAAAATTCCTGCACGCGGCTTTAAAAACATTTCTTTATTTCATATATAGCCCCACACACTTCATCGCTGTGTCAAAGCTGATCGTATACTGCACCTTCCCGTCTGCATGCTGCGCCAGTACGACGGCTACAGCGTATTCGGTTCCCGTGTCCTTGTCTTTGGAACCGGTGACAGTCACTGCCTGAATTTTCTCAAATTCTCCCACCGGGGTGATGACCTGTTCGGCCCCCTTTTCAATCCCATCTGTCATCTCTGCCAGCGCTGCGCCCAGCTTTTCCCGGCGAAGCGTCTCCCAATCCCCTTCATTTACGAGGGAGACAATTTCCTCTGCGGCAGCGCGCACTTCGCTCTCGTCAAATTTATCTGACAGTTTACCGCCGCATCCGGCAAAAAGCAGCGCCGAAAGAAGCAGCAGGATAAGGAATATCTGTTTTTTCATGTGTTCTCCTTTCCGCCAAAACGGCTGTCCGCAGGAATCAAAATGTTGATCCTGAAGCTTTTCTCTTCCTTTATCACAGTCATTGTGCCGCCGTAAAAGGAAAGCGCATTTTTAACATTTTTAAGCCCGAGCCCCATGTGGCGCGCAGGCTTTTTCTTCTGCGTTCCTCTTGAATTTTCCAGGCGGATCACAATGTAGCCCCGCAGATGTTCCAGCTCCAGGCTTAAAAATCGGGGATCTTCTGCGGTGCTTAGCGCCTCCAGTGCATTGTCGAGCAGGTTGGCGAAAATGGTCGTGACATCAATATCACGCAGAAATCCCAAATCGGCATCACCGATGCGCACCTTCAGGCTCACGCCGTTCAGCTCCTCCTGATTCAGTTTTGCATTTAAAAGCAGATTGAGCATCGGGTGCTCCGTGTAGCGGACGCGCTCCAGCGTGCGCAGCATCCCGTTGATATCCTGCCGGTAGCGCTTTGCCGTCTCGAATTCTCCCTGCTGATACAGGCTGTCGAGCATCTGCATATGGTTCTTCACATCGTGGACAACTTTGCGAGAGATCTGATATTTTTCTTCAAGCTCCTTATACTGTTGAAATAAAAGCGCCTCCTGCTGGCGATAGAGTGAGAGCTCAAGTTCCTGCTTCTGCTGGCGCTCCATGTATCCGAACAAATATGCCGTAAACACATTCATCCCCGCAATCAATGCCATGCACGCAAGCACCGGCGCGCCGCCATACCACAGAAAGATCCAGTCACAGCTACCGAGTATTTCCACAAGCAGAAATACGAAGGCAAGTGGAAAGAAACCCAGCACAAGGTAGCGCCAGGACAGCGGCTTTTTCTCTGTGCGCGCCTTCACCCAGCGAATGAACAGCCAAGTCAGTGCCCATACAGCGAGCGATTCCGCCAGGTAGTACGCAAAAATCCCGTACTGAGCATTTTCCCATAACACAGATGCAACCGCATAGCCGGCAGTGCCGGACGCCGCCGACACCAGAAGGCTGAACACAAGCGCCAGCAGCACATAGGCTCCGGAAAGAGCGGCTGCGAACAGCAAGTCATAGATCATGCGGCTGCCTCTTCTGTGGTAAAATGCGCTGCCGTAGGCACAGATCATACAGATCGATGCGGTAAAATACAGGATGTCGTTGTTCCATAGGAGCTGCAGCACCAGAGGAACTGCCGCCACAGGCAGAAGCCCCAGTATTCCGGATAGTCTGCCGCCCGCCTCACCCGCAGATGTTTTCATAAAAAAGCGGCGTACACAAAACAGGAATACTCCCGTATAGATGAGTATTCCCAGCACGCTGCACCATCCCAGCCGCGAGCCCTGCATCTGCAGCAGCTGCTGATAGTTATATCCGATTCCCATAGCGTCCTCCCGTGTCTATGCCTTGTGTGCAATCCGGTCTGAAAGGTAGCTGCTCAGCGTCTCGCGGAATTCCTTCGCCTTCTTCTGGGACAGCGGTATCATCTGCCCGCTGATCAGCTCAATCTCATATCCGCGTACGGACTGCACCTGATAAAGATTCACGACAAAACTCTTGTGAGGCATGGCAAAGCCGTAGGGCTCCATCCGCTCCAGACAGTCGGCAATTCTGCCCTTCCAGGAGAAGCTCCCCTTGGTCAGGCAGGCGGTTACGCGGCGGTTCTGATATTCAAAATACTGGATATCCTTTACATCCACACGATGTACGCCGTCTTCTGCATCAAATTCCAGCTGCTGGGTCTTCTTCTCCTCCTCAAAATACTGACATGCCTCCCTGAGCTGGCGCAGGATTGCTTCCCGCTTCACAGGCTTCAGCAAATATCCGAATGCGTGGACGCCGAACGCATAGCCCGCATATCCTCCGTAATTTGTTACGTAGATAATCTTCACGCGCTTATCCGTCCGGCGTATCTCCTTAGCCGTCTCAATCCCATTCTTCCCGGGCATATCAATGTCAAGAAAAAGTATATCATACTGTGCCTTCGACGCAAGCAGGGCGGCGCTGTCCGTATAAGTATCCGTCTGCATCTCTATCTCCCGGCAAGAATCCAGCATCCCGGCAATTTGATCGCAGACTTCTCTCTGATCATCACAGACAGCTATTCTTATCATATGGGATCACACTCCTTTGCTGGATATATTATAGCCAATACGGAGCGTACAGACAATATATTTTTATGTTTTCCGCAGCACTCACCGGATGGCCTTTTGTATCCGTCCCTCTTCCAGCACAATTCTTCTGTGCCCCAGCCGGTCTGCCTGTTCCATATCATGGGTTGCTACCAGCACTGTCACACCTCTTCTGTGTATTCTCTCAAAAAGATCCATAACCTCCGCCGAGGACTGCGGATCGAGGTTTCCCGTAGGCTCATCGGCCAGGACGACAGCCAGGTCGTTGACAATGGCGCGGGCGAGCGCTACTTTTTGTTTTTCTCCTCCGGAGAGCTGGCTGGGACGGCGTTTGTAGAGGTCGGTAAGTCCCAATAAAGAAAGGACAGAGGTCACGCGGCGGCTGATATCCTTTCTTGAGGGATTGACAATCTCGCGGACAAATGCCACATTTCCGAACACGTCGCGGTCATCAAAAAGGCGCATATCCTGGAACACAACGCCGAGTGTGCGGCGATAAGCGGGAATGCCCTTCTCTGTTATCCCGGAAAGAGCCGCGCCATTCATCCAAATACGCCCTCTCGTCGCCTCAAGCTCCTTAATCAGAAGCCGGATCAGCGTCGACTTTCCTGATCCGCTTCTGCCCGTTACAAAGACGAACTCCCCCCGTTCCACCCGCATATTGATGTCAAAGAGCGCCATGGTCTTGGTATCTTCATATATTTTCGTCACATGTTCCAGATAAATCATGCCGTCTCCCTTCCCGCGCTACTCGATCGTCAGCATATCCGAAAAGCCCGTCATCTCAAAGACTTCCATGACCAGTTCACACACATGCACAAGCTTCATGCTTCCCCCCTTCGACATTGCCGTCTTCTGTCCCAGCATAAGGGCCCTAAGCCCGGCACTGGCGATGTACTGAACTTTCTCAAAATCCAGCACAATATGCTTCATCTTCTGAAAGCTTAATAGAATTGCCTGCTGAAGCTGCGGGCTTGCCGCTGCATCAATCCTTCCGGAAAGCTCCAGTACAATTTTATCGCTTTGTTTTACTTCTTTGATTTGCATATATATAATCCTCCATTACTACTTACTCCAGCAATACTGCCCCCTCGCCGTCCAGTGATGTCTCGTCGGGCTGATCCTTGCGGGCGAGCACGGCGCGGTCGTCCAGATATTCCCTGGCGTCAAGCGCGGCGGCTGTATCCATGTGAAGCTGTGCATTTCCGTCCAGATAGCAGTAAGTGTCCATATTGCTGCGCTCCTCCAGAAAGACGAGATTCAGTTCGCAGCGCACAGGCACAAACTGCTGAATCAGGAAAAAAAGCTGAGAGCGACGGCTCTCCTCCACAGGATTTCTGATCAGCAAAGTGACGCAGTATGCGTGGTGTCCGTAAAGATTATCATACACCTGCCGCTCCTCAGACGCTACCCTTTGATCCAAAATATTTTTTTCTAAAATAATTGCACGTTCGCCAAGCACAAGCTCTGTCAGACGCTCGAGCACTCTTCTCGTGCCCTTCATACGGTTTAACCGGTACGCTTCTTTCACAAGACGGCGCAGACGATCCTCAGGCAGAAAATTTCCGCGCACATCCAGTCCCATCCATCCCGCGAACAGCTCCAGCATTCGCGGCGGCGCGGTGTCGAGATCCAAAAGCTCTTCCGCGTGCTCGATCTCGTCCTGAAAATCATTATATACACTCGAAAAAATCGACAGATACCGGTGAAAAAAACTGTTCCACTCCTGGTATACCTCCGGAAACGTGTTCATGAAATTATCGCCCGGCACCGTCACCTTCATCTGTTCCAGAGTTCCCTGTCCTTTTCCGATAACCTCAATGCAGATCCATAGATACCTGCCCTGCAGCTCATAGAGCAGGATATCCTGCTTATTAATCTCCTTTACTGATCCCGCCTGCGCAAAAAGCTTCAGCTTCTCTGCCGATGATACCGCATCACTTCTTAAAAATGCATCTATGGCAGTCTGCTTTTCCCCTCGCATAATGCTGCGGTCGTCTGCTGCAAATGCGCGGATAATAAATGCCATATTTTCATCCAGCCGGATGTCTGCTGCAAAACGCCCCCAGCGAGCTTCCTCCTGCGCACCGTCAATGCTTCCGAGAAACAAAAATCTCTCATCGCTCTGCGCGGCGGCTGTGACCGTTCCGTCATCCCGGAGCGCCATTCCCTGCATCCAGGCGTGTTTTAACCGGTTTTTCCGAATCGAATACGTTCTTACATAACTCATCTTGACGCCCCCTTTGCCCATCCGTCCGCAGCGCTTCCGGCATTCATATCGAGATCAAAATTTCCGGGATACAGCAAGCAGTCCTC
>CALWSC010000108.1 GCA_944384105.1 uncultured Lachnospiraceae bacterium | reverse complement strand
CCGGAAGGCAATATCGAATACTTGCTGCACCTGGCTAAGCTGCCCGGGGAAGCGGAGGTTCCCGAGACAGAAGTATCGGTGGAAGAGACTGTAAAGCAGGCACACAATGCGTTAGACTGAAGTGAGGAGAGCGCGGGATGGACAGGTTTTACATAATCACAAATACATTAAAGGACAGAGAGCTGATGATGACCCGCAAGATCGCCGAGTATCTCTCATCGCACGGAAGAGTCTGCCGTATCCGGGACGTTGCAGGGAAGGAGAATACGGGAGACTACCACTACACGGACGCAGAGCAGATTCCGGATGATACGCAGTGTATTCTTGTACTCGGCGGGGACGGGACGCTGCTGCAGGCGGCCAGAGATACCGTGGAGAAGGGTATCCCGCTCTTTGGAATCAATCTGGGAACGCTGGGCTACCTTGCGGAGGTCGGGCGCAACGGCGTCTATCCGGCGCTGGATCATTTGATGGAAGATCGTTTTGAGATCGAGCACAGGATTATGCTGAACGGAAAAGTCTACCGGGAGGGAAAGCTCTTAAAGGAGGACATAGCACTCAATGATATTGTGATCAGCCGCAGCGGGGCGCCTCGTGTAGTGAGATTCAATAATTATATCAATGGGACGTATCTGAACAGTTACTCCGCGGACGGCATTATCATCGCGACGCCCACCGGTTCTACGGGCTACAGCCTGTCAGCGGGAGGACCGCTGATCTCTCCGGCAGCGTCACTGATTCTGATGACGCCGCTTGCGCCGCACACTCTGAACAGCAGAAGCGTTGTATTTCCGCCGGATGACACGATTGCCGTGGAGATCGGACAGGGACGAGACGGGAAAGAAGAACACGGGATGGCGTCATTCGACGGGGATACGACCGTGGAGATGGTGACAGGAGATAAGATTATTATCAGCAAATCGAAGAAGGACACCAGGATTGTCAAGATCAGCAATATCAGCTTCCTGGAAACTCTTCGGGAGAAAATGGGAAATAATTAGGAGGTTGCCGTATAGATGAAAATAGCAAGACACGCGCAGATTATACAGCTCATCAATCAGTATGACATCGAGACACAGGAAGAACTGGCAGAGAAGCTGAACCAGGCGGGCTTTCAGGTGACCCAGGCGACGGTATCCCGCGATATCCGGCAGCTTAAGCTCACGAAGGTGACGAAAGAGGACGGTAAGTTCAAGTACGCAGTACAGCAGACGAGCAGCCAGGAGATGGGTGCAAAGTACACGAAAGTATTAAAAGCGGCCTTCGTCTCTATGGACGTTGCGCAGAACATCCTGGTTATTAAGACAGAGAGCGGCATGGCAAATGCGGTCGCAGTAGCGCTGGATGATATGAATTGGTCTGAGGTGGTCGGCTGCATTGCAGGCGACGATACGATCATGTGCGTCATCCGCACGTCCGACGATGCGCTTTTAGTGATGGACAAGATCCAGAAAATGCTGGACAGCTTTGAGGAGTGAGAGATGCTTGCAAATTTACATGTGAAGAACCTGGCGCTGATCTCAGAGCTGGAAGTCGAATTTTCTCCGGGATTGAACATTCTGACCGGAGAGACGGGAGCCGGAAAGTCAATTCTGATAGGCTCCATTAACCTTGCCCTGGGGCAGAAGCTGGATAAGGAAATGCTCCGCCGGCAGGATGAACCTGCTCTGGTGGAGCTGATTTTTCAGGTGGATAATCCTGCAGTCTGCGAAGCGCTGCTCGCGCAGGACGTCCATCCTGAGGACGGACAGGTCATTATCACGCGCAGGATGTCCGGCGGCAGAAGCGTCAGCCGAATCAACGGGGAGACATGCCCGGCGTCATTTGTGCGCAGGATTGCGTCGCTGCTTCTGGACATTCACGGGCAGCACGAGCATCAGTCGCTGCTTTACCGCGAAAAGCAGCTTGAAATTCTCGACGAGTACGGAGCTGAGGAGATTCTGCCCGTGCGGGGAGAGGTTGAAGCGCTGTATCGTGCTTATCAGAAGCTGAGAAGCCGGCTGAAAGAGTATGAGATGGATGAGGAGCAGCGGCTCCGAGAGATCTCATTCCTTGAATTTGAAATCGAGGAAATCGAAAATGCCGGCTTAAAGGACGGCGAGGATGAGCTGCTTGAGCAGGAATACCGCAGGCTTTTAAATGCGAGAAGAATCACCGAGGGGCTTACCAATGCATACCAGTGCACGGGAGGCGGTGAGGGCGCCGCAGATCTCGTAGGACGCGCTATGAGAGAAATTCTCACAGTACAGGCGCTTGACGGCGAAGTGGAAAAGCTTGGCAGTGCGCTTGCGGATGTGGATGCAATCTTAAATGACTTTAACCGTGAGCTCTCTTCGTATCTGGCGGGGCAGACCTTTTCCGAGGAGCTGTTCTACAGCACAGAAAGCAGGCTCAACCAGATCAATCATTTAAAGACAAAATACGGCAATACGCTTGAGAAAATCCGCCAGGCAGAGCGGGAGAAGCAGGCGCGTCTCGATGCACTTTTACATTTTCAGGAAAAAAAGGAAGAGATTGGAAAAGAGCTTGAAAGCGCTGCACAGAAATATGAGAAAGCTGCGCATAAGCTGCATGTGCTCAGGGGAAACTATGCGAAAGAGCTCACAGAGCGGATTGTGGAAAATTTAAAAGAGCTCAATTTCCTCGATGTGGTTTTTGAGATCAATCTTACACTGCAGGAGAATTATTCCCCTGCAGGCATGGATGCCGCCGAATACCGGATTTCCACAAATCCCGGAGAGCCGCTCCGCGATCTTGCCAAGGTCGTATCGGGAGGAGAACTGTCACGCATCATGCTGGCAATCAAGACGCTTCTGGCTGACAGAGACGATGTGGGTACACTGATCTTCGACGAGATTGACACGGGAATCAGCGGGCGCACAGCGCAGATGGTGGCGGAGAAGATGGCGGTTATCGGCAGAAGCCGTCAGGTTCTGTGCATCACACATCTGCCGCAGATTGCAGCGATGGCGGACGCTCATTTTGAGATTGCAAAAGCAGTGGAAAACGGCGAGACACGCACCGGAATCCGCCGGCTTGATCAGGAGAGTTCTGTGAGAGAACTGGCGCGGATGCTGGGCGGCGCGAAAATCACAGGAGCTGTCTTAAAGAACGCAGGCGAGATGAAAGAATTGGCACAGGTACAAAAAAATACAAGACTGAAAAAATAGATTCATCACATACTAATGGGGACGAACGCCGGGGAGCGGACGTCCCCTCTTTGATGTCAGAAAAAAGAAAAGGATGTGATGGAGCATGAGATATAAAAAGAAGCTGCGCACAGCTTTTTTTGCACTGTTGGCTGCAGGGCTGTGCGCTGGAAGCTATCTGAAGCTGCGGGATGCGATTCCCGACCGGGTTTACGTGGTTGAGGGGGAGCAGGACGCCCTTGAGGAGATCTGTACGAATCCTCTGGTGACGTGTGAGCCGGCCGTTGCGGCCAGCGCCGGCGGAGGCTATACGGTAGAGTATGCAGTGGGCGGCATTTTGCCGCTGAAAACCGTCCAGGTCGAGCCCACAGCGCAGAAGTATGTGTATGCCGGAGGAGAGACCATAGGCATCTATCTGGAGACGCGCGGAGTGCTCGTCATCGACAACGGGGAACTGACTGCAGCAGACGGCAGTGACATCTGCCCGTCAGAGCATATTTTACAGGCGGGAGACTACATCAGAACTGTAAACGGAACAGAACTCTCGGACAAGAAAGAACTGATCAGAATGATCGGCGGGAGCGGCGGCAGCGAGCTTACGCTGGGAGTGATCCGAAACGGAGAGGAAATCTCAGTGGCGGCGTCCCCTGCTCTTACCAGCGACGGAAGCTATAAGCTCGGCATTTGGGTGAGAGACAATATTCAGGGCATCGGTACTCTTACTTATGTGGATGAGCAGGGGAACTTCGGTGCGCTTGGACACGGTATCAGCGATATTGATACCGGCGATATGCTCACGCTGAAACGGGGGGAACTGTATAATGCCCAGATTATATCGATCGTAAAGGGAACAAATGGTAATCCGGGCGAGCTGCAGGGGGTGATCCATTATGATGACAGTGAGAAGATCGGGACTATCCTTGACAATCAGAGTATGGGAATCTATGGCACTCTGAAGGAGGAAGTCTCTGAAGGTATGTGGCTGCCGATAGGATATAAGCAGGAAATGAAGGAAGGCCCGGCGTCGATTCTGGCATGCGTCGACGGCGAAGTGCGCGAATATTCTATTGAGATCACGGCGATCGACATGAATAAAAAAGATACGAACAAAAGCTTCACAATCAGGGTGACGGATCCGCGTCTGCTGGAGCTTACGGGCGGGATAGTGCAGGGAATGTCGGGTGCTCCAATTCTGCAGAACGGGAAACTTGTCGGAGCAGTGACGCACGTCTTTGTGAGAGACTCCAAAAGCGGCTACGGCATCTTTATCGAGAACATGCTGCAGCATTAACCGGGACTGAAATTATGAGGAAAAATCACATACAGCCTCTGAAACCATGCAGAAAAAGGGCACATAGTGTCGAAACAAATCGAGCGAAAATCCAGATTTTACCAGTCCTCTTCTTGATTTCCCATAAGTCCCTAACATATAATAAAATAGTGTTCGATATGGGAATTTGGCCCCTCCTATTTCCGTAACATATCTATAAGAGGAGGAAAAAGAAAATGGAAAAATTAAATGTCGCCATAGCAGACGATAATGAGAGGATGCTGGAACTTTTGCACGCCATGATCGAGGGAGACAAGGATCTCTCGCTTGTCGGCAGCGCAGACAACGGACAGGACATCTACAAGATTATCAAGGAGAAGGAACCGGATGTGGTGCTTCTGGATATTATTATGCCGAAGATGGACGGACTGACTGTGATGGAAAAAGTGAATCAGGACAGCTCGATCAAGAAGCATCCGGCATTTATTGTCGTATCAGCAGTGGGACAGGAGAGAATTACGGAAGATGCATTTCACCTGGGCGCATATTACTATATTCTGAAGCCGTTCGACAACGAAATGGTTTTAAGCCGCATCAAGCAGGCGCGCCAAGATGCGGCAAGGAAATTTAAGGACGCAAGAAAAGCAGGACCCTATGAGAACAATGGAGAGTACAGAGAACGGGATCTGGAGCGCGATGTGACGGATATTATCCATGAGATCGGAGTGCCGGCGCACATTAAGGGGTATCAATATCTGCGCGACGCTATTATTCTGTCAGTGGATGACATCGAAATGCTCAATTCCATCACGAAAATTTTGTACCCAACGATAGCAAAGAAGCACCAGACAACCCCAAGCCGCGTAGAGCGTGCGATCCGGCATGCCATTGAAGTGGCGTGGAGCAGGGGAAAGGTGGATACGATAAACAGAATGTTCGGATATACTGTAAGTACCGGAAAGGGCAAGCCGACGAATTCAGAATTTATTGCTCTGATTGCTGACAAGATACGGCTGGATTATAAAATAAAATAGCCAGGGTGAAATAACACTTTTCATTTTACAGAAAAAGGAGTATAATAAGTTTCGAACATGTAGCCCTGCAATAGGGAAAATATAAGTTGCTGATACGATAAACAGTAACAAGAAAACAGGGGGTTTAACTGTATGAAGAAAGTGTTATTTGTCGCTTCAGAAGCTGTTCCTTTCATTAAGACCGGCGGTCTTGCCGATGTTGTAGGTTCTCTGCCCAAATGCTTTCCAAAAGAATACTTTGATGTGAGGGTTGTAATTCCGAAGTATCGGGTTATCAAAGACGAATTTAAGAATCAGATGCGTTATATTACGAATTTCTATATGGATCTGAACTGGAGACAGCAGTATGTCGGAATCTTTGAGATGGAGTATGATGGAATCAAGTTCTACTTCATTGATAACGAGGAGCATTTCTCCGGAGACAAGCCGTACGCCGGCATGCCGTGGGATCTGGAGAAGTTTGCATTTTTCTCCAAGGCAGCTCTGTCCATCCTGCCGGTTATCGATTTCCGGCCGGACATCATTCATTGCCACGACTGGCAGACAGGACTGGTTCCGGTCTACTTAAAAGAGAGATTCCAGGGAAGCGAGTTCTACCGCGGAATCAAATCTATTATGACCATACATAATCTGAAATTTCAGGGAGTATGGGATATCAAGACGATCAAGAATATTTCAGGACTTCCGGATTACTTCTTTACCCCGGATAAGCTGGAGTTCAAGAAGGATGCAAACTACCTGAAGGGTGGTCTCGTATATGCCGATGCGATCACTACTGTGAGCCGCACATATGCGGAGGAGATCAAGATGCCGTTCTACGGAGAAGGACTCGATGGACTGATGAGCGCAAGAGCTCACGATCTGAGAGGTATTGTCAACGGCATTGATTATGATGAGTATAATCCGGAGACAGATAAATTTATCACAAAGACATACAATGCTAAGAATTTCCGCAAGGAGAAGGTAAAAAATAAGACAGCGCTGCAGGAGGAGCTGGGACTGGCGCAGGATCCTAAGACAATGATGATCGGCGTGGTTTCGAGACTGACGGATCAGAAGGGCTTCGATCTGATTGCCTATATCATGGATGAGTTCTGCCAGGACAACATCCAGCTCGTAGTTCTGGGAACCGGTGAGGAGCGCTATGAGAATATGTTCCGCCACTTTGCATGGAAATATGACAAGAAAGTTGCGGCGTGCATCTACTATTCCGAACCGATGTCGCACAAGATTTATGCATCGTCCGATGCATTCCTGATGCCGTCCCTGTTTGAGCCGTGCGGACTAAGCCAGCTGATGAGCCTGCGCTACGGCACAGTGCCGATCGTGCGCGAGACGGGCGGATTGAAGGATACGGTGCAGCCGTACAACGAATACGAAGGAACCGGTACAGGATTCAGCTTCACAAACTACAATGCGCATGAGATGCTGGGAACGATCCGGTATGCGGAGCGTATCTACTATGACAGAAAGCGCGACTGGAACAAGATTATTGACCGCGCAATGGCTCAGGATTATTCCTGGAACAACTCTGCAAGACAGTATGAAGAGCTGTATAACTGGCTGTAAGAGACAAAAGAGGAAGTGCCCGAAACAGGGTGCTTCCCTTCTTTTTGCTCAAAATGACTTGACGGCGGGAATAAAGGGTGTTACTCTGAATATAGAAAAAGTCAGTTCTTATCAGGCTGTTCAGCCAAGCGATCCCAGATATCAGCAACCGTTATCACAGACTCATTCTGCGCTCCTCCCGCCCATTTTGTGCTTGACAAGCAGCAGAAAATAGAATAGTATAGTAGCAGAATCGAACATAAGTTCTTATAAAGGAGAATACTCTATGGTTAAAGAAGAGAAGATGCGCGCGCTTGACGCCGCGCTTGGACAGATTGAGAAACAGTTCGGAAAAGGTTCCGTTATGAAGCTCGGAGATTCCGCAGCGAATATGAATGTAGAGACAGTACCCACGGGCTCTTTAAGCCTTGATATCGCGCTTGGACTTGGCGGTGTGCCGCGAGGAAGGATTATAGAGATCTACGGACCGGAGTCAAGCGGTAAAACGACCGTTGCGCTGCATATGGTCGCAGAGGTACAGAAGAGAGGCGGAATTGCCGGATTTATTGACGCGGAGCATGCGCTGGATCCGGCATATGCGGAGAAGATCGGAGTTGACATTGATAATCTTTACATATCTCAGCCGGATAACGGAGAGCAGGCGCTGGAGATCACGGAGACCATGGTTCGCTCAGGTGCTGTGGATATCATCATTGTGGACTCTGTTGCGGCTCTGGTGCCGAAGGCGGAGATTGACGGAGACATGGGCGACAGCCATGTGGGACTGCAGGCGCGCCTGATGTCACAGGCTCTGCGCAAGCTCACTGCAGTGATCAGCAAGTCGAACTGTATTGTGATCTTTATCAACCAGCTCCGTGAGAAGGTCGGTGTGATGTTCGGCAACCCGGAGACGACGACAGGAGGCCGGGCGCTGAAGTTCTACTCCTCCATCCGCATGGATGTGCGCAGGATTGAGACGCTTAAGCAGAGCGGAGAGATGGTCGGCAACAGGACGAGGATTAAAGTCGTAAAGAACAAGGTGGCTCCGCCGTTTAAGGAGGCAGAGTTCGACATTATGTTCGGACAGGGCATCTCAAAGGAGGGAGATATCCTGGATCTTGCGGCGAATATCGGTATTGTTCAGAAGAGCGGCGCATGGTTTGCGTACAACGATGCCAAGATCGGTCAGGGACGCGAGAACGCAAAGCAGTATTTAAGAGATAATCCGGCTGTTGCTGATGAGATCGAAGCGAAGGTGCGTGCACACTACAATCTGCCGTGTGATCTTGTGCCCGCACAGGAGAGCGCTGCAGCTTCAGCAGAGGAAGCGCAGGAATAATATATGGATCGCAATGAGAGACTGGAGAAGCCGTGTGAAGAACAGGAAGAGGCTTTTTTAAGGGAGGTGCAGCAGGCGAAGGCATATTGTCTTCGCCTGCTGGTATCTGTGGATCGAACCGAGAGCCAGCTTCGCACGAAAATGAGACAGAAGGGGTATTCTGAACAGGCAGCGGACGAGGTCATTTCCTACGTCAAGGGGCTGCATTATCTGGATGACGGGCGGTATGCGTCATACTATATTGCGGCAAAGAGCGGGACGAAAAGCAAAAGGCAAATTATCCAGGATCTGCAGAGAAGAGGAGTTTCCAGAGAGACGATTGAACGCCAGATGGAAGAGGCTGATGAGATCGACGAACTTCCGGTAATACGCCGCTGGATGGAGAAGAAGCATTTTGATCCGCAGCAGGCGGACGAGAAGGAGACGTGGAAATTCTGTCAATTTCTCCAGAGAAAAGGCTTTTCGTCTTCCGATATCCGCAGAGTTCTGCGCGGTTTCGATATGGATTAAGCGTTACGGACAGAAAACGCCGGCGGCAGACGGCAGCAGTTTTCAGCAATAATTTTACCATAAATTTTGTAAGAAATGTTTAAAAAAGTCAAGCCTGCGCTTGACAGGAGTGTGAAAACAGTATAAAATTTAACTGTTGTATTGAACAATGAAAATTGAATAAGGAGGTGCTCCTGTGACAACTGCAATTATTGCAATTGTTGCTGTAGTGATCGCGCTGTGTATTGCGGTTCCTGTTTCAAGCAAGAGGGCGGTTACCAAGAAGATCCAGCAGGATGCGGAGAAGATTGGGACAGCCGAAGATAAGGCAAGAAGCATCATAGATGAAGCATTAAAAACTGCGGAAACTAAGAAAAGGGAAGCTTTGTTGGGCATCCAGGAAGAATCTTTGAAGGCCAAGAACGATCTGGAACGCGAGACAAAGGAAAGACGCAATGAACTGCAGAAGATGGAAAAACGCCTGGTTTCCAAGGAGGAATCCTTAGAGCGCAAGGCGGATGCCATCGAACGCCGCGAATCTGAGTATACAGCAAAAGAAGCGGAATTAAGAAAGAAAGAGAAGAAAGTTGACGAATTACATGACCAGGGAATGCACGAGTTGGAAAGAATCTCAGGACTTACCTCCGAACAGGCAAAGGATTACCTGCTTGAAACTGTAAAAGACGAAGTCAAGATCGACACTGCAAAGCTCTACAAGGAGCTTGAGTCAAAGGCGAAGGAGGATGCGGCGCGCAAGGCAAAAGAGTACGTTGTGAACGCTATTCAGAAGTGTGCCGTAGATCATGTGGCAGAATCCACAATCTCCGTAGTACAGCTTCCGAGCGATGAGATGAAGGGAAGAATCATCGGACGCGAAGGAAGGAATATCCGTACACTTGAGACTCTGACAGGCATCGACCTCATCATCGACGATACGCCGGAGGCAGTCGTGCTGTCCGGCTTTGATCCTATTCGCCGCGAGGTGGCAAGGATCGCACTCGAGAAGCTGATTGTGGACGGACGAATCCATCCGGCGCGCATCGAGGAGATGGTGGAGAAGGCACAGAAAGAGGTCGAGACCATTATCCGTGAGGAAGGCGAGGCGGCGACTCTGGAGGTCGGCGTGCACGGCATTCATCCGGAGCTGGTACGCCTGCTGGGAAGAATGCGTTTCCGTTCCAGCTATGGTCAGAATGCGCTGAAGCATTCTATCGAGGTTGCACAGCTCTCAGGGCTGCTTGCTGCAGAGGTCGGCACAGATATTCGTCTTGCAAAACGTGCCGGACTGTTACATGACATAGGCAAGTCCATCGACCATGAAGTGGAGGGCTCCCACATCCAGATCGGTGTAAACCTGTGTAAAAAGTATAAGGAGTCTGCGGTAGTCATCAACGCGGTGGAAGCACACCACGGGGATGTAGAGCCGGAATCTCTGATTGCCTGTATAGTGCAGGCGGCTGATGCAATTTCCGCCGCTAGACCTGGCGCCAGAAGAGAGACTCTGGAGACATATACAAATAGATTAAAACAGTTGGAGGACATTACCAATTCCTTCAAGGGAGTGGACAAGTCCTACGCAATTCAGGCAGGAAGAGAAATTCGGGTAATGGTAGTACCGGAGCATGTAACAGATGCTGATATGGTACTGCTGGCAAGAGATATTTCCAAACAGATAGAAGCTGAACTGGAGTATCCAGGACAGATTAAGGTGAATGTGATTCGTGAGAGCCGTGTTGTCGACTACGCGAAGTAACATCGGTTATGTAAATTTGGTAACAGGTAAACAAAGCAAAAAAGTCAACTGAAAACGATCCCATGGCGGATGCGGACACCCCGCTCGTCATGGGGTTTCTTTTTTTATTAGGAAAAACGTAAGAATTTATTTCCCATGGAAAATTGTAATTCAAATTAAGGTATGCTATAATCAATCCAGAACTTAACCATGAGAAAGTCTGCCGCCGAACAGGCGGCATGAATGCAGGGATGCCAAATGTATCTGCCGGATGTCATAGGCAGCAGCGCTATATGGTCAGGTGCATGGAGGCATTGAAAATCAACAGGTGACGAAGCCCCGGGAGGGCTGAATATAAGGGAGGTAATTTAGTATGAGAAGAAAAGGAATTGCTGTTATGGCGGCAGTGCTGACAGCCGGCATGTGTGTGCCGACGGTGAGCGCTTTGGCAGAGCCGCAGGACGAGATTCAGATGATGACGGAATTTACGCCGGATACGCAGGTTGTGGAGGAAGTCAGCGCGGATAAGACGAATGTGCAGGTTACGGATGAGTCTGTAGCAAAAGCTGCATATATAAAGGGGCAGGGCGTGACAGTTACTTCGGCTTCGGAAGGAACTGCAGAGGTTAAGTGTACGAACGCGGCTGGAGAGATGGATCGCTTTACCGTGACGGTATCTGCGACGGGAGCAATGACGGTCTCTGATTTTGTGCCGTGGGACGGCTGGTACACAGCAGGACAGGATGAGAACGGCAACGATATCACAAAGTATAACCGCGGCGGTCTGCCTGTAACCGGCTGGGTGGAGATTAACCAAAAATTAGAGTGGTACCATTTCGATGACAATGGGGTGCAGGATACAGGATGGTTCGAGGACAGAGAGGACAATGACAACTGGTACTATCTTGACCCGGAGAAGAACGGAGAGATGCAGAGAGGATGGCTCGTCGACGGGACGGGATGGAAGACATACTATCTGGATTCCAACGGAAGAATGCAGAAAAACCAGTGGATCCGCGCGGACGCAAATAATGAGCTGGGGCGCCCTGCGGGTATGTATAAGCTTACAGAGGACGGAGCCGTACAGATGAACGGCTGGGCGCCGTCTGTAGACGATCCGAATATTGAATGGTTCTGCAACCCGGGAAACGGTCTTTTTGAGGTGGATAATCCGAAGTCCTGGAGAGCAGTCGGTTAAAGAAAGATATAGGAAAAGCTGCCGCATCAGAGCAATAAAAAGTGCGGCAGCTTTTTTATAAAAATAAGTTGAACGTTAAACCTAATCGTGATATAATCGTGAAAAAGATGACAAGGCCAACTTACCTTTTGACCCTTACATTATGGAAAACGGAAAAGGAGATTAAAAAAATGGAGAAAACATGGTGGCAGAATAAGGTTGCATATCAGATTTACCCAAAGAGCTTCTGTGATTCCAACGGTGACGGTATCGGGGATCTGCGGGGAATCATCAGCAGACTGGATTATTTAAAAGAGCTGGGAGTGGATATTATATGGCTTTCCCCGATCTACCAGTCCCCGCTTGTAGATCAGGGATATGATATCTCGGATTACTACAAGATTGATCCGCGCTTCGGTACAATGGAGGATATGGATGAACTGCTGTTAGAGGCAAAGAAGAGAGGCATGTATATCGTCATGGATCTTGTGGTAAATCACTGCTCTGATCAGCATGAGTGGTTCCAAAAAGCGATGGATGACCCGGACGGTGAGTACGGGCAGTATTTCTATATCCGCGAGGGAAAGGACGGAAAAGTGCCGTGCAACTGGCGCTCTTATTTCGGAGGCAGCGTTTGGGAGCCGGTTCCGGGACATGAGAATAAATATTACCTTCATCTCTTTGCGAAGGAACAGCCGGATCTGAACTGGGAGAATCCGAAGCTCAGAAGGGAAATCTACAAGATGATCAACTGGTGGCTAGACAAGGGCCTGGCGGGTTTCCGTATCGATGCTATCATTAATATCAAAAAAGATCTGCGATTCCAGGATTTTGAGACAGACCGGGAGGATGGATTAAGTGATATCACACTGATGCTGAAGCAGGCAAAGGGTGTGGGAGAATTCCTGCATGAAATGAAGGAAGAGACATTTGCAAAGTATGGCGCCTTTACCGTGGGAGAGGTCTTTAATGAAAAGGAGGAAGAGCTTCCGGAATTTATCGGTGAGAACGGTCATTTCTCCACGATGTTTGACTTTAATGAGACGGTATTTGGAGGCAGCGACAAAGGCTGGTACGACAGAACTAAGATCACGGCGGAGGACTATAAGAGATGCTGCTTCGAATCCCAGCGCAAAGTTGGGAAGATAGGATTTCTCTCAAATATCATTGAGAATCACGACGAGCCGCGCGGTGTCAGCCATTATCTGCCGGCAGGCGAGGTGACGGAGGATAGCAAGAAGATGCTCGGAGGACTGAATTTCATGCTGCGCGGTCTGCCATTCATCTATCAGGGACAGGAACTCGGCATGGAAAACTGCGCATTCTCGGACATTTCCGAGATTAACGACATTTCAACACTCGATCAGTATAAGGTAGCGCTTGCTGCAGGGCTTTCAGAGAAGGAAGCGTTTGAGGCAGTGATCGAGATGTCCAGAGACAACGCCAGAACGCCGTTTCCGTGGAATGACGAAGAAAATGCCGGATTTACGACCGGAACGCCGTGGCTGAAAATCAATCCGGACTATGTGCGCATCAATGCCAGAGAGCAGATGGGGCGGGAGGATTCCGTATTTCATTTCTACCAGAAGCTGATTGCCCTGAGAAAATCTGAGGAGTACGGTGAGGCCGTTGTGTACGGCGCGTGTGAGCCGGTACTCGAGGAGCAGAAGAACCTTATGGCATATTTTCGCAGAGGAAAAGAAAAGACACTCCTCGTGATGGGAAATTATCAGAAAGAGGGGCAGAGAGTGCAACTGCCCGGAAAGATAAAAAAAGTGCTGCTTAACAACAAAGAGGAGCTCAGACAGGAGGACGGTACGCTGTCTTTGGAAGGATATCAGTTCGCAGTACTGGAAATGGAATAAGAGCAGCCGGCTGCGCATAACCATGAATTATAGGGGGTATGCGCATGAAGCAGTGGAAAAAATCGGAGAACAGCCTCTACTGGAGACTGTTCTTCTTTCTTTATCTGGGGGGATTCATTCTGGGAATCCTATTCTGCAACGTGACCTGGCGGTATCATATTCGGGATGTGGAAAGCCTCCGTGAGGGCGTGGTGCTTGGAAAATTTGAGACTGCCGTCGAGAAGGGAAAGTTCTTTGAATATCTGCTCTTTGCGCGTGCCGGGATGCCGCTTCTTATAATCCTCCTCGGTATCACGATGCTTGGGACAATCGCAGTGGCGGTGCTGCTGCTTTGGTATGGCTTTCTGGCAGGAATTCTGGTGACTGCGGCGCTTTTTCAGATGGGGATCCGGGGAGTTGGCTATCTGCTCGTAGGTATGTTTCCGCAGATGCTCATCTATGTGCCGGTTACGGCTGCTTTGTTTCTGCTGGTTTATCAAATGTCACAGAAATTCTGGCGCCCCAGGGAACAGACGGTAAAGCGGTATCTAAAATATTTTCTGCAGTGCCTTACACTCTTTGCGCTGTATTTGTGGGGGATTCTCTTGGAATCGTATGTAAATCCAGTGATTTTAAAACAATTTTTTTGACAAAGCGTTACCAGATATGGTAGACATAAGTGATTCATAAAACCATATATGGTGATTTGTGCAAAAGCATGGAAAATCCGCATAAAAACGGGTAAAATAGCGATTGATTTTGTGCGGAAACGCGATTATAATAGGGAATGCAAAAAATACTGTATTACATAAATCCAGCGAAACGGAGAAGAAAACATGGACGGTACAATCGAGAAATTTGTCATTTATCTTCATGATGTGAAGAAGACATCAAAGAATACGGAGGTCTCCTATGAGAGAGATCTCAGGAAAGCGGCAGCGTATTTCCGGGAGCAGGGAATTGAGGATGTAAGCGAGATATCTGAGACAAATCTGAACTCCTATATGCTGTATCTGGAGCGGGAGAAT
>CALWSC010000107.1 GCA_944384105.1 uncultured Lachnospiraceae bacterium | reverse complement strand
AAAAGGCGGTACGCTACCCCTCCACGGGGCGCATACCGCCTTTTCTTGTTATCCAGCCCTCCGGCTGTATCGGTTGAGCAAAAGTCAGCGTGGGATTGATGTGGTATCTTTATCTAAGTGATATCCCGGTTTCCCAATTTGATATTGTCTGTCTGGATACCATCACTTTCTCTGCAACCTGTTCTTGTGTTAATCCTGACTTTGCTCTAGCATTTTTCAATCTCTTCTCAATTTCCATATGTATAACCTCCATCTGAAAGGAATATAACAGATTTCTATTAATTCATCTATCAAAAGACTTTGGCATATCGTCAAAAGTAGTGTCAAAACTCTTTTACACGCCTATAAATTGCAATTGTCATTCTGTTTCATTAACAGAATTGCCGTCCTGCTCCAACTCAATTGCATTAAAACAAGCATCCTGCCTCTGCACACGGCGCATTCCAAATCATGGTGTATTCCATTTCTCCTGTGGTCTCGTCAAGTTCTTCTGAATATATTGAAAAGCCTTCCCTGATATAGAACGCGGCAGCGCGCCTGTTTTTCTGATACACACCCAGGGACAGAGCGCCGTGCTCCTGCTTTGCGTGGTCCAAAAGCTGTTTTCCTATCCCGAGCGAACGTTATTTCTTATCTACAAAAATTCCCGCAATATAGTTTCCCACAATGCCGATAAACCCCTGTATTTTTCCGTCCGCTTCACAGAGAAAGACCTCCGCCTGCAGAATCTGCTCTTCCACCATCGAATAATTTGATTCCCAGTACTCTTTCGGAATAAAAGGATGCGCGTCCACATTTCCGCTCAGCCACAGCTTCATCACCTGTTCGGCGTCTGATTTTTGAAATTTTCTGATCAAGTTCAGTTCCTCCTCCTCTTTACAGTGCAGCGAATGACGACAAGCGCTGTAAGCGCAGTCATACTGAGCCCGGAAATAAAAAACCAGGCGTCCACACCTACTTTTTCCGCAATGGGACTGCTGAACAATAACCCTGCGGGCATCGTAACAGATGAGATCAGGGTGAGCACTGAAAATGCCCTTCCCATTTTTTCGGGCGATACGGTTTCCTGTATATACGCCGTCAGGGGGATTGTATGCACATTTCCTGCTGCCCCCAAACCGATGCAGGCCGCAGCGAAGAAAAACCACCCTGCGTAAACCGGAGGAACCATGCCGCAGACTGCAGATATGATACCCATTCCAAACAATCCGATAAAAGAAACCCGGATTTTTCGCTCTGCTTTCAGAACGCTGGAAAACAAAAGCGAGGATACGATCATACCAACTGCGAAGCAGAGTTCCACCGCGCTTCCATACATAGCCGATAAGCCGAAATAATCACTTGTCATCAGCGGATAAAAAGAAGATAACGGCGCATAGAAAAACATGCAGAGAGCTTCCGCGAGTACGATATAATACAGCTTTTTATCTTCTCTGAAAACCTGTATTCCCTCTTTCACCTCTGCCGCAAAGTGCTGCGTTTCGTTTTCCGCCTTTTCCAATTTTGGAATTTTCACAATTGCCAGAGCAGTGCTTGCCAAAATCGCCCCGGCAACATCGCTCATTAAAACAACGGACATCGGAAACACCGCATACAGGGAAGCTCCGATTACGGGACCCAGCAGAAACGAACCTGAATTTAACAGCTGCATCCATCCATTTGTCTTCACGAGCTGGTCCTTCGGGACAAGCTGCGGAATGATGGACTGTATTGCCGGCTGCTGAAAAGTGCTTCCAATACCGCGGACACAGAGCATAATAAATACCGTCCATACAGGCAGATCGAAGAAGAAAAGCATTACCGCATAAATCCATGCGATTGTTCCCATCGCCATATCCGAAAAAACAGAGATCATTTTTCGATTATAGCGGTCTGCTGCAATTCCCGCAGCCGGGCTGAAGACTGCCATCGGCAGGTATGCCGCAATTCCCGAAATTCCAAGCATCAGCGGTGAAGATGTCTTCTCCGCAAGCCACCAGATCAACGCGAACTGAACGCCGTGGCTGCCCAGCATGGAAACGGCCTGTCCCAGCGCAACGATCATAAATTTTGTTTTCCATTTGTCTTTTTCAAACATTTCAATAATCCTTTCTATGCCAATATTTGTTTCCCGTCTGAATGAAAAGGACAATAAAAAAACAGATACCCCTCAGGAACAGGTTATCTGCATACTGATTTTGCTTATACTTTCAGCCGGATATGGGCGCAAAAAGGCATGCCAAATCAACAGGCGCTATGAAAACGCCATAAAGAGCCGGCCAGATGAAGCTATCCGCAAAACGGTACAACAAATAACCCATCACAGTAGGATGAGGACGAAATTCTTTCGTTCTATTTATTGTCCTGTAATCAGCGAATAGACGACATCAAGCCACCTCCCTTTTCTCGTAAGTCTGTCTGATGATGCAGGGCAAAAGAAGCCGCGCATCAGCTTCCTGAGTGTAGCACAGAAACGTCAAAAAGTCAATGAGCGCCCCAAAATTCTCTCAATACATCAGCAGATTTCCCTTCTTCTTCGCCATCCGCAGAAAAATCTCGAACACTGCATACCCGACCGCAAAGCAGACCGCGCTGCAGAGCAGCAGTCCTATGTATTCCGCTGCCGCTGCGGTTCCGGTGAGCGCTTCACGGATGATCGCGTTGCAGCGGGTCAGGGGAAGGATCGAGGTGATTCGGGTGATGGAGCCGGAGGTTGGAAGGGTGTCGGTGACGAAGAGAAGTCCGAGCTGCAGCACGAACACCAGAGAACCGACGCGCTTGAAAAAGAGCTGAAATCCCGCAATGATCAGGCCGATCCCGTACATTCCGATTGTACAGACAATCAGCGCTGCAATTACATCCGGGCGCACAACGAACGCGGTGTTCCAGATAAAATGCGCGCCGACCGTACAGATGATCGCAATCACGCTCTGAATCGCGATTGCCGCGAGAAAATCTCCGAAATAGATGAACTGCATCGGAATGCGTGAATTAATTTTCAGGAAAAATGTTCCGCGCTGCACTTCACCGGAAATCTGCGGCGCAACCGTGTTGATCGCCGCGCTGGAGAGCGTCCACGCCACGTAGCCGAGCAGCAAAAGCGTCTTGTAGTCACCGGTGCCGTATTCCTCGCCGAAAGATGTTCCGGTATCCGAAATCAGAAAGAACACCAGTAAAACTGTAAAAAGTACAAGATCCGAAATCATACCCACACGGTAACGCACCGCGCGCAGCAGATCCATCTTACATTCCTGCAGGATAATCCTCATTATAAATCTCCCCCTTCGTAAAATCCATGATAAAGCTTCAAAAATTCTTCCCGCCCCAGTTTCCCGTTCTCAGATACAATACTGCCGTCCTTCAGAAACAAAATGTGATCTGACACATTTACAGAAAATTCGTAGTCGTGGGTCGTAAGAATAACCGCCGCGTCCTTTTTCAATGCCCCCATAATATCTGCCAGCTGCTTTTTATGCTCCAGATCCAGGCCCTCTGTCGGCTCGTCCATCAGAATAATCTTCGCTCCGGAAACCGCTGCGGCAAAAATTGTGATCAGCCTCTTCTGACCGAAAGACAGCTTTTCATACAGCTTGTTTTCCAGCGCTTCATACAGCGGGAAATACGGGAGATATTTCTCTATATTCTTCTGAATCTCGTCCCGCCGCAGGCCGCGGAGCACTGCGGCAAACTGTACATTTTCCTTAACTGTATTCTTCGCGTACAGATTCCTGTCCCCGGACAAAACAGTGAAAATATCTCTGTACGACTCCCCCTCGCCGAACTTCACCTCGCCCGCATCAGGATATAAAATCCCGCAGATTACATTGAGCATCGTGGTCTTTCCGATGCCGTTCGGACCCGCAATCGTCGTGACCTCCCCGCACGGAGCTTTCAGCGAAACGCCGTTTAAAATCCGGACACTGTTGAATGATTTGGATAATTGATTGACTTGTACCATACCTTTCTCCTTTTTATAACTACTTTATCCGCACTTTAGAAACTGGGAATTTATTCTAAGTACAGTTTAGCATAGCATTGTACAAAGTTCCATTAAATTTTTCTTACTTTTCCCCAGCATGAAGCATCTCGCACAAACGAATCGTCCATGCCGGGAATCAGATTTGTTATTTATGCCTATCTTCTCTTTTGTCTTTTTAATATTCTGCCGCACATTTCTTTACACTTGCACCGGATGGAATGCTTCCTCACACGGAAGATGCCCCACATCCCCGATTCCACGTCCCATCCGAAGCTTCCCGAGCGATACAGATAATCTCCCGGACTGGAAGCCCCGCCTTTAAGCTCCATATCAAAGCGATTCCCGACGCTGATTCCGCCCCGAATCGGGATTTCCCGGGACAGAGCGTTCTGGGGCTGCTCTCTCCACAAATGCCCGTGGATGGTCAGCGATACGTTTCTCGGCTTATCCGCCGGCATCATCGTCCGGAAAATCACCCGGTCTCCGGAAAACGCCTTCCGTGTCAGCATACCAGGTGTATTCCGTCTCACAGCATGTCGTGCTGTCCTGATTGAACCCGGTGCTGGTTCCGTCTGAGGTCATGACGTCGTACGCCAGCCCCTGCACATGAATCGACAGCCTGCGGTTCAGCCGATTGCGAAAGCGCACTTTCACAACATCGCCGAGATTCACGCGCAGCACGAGCGGCTGTACTTCTTCGTAAGGCTGCGGCGGCGTCTGCCGGAATCTTCGAAGCGCTTCTTTTTGTATTCTCTGCGAATCCTGTTCCAATACGTATAACAGTCCATCCGGGTCGTAATCCCCGTACCGGTTATATACAATGGGAATCTGGATCGCTTCCAGCGTAAAACGGCGAATCCTGTCCTGACAGGGATATTGACATAATTCCATCGCTTACTCTCTCTCCTCCTTCAGAATTCGCAGATAATGGCTGGCTTCCCGCAGCACATGATCCGCCAGCAGCGGGAGAATTACGGAGCGTATACCGCATTCGGTAATCCCTTCTGCGCCGGCCTCTTTAAAATCACGGTATCGTTTTGTGATTTCCAGAGTCTTTTCCGTCAGCCCATCCATCGTTCTGCAGTTCTGTTTTTCCGCTTCTTCGAGCAGGCGGCAGTAATCTCCTGCAAATGTGTCGGCTGTCTCCACAAGTTCACATTCCGTGGGGTCGAGCATGCCGCGTATAAACAGCGCGTGTTCCATCATAATCTGATTCCAGAACTGTTCCGTCTCGCCCACAGTTTCCAGCGGCATGCATGATCCTTGCTCAAGCGCCGCTATGGTCTGCTGATATAACTGCGCTTCCCGAATAATATGCTCGATCAGCAGCGGATAATTGGCGGTAAATAATCTGCAGGAAGTAACCTCGCGCAGGATCTGCTTTTTAAACATGATCAGTCCGCTCAGCAGACGCAGCACATGCTGGTTCAGTTGGCTCGTCTGTCCTGCCATTCTTCTGTCCATAGAATTTGCGCATCCTGCCCGCAGCCGTTTCTCCGCCTGCGTAATTCTGAAATCGATTGGGATTTTCGTCAGTTTTTCCGTCTGCTGTTCTGCTGTCACTGTAAATTCCGTGAACACTTCTCCGGAGTGCAGCACGCCTTCTCCCACCGCTCCGTCGGCAAGACGTACGGTCTGCCACAGTACCTTTTCAAACGATTCTCGGTAACAGTTCGCCCGGTTTCTATATCCTGTCTCCCCCGCCGGAAAGGCTGCCTGAAGAAATAACGCGTGTTCCTTCATAATTCTTCCAAAAAACAAGTGCGTTTCCAATGATGAGACAATATATTCTTTCATAAATTATCATACCATATTATTTAGCGTTCCAGATAATATATGTGGTTCGCCGGAGGTTGGCTACTGCTGAAGATCCTTTTCCGACCAAACTTCGGACACCATGATTCATAAGATCTTTGGCAATTCATACGATTTTGTCCGGCATCTCTTGACAACTGGTATCTATTTCGATACTATAAAAATATTATTTTGCGGCAATCCTTCCGCAAATTTAATAAATGCAAAAGCTGATTCTATGTCCGAAATCTGCTGATTTATTGTCTGGAGGTAAAATAATGATTGGATTAAAGCGCGGAACTGTAAAACTGTATGATCACGAAAAAGAATGGGAAATCGAAGCTCAGAATACAATTTGCCGTCTGAGGGAGATCTTAGGTAATGTTATTAAAGATATTCAGCATGTGGGAAGCACCTCCATACATTCCATAAAGGCAAAACCGATTATTGATATTGCACTTGCAGTCGATGATTTTCATGATATTCTCGCTTATGAAAAAGAATTGAGGGACAATGGATTTTTTTATCGCCCTGACGCACAGGCATCTATTAAAAATCAATTACTGTTTGCCTGCGGCAATTATTATACCGGTACGGGAGATTTACAGACTCATTTTATCCATGTCGTTCTGACCGGCAGTATGGACTGGATTAACTATATAAACTTCAGAGACTATCTCAACAGTACGCCCTCAGCCGCCAGAGCGTATGAAAATTTGAAAATTTCTCTCGCCCGGCAGGCACCTGTTGATAAAGGCAGAGAGAAATATCTCATGGGAAAACATGATTTTATCGTCCATACTTTGAGAAAGGCACTTGAGAAATCTATTCTTGAAAAAAATTCCTACTGATTTTGTCCGAAAGATGCGCATACTAGTTCCGACATCACATTCTTAAAGAAAGGAGTCTTATTATGAGTCAGGAACATTTGGCATGCGCTTCCGTTCCCATTCAGCATTGGAGCGGTACCTATGATCCCAAAAAAGCATTTTATACAGGAACTATTTTCCCGGATCTTGATAAGCCGTTTTTTGCATCCGAAAAAGCGGAAGAAACCGGAAATCCGTCTCTGAAGACGGCTTCTCCTGACAGGAGAGAGTCATTCATGCAGCAGATTCAGGAGATCAGTTTTTTTGCTGATGACCTGAGGCTTTTTCTGGATACGCACCCCGAGTGTCATGAGGCGCTTCAGGCATTGAAAAGGGTATTAAAGCAGCGAAAAAGCCTGCTGATAAATTATGCGGAAGAATATTACCCGCTGACTGTGGACTGTATGGCGGCAATATTCGAAGACAAGCCGGATTCTGATTGTTATTGCTGGCAGGAGGGACCTCTTCCCTGGGAAGGAGCGTGCGTATAAATGTGGGTGTATGAGAAAAGGCTTCAATATCCGGTGAAAATCACCAAAACATGCCCGAAGACAGCTCAGCTTATCATCAGCCAGTACGGCGGTCCGGACGGAGAACTCTCTGCCTCCATGCGCTATCTTTCCCAGCGATACACGATGCCCGTCAGGCAGGTAGGCGGACTATTAACGGATATCGGCACAGAAGAGCTGGCGCATATGGAAATTATCTGCGCCATGGTATATCAGCTTACGAAAAACCTATCAGCAGAGCAGGCAAAGGAAGCCGGATTTGACGCCTATTATATTGACCATACCGCAGGCATCTGGCCTCAGGCAGCGTCTGCCATGCCGTTCACTGCCAAAGAATTCCAGTCCAAAGGAGATGCGATCACCGATCTGACGGAGGATCTTGCGGCAGAGCAAAAAGCACGAACCGTTTATGATAATCTTCTACGGATGATTACCGATCCTGAAATACGTGATCCTCTGAAATTTCTCCGTGCAAGGGAAATTGTCCATTTTCAAAGATTCGGTGAAGCTCTGGAGAAAACAAAAGAAAAACTGGATCAAAGAAATCTATATTATTTCAATCCGGAATTTGACAAGGGAATGATGAAACGGGTATAATCCCGGAAACGCCCCGACATGATATCATATCCGGGGCGTTTCCAAATTTTTCCGTTTACTCTTCTTTCAGCGTAATTTCTACAACTGTATCAATCTCATCCGGCAGCGGATAGCCGTCCGTATCTCTCGGGCTGAAGAAGAAGAACGCATTCTCTCCGTACTCCTTCAGATTCCAGAAGAACGTCTCCTTGATCTCCGATCCGTCGCTTACAAGGCGCATGCTCTCGACCTTTCCGGCCATATTCGGCAGACAGATTGCACCTACCTGCTCTTCGTAGATGTGAGCGTACAGCTTGTTTCCTTTCTGGGTAAATCTGCCCCATTCCGGCTTTGGATACTTGGAGAATGTACAGCCATAGATACCCGCGCTGTTTTCGCTCATCCACTCGCCGACCTTCTCCAGAATCTCCACGGATTCCCTCGGGATCTCTCCTTTCGCATTCGGTCCCACATTCAGAATCAGGTTTCCGCCCTTGCTTACACACTCAACCAGAGTGCGCACCACCAGCTTCGGACTCTTATAATGATGATCTCTTGAGCAGTAGCCCCAGTGATTATTCAGCGTAATACAAGCCTCCCACGGCAGCGGGTTGCCGGCCTCGTCACAGATGCATGCCGGCGGAATCATCTGCTCCGGTGACGCGAAATCTCCGGAGTACGGCGTCGGGTTCAAAGTACGGATAGAGCCTGCATCCTCAGCGCTGCCCTCGAGGCGGTTGTCGATGACGATCCACGGCTGAATCTCACGCACCATCTTAATCAGCTTGTCCGCCTTCCAGGTATCGCACTTCATGTTGTCATAGGAAAAGTCAAACCACATCAGGTCCAGCTTTCCGTAATTGGTCAGAAGCTCGTGTACCTGCCCGTGCATGTACTCAAGGTAGTTGTCGAAATTGCGGTTCTCATTGCTGTACTCCGGGTTGTCACGCATAGGATGGAACTTGTCGCCGTAATGCGGGAAGTCCGGATGGCGCCAGTCAATAATCGAGAAATACAGACCGACACGGATGCCCTCTGCACGGAATGCATCAAGGAATTCTCTTACAAGATCACGGTGACACGGAGCGTTCGTGGACTTAAAATCTGTAAGCTGCGTGTCAAACAGGCAGAAGCCGTCGTGATGCTTTGCAGTCAGAACCGCATACTTCATGCCGGCTTTCTTTGCCAGGCGCGCCCACTCCTTCGGGTCATAATTCTCAACTGTGAATTCATCAAAAAACTTGTCATACTCCTCTTTCGGCATGCGCTCGTTGCTTCTGAGCCACTCTCCTCTCGCCGGGATCGCATACAGACCCCAGTGAATAAACATGCCGAAACGCGCGTCGCGGTACCATTCGGTTCTCTCAGTTCTCGCCTTAACTACTTCATTCATGTCACATCTCTCCTTTGCTCTTAATTATCTTTTTCTTTCCAGATCCGGATCACCATCTCGCCCGTGCCCACATGGTAGCCGGCATTGCCGTAAATACCTTTTCCGCCCGGCTCCATTACCAGCACAAACGGGAAGCTGCCCGGCTCCAGGAACATTCTCCTTGCCAGGACAGATACCTTCCCTTCAAAATCATCGAAAAAAACATGAGTGCCCGGAAATGCCTCCCGTACTTTGGAAAAAAGCGCATTCTTCTCTGCATCGGCGTTCTTCACCACAAAGCAGATGTCCTCCTGCAGCTCCTCGAAGCGCTTCCTTCCCTCAAGTAGCTCATTCAAAACATGCTCTGACGGCTCTTTCCCCTCCTCAAGCCAGATAAGCAGCTTTCTCCTGCCGTCTGACGTCAGGGTTTCAGAGCTCACACTTGTCCCGTCCTGAGCGGTGAGGGTAAATTTCGGCAGCTCATTCTCGCTTAGCATCTCTGAGATCTTTGCCTCCTCGCAGAAGAGGATCAACTCTCTCTCCTCGCCGTCTCTGAGTTCCAAATCATACTTCCCGGCGAGAATATTTCCATTCGGCAGACGGTTCACCGTGAGTATGCGGTAAATCCCCGGTTCTGCCGGAAGCTTTCTGTGCGGCTCCTCTTCCTCCTCAAGGTTGAGCGGCAGAAACGTTCCGTTCTGAAAACGGCTGATAGAATAGCTCCTTGCATACTTCCACTCATGCTTCCCGTCACTCTTCACCTCGAGGGCGGCTGTACGCGTGTCTGCATGTGCCTCTTTCGCCCCGGTATCATCCATTGCCACAAACGCTCCCGCACGGTAATACTCCGGCTTGGCATCTACCGGATTCAGGCGTGCCGGAATGCCGAGCGCTCTGCAGACCGCAACACTGAGCGTCCGTTTTGACCAGTCACTGCCCACCTTCGCGCGCAGCACGCCGCACGGGCTTATGACAAGATTGCTGTACTCGTGCTCCGGACGCGTCACTATATTCTCCTGAACCCAGCGTGCGACATGCTTCGGCTCCCTGCAAAAGAGACGCTTCTCCTCTTCAGAGAAATATTCCCTGATAAACGGCACATAGCTTGAGAGCTTCTCTCTGTCAATCCTCGGATTCAAAATGCATCCGTCGAATATCTCCTCCGGAATCTCCGGATTATTGTCATAGCCGCGCACAGCCGCGATATGATCCTTTAAGATCTCCGGATCAAGATCCCAGAAATCCTTTTCGGAAAGCTTCTTTAAAAGCCCCATCTTATACCGCCACAATGCAGCGTCGTCTTCCTCCCAGAGCAGGAAATCGCGCACTGCATCAAAATTCCCCCTTGCCATCTGCAGCATCTTTTCTGCCGTTTCCGGCTCCGGGCAGTGCAGCAGGGCACGCTGTGCCTCATCCTTGCGGTAGAAGGCTTTGACACGCTCCTCGCGCATCGCATTGCTGGCTCTCAGCTTTGCCTCGCCCGCTTCCTTCTGCTCCTTTGTAGGCTGCGCTGCATTTACCGGGTAAGCGCCCGGCGCAAAGAGCTCCAGCTCCTCCCACTTGTTTAATACAAACGGCTCTTTCTTTATGGTTATACACAGTTCATCCTGATCGCGGACATCCGCATAAGCCTCTCCATAGGCTCCGTCCGCCCAGCACTCCGCGCGCACGGAACCAAGCCCCAGTTCCGCCTTTGCCTCGCCGTTCTCATCTGTGTGCACACGTGCGATTTCTCCGAATGCTCCGTAGTTGAGCACACTCAGAATTACCAAAGCGTCCTTCACCGGGCTGCCGTCTTCACGGCACACCGACAGGCGCAGCTTCTTTGTGAGAGCATACCGGTCAAGGTGGTTGATAATCAGAGACATACCTTTTCTGCCGACCACGGCATCCTCCGGTGCATCGCACCCGAGCCAGCGCGACTGCACCTGCATCGCGCGAGAGGTCGCAGCGGTAAACCATCCTCGGTTTAAAATTTCCTCCGGCTCACATGCGCCGAGGAATTTCCAGCCCCCATCACACCATACCTCCACCCATGCGTGGTTGTCATCACAGTGTGACCACAGCGGCACATAGACCTGACGCGCCGGGATACCAATACTGCGGTATACGGTTACCGCATAGACTGACTCCTCACCGCAGCGACCGAGCGCCGAATGATAGACCGTCTTTCCGCTTGCAGTTCTGCCGTCTGTCGTCTGATAGGACGCAGTCTGCGCCAGCCAGTAATTAACGGCAATCACTGCCTCCTCCATTGTTTTACCCGCTACTACACTCTGCAGCTTCTCATAAAAAAATGCCCTGTCATCGGCAAGGTCTTCGTTATTAGCCCGATGATGAAGCACATAATTTGCAAACAGCTTCTCCGGAACTTTCGCCCATCCGCGGCGGCACGCCTCCTGCTCCTCCCAGAGCTTTAATCCATGCACTGCATAATCGCGGTACAGTTCATACGGATAGTCAAAAATATCGCTGTCCGGCATGGACGAAAAGAGAAACTCCAGCGCAGGGCGCAGCGATTCCTCCTCGCCTTTGATCCTCTGTGCCAGTTCCCGCCCTGTATGTCCAAGTCTTTCGGCAGTCTTCATAAAATGATTGTGGATTTCATCCGCATAGCTTTTAGAAAACATATTCTCATTCCTTTCTGATTCAAATATTCCTATGAAGTAGAAAGGAGGCTGCCATGCCCCCTGGACAATCCTTCGTCTCACTGTCCAGACAACATGGCAGCCCCTTGAGTCTATCTTATCCTCTTTCCGTAATTTTTGCAATCAACAATCTGTAATTAACCTTTGACTGCACCAATCATTACGCCCTTTACGAAATACTTTTGTACGAACGGATAAATGATCAGCACCGGAACAGATGCAACCACGATTGTTGAGTACTTCAGAAGCTCCGTCATACCCTGCAGCTCTGCTGCAGCACCTACGTCGGTCAGCATTGTATAGTCGATCTGGTTCTGAATCAGGATCTCTTTTAATACAATGGTTAACGGCTGTTTGGATTGATCGTTTAAGTACAACATTGCATCAAAGTAGCTGTTCCATCTGCTTACGCCGTAATACAGTGTCAGAACGGCGAGAATCGGCTTGCTCAGAGGCACGATCACTCGAATCAGATACTTGAACGGCGTACATCCGTCCATCTGCGCTGCCTCGTACAGTTCATCCGGAATAGAGTTAACCATATACGTTCTTGCAATGATCATATTGTAGGTTGACATCGCACTCGGGATAATCATGGCCCATCTTGAATTGATCAGATTTAAATTGCTGACAACCATGTAAGTCGGCACCATACCGCCGGAGAAATACATCGTGAACACGAAAAGCGCCGCGATCTTATTTCTGTGAACGAATTCTTTTCTGGAGAGCGGATATGCGCAGAGTACGGTCATAATAAGGTTCAGGATTGTACCGACTACCATGTAGAAAATGGAGTTTCCAAATCCGGTAATAATCTTATGGTTCTTAAAGACTGCTTTGTAGCCTTTCAGCGTCACATCTACGGGAAGCAGCTTTACCTGACCGCTGATAACCGCCTGAGAGTCTGAGAAAGATGCTGATACAATATAGATCAGAGGATACAGGATAATCAGGAATACGGCGATCAGAAACACGTATACCAGAATTACAAAGAGTTTGTCCCCCGTGCTTGAGTTCTTAAATTTATGCTTCATACGCGCACCTCCTACCACAAACTCGTCTCAGCAACTTTCTTGCTCACCTGGTTAACAATTACCAGGAGCACGAAGCTGACTAAGGACTGGAATAAGCCTGCTGCTGTGGAAAATCCGAAGTTACCGCTTACGATACCTACCTTATATACATAGGTGGAAATAACTTCCGATACATCCGCATTCAAACTATTCTGCATCAGGTATACTTTATCAAAACCAATATTTACAATATTACCGCACTGAAGAATCAACATAATAATGATGGTAGGTAGGATACACGGGATATCTACATGGATAATCCTCTTGAGACGGCTTGCACCGTCCATAACCGCAGCTTCTTTCAGTTCCGGACTGACGCCCGCCAATGCGGCGATGTAAATGATTGCCGAATATCCTGCCTGCTGCCACAGGTTGCTCCATACATATAGATGCCGGAAAATTTTGGGATTTCCGAAGAAATTAATAGGATCAATTCCGATACTGCTCAGCAGAACATTAATAATACCGGTGCGCTGATCCATCATCTGCATCATCATACCAACGAGCACGACAATGGAGATAAAGTATGGAGCATAGGTAACCATTTGTACGGATTTCTTGAATTTCTGGGAGCCAACCTCATTGAGAGCTACCGCAAGTATAATTGGGATCGGGAAGTTCACCAGAAGATTATATGCACCAAGGATGAATGTATTTTTGATAATATTCATACTGGACTTTGTAGTCAGAAACTGCTTGAAATACTTCAATCCAACCCAGTCGCTTCCAAAGAAACCTTTTCTGGGACTGTAATCCTCAAATGCCATCAGGATACCAGCCATAGGTATATAGGCAAATACAATTGCATAAATTAACGGCAATGCAATGATTACCCAGAACTGCCAGTTGGCGCTCTTGATTTTATTCTTTTTGTTAGGGGTGTAAACTTTAATCTTGTCTTTTTTCAATTCTTTCCCCTCCTGTTATTATTGTAACAAAAGGGTCAGACCAGCCTTGCCAGCCTGACCCTCAACTAATGCTTTATCCTGCGTTATTCTGCGCTACCATCGCCATACTGTCTGTCATAAGCGGTCTGATACATATTCAATAATGTAGGAAGACCTGCTTTATCCAGAGAATCCAGATAGCTGTCCCATCCGCTGTCGATATCCTGCTGTCCAGTGATGAATGCTACGGATGATTCGTTGATGATCTTCTCAACCTCGACTGCAATAGTGGATACTTCGCTCAGCTCATCGGATGTAACCTTTAACTGCGGAAGCATATCCATATCAGAGTTCTCCGGAGTCGGTTTATACGGCTCATAATTGTTTTTCGTCTCTTGGTACAATAACTTTTCAAGTCCAGCTGCGCTGTGCAGATCAACATCCTGGTCTACAGCCTGTCCAAGACGATACTCTTCCGGAGCTACACGGATACCAACATCCTGCCAGTCATGGTTCTGCGGTTCAGCACTGTATGGATTTAATACTTCGTACAGAGCCGGCTCGCCATTCAGACCATACTTGCCTTCCGGATTGAGAACCCAGTCTTTTCCTTCATCTGCACCATACTGAGAGCAAAGGTCACCGGTCTCGCTGTAGAAGAAGTCTACCCAACGAAGAGCAGCTTCCACATTCGGGCAAGCCTCAGTTACACAGAAGTTTCCGTCACCTACTAAAGACCACTTAAAGTCAGAGGTAAGTCTTGTTCCATCCGGTCCCTCAAGCGGAGTAATTGTCTCGAATTGTGCATACAGTTCCGGATTCGATTCTGAATCAATATAATCGGAAATCGTACCTTCCGGAAGGAAAAGCACCGGAGCGTCAGCCTGATTAACGATAGTCTTTAACTGTGCAGAACTCTGTGTGAAGTTACCATCATAGATAGCGCCGATATCATACAGAGATTTACAGTACTTCAAGAACTCTTTATAGCGATCGTCTGTAGCAACACATACAACATCGCCGTCCCACGTTACATTCATTTTGTCATGAACCTTTGTCAGCGTGTAGGATACGCTCGGCGGAAGCAGGAAGGATCCCATCAGGAAGTACTCAAATTCGCTATACCAGCCCTGACCAGGAGCTGTACCAGCAATTGCGATACCATCCGGTTTCCACTCTACAAACTTTTTGCATACATCATAAAATTCCTGTGTAGTTGTCGGTTTTTCAACACCCATTTCTTCCAGATATTTGGTGTTGACCCACATCTTTCGTCCAAACTCGCAGTGATAACAGTTATTCTCTGCTAGTAAGGAATAGATCTTACCGTCAGTCTCACGACTCTGATCCAGCCGATCTCCGTACATTGCCATATAGTTCGGCATGATGTCTTCGGTGAGATAGTCATCCAGCGGAATGACGATCTGCTCGTCTACACCATACTTTGCAAGGTCAGGTGTTAAGCCAAGCATAATATCCGGATAATCCCCAGAAGCCAGGATCATATTCAGCTTATCCTGCCAGTCATCACGACCGCCGGTCTGCCATTCAATATGTATGCCCGTCAGATCCTCCAGATACTTTGTGAAATCGTTTGTCGCGAAGTCTTCCACGTTCGGCATACTCATCGTAAAGCAGGTCAGTGTCAGCTTTTCACCTTCCGGCACGATAGGATAACCGGATTCGGTCAGTTCCATATCTTTTGCCGCATCAGATGATTTTGAATCATCGCCGCCACACGCTGCCATGCTAAGTACCATAGCAGATGCAAGTGCTAAAGCAGTGACTTTTTTGATGTTTTTTTTCATTTTCAACATGTCACTTCCTCCTTTATAAAAATTTTTCTGAACTTGTGCAAAAGTACAATGTCGCTCCTCCGCCGCTGTCGGAGATAGTTGTGCAACATGTTGATGACCTCTGCACTTCTCACGTATTATTCTGCCATTTTTGTACATACATTTTCAACGAACACTTTCCATTTTCACCATACACTTTTTCATTTCAGCCTTCTTACCATCAAAAACGCCCAAAAAGCAGAGGAAAGACTGATACACATTGCCTGTATATCAGTCTTTCCTCTTTATTTATCATTTTTCTTTTTTTTGATATTCGCTCGGCGCCATACCGATTACACGCTTGAACGCCCTGCGGAAAGAGTAATCACTCGCGTATCCCGCCTTCTGTGCCACATCCTTAACCGCCATGCCCTCTGTCAGCATACGGCATGCATTTCTGATACGCACTTTCTCAAGATAGTCGCTGAACGTCTGCCCGACACACTCCGAAAACTCCCTGTACAGCCTGCGCTGCGGAATACCGGTAAGGTCGGCAAACTCTGCCAGATTAAACGATGCATCAGAATACCGATCCTCCACGACCTCCTCAAAATAAGCTTTCCTGCGCGCATCCTGCGTCTTCTCCGTCTGCTGCTGACGCTGAAGGAAACAATCCTGAAGCCATCGAATTGCGCCGAATATCTCCTCCTGCGTTCCCGCTTCCTGCAGCCTCCTGAGAATCTTTCCCTTATCTTCTTCCTTCAGTTTCTCGACCGCGCGCATTGCGATTCCGCGCAGCAGCTCCAGATAATACTGCAGCATTGCCAGACGGGAAGAGCCCTTGAGATACCGCTCCCTGATTTCACCAAGCATTTTTTCCAATTCCCCTGCGCTTCCATGTAAAATTGTCTGCTCTAATTCCAGTTCCACATCGATAGGAAACGAAAAGTTCTCCGCTTTACCTGGAAGATCCGTCCGGCAAAGCGGCAGACGGATACTGAAGAACCTGGCATATGCGCACACGCTGTATGCTTCCTCATACGCCTTTTCAAGTTCCATCATAGATGCGGCTCTGCTGCTGATGCCAGTGTAGACAGACAGCGAGTCTTCGCGGTAGAAGGAATAATTCAGCCGTTCAACAGCATGCTTGAGAACATCCGGCTGCAGTGATTTATTCTCATCCGCAAGAATCAAAGCATACGTCAGGCGGCTCACCTCATAAACCCAATAGCGCCCGCTGATGCATTGGCTGAAATTTTTGCGTATCTCATCCGCAAGACGGCGATGAGGGGTTGCTTCCTCTCCATCCCCCGGATTCACATACTGAAAGACCATCAGATAGTAACCGTCTGCTTCAGGCATCCCACCGGCAATCTCTTCAAAATCCTTGCGCAGCTCCTCTTCCGAGTCATACCCGCCAGAGAGTACGCGGCCAATAATTTCGCGCTGCAGTATCTCCTTCCTCTCTTCTTCATTATCCTTCAGATTCTGCACTCCGTCAAGAAAGGCATTAAGGCTGTGCCAGAAACCTTTGGAAACCTCTCCCTTTGCCAGTTCCCGTCCAAAAGAATAATATCGGCCCACAACAGGCTTTCTCCGATACCAGTACATCAGACAGAGGAAAATGCCAATCGCGATAGCGACCACACACAGCAGTATAATAACATATTTTATCGCCCCTATCAGATGAATCAGAGAATTCAAAGGAGTAATAGATATAATTTTCCAATTATAACCTCCTCCAGTCGTTTTTTCATATTTGATATAATCCTCAGAATGTTCCTGATAAGTGTCTAAATCCGTCTTTTTGGATCCATATCTGCTAATCAGATTGCCTTCTATATCCGTAATCAGAACCGTACTGTTCTCATCCACCATACTGTTTTCCATCAGACGGCTCACGGTATTTTCATTCAGCGAGAAGATAACCGCCCCAATCACATCACCCTTGCTGCGGGAGACAATGCTATGCACCACAACATAAGGCGAGTCTTCATTTCCCGGTGAGAGCTGTACGAGATCTCCGTCATAATACTGCGCGCACACAGCGTCAAGCAGCTCCTCATATTTGGAGAATCCAAGCGTCTTTACCGAATGAAAGCCTCTGTCGCTGATGGGAGCCACTGTGGGAAGCTGCATAAGATAATGCTTCCCCTTCATTATAATATGTACATCCTCAATCATTCTGTTGGTCAGCGTATAATTTGGAAATTCCTTTACCAGCTCAAACATGCTGTAAAACTCCGCGTTGTGATCCACGCTGACGCGCTCCGCAAGTCCCCGCAGGCGATCATCCTCAGCAAGATAACCCGAGAGATTCTGCAGCTCATCAATCTGCTGTTCAAAAACCGCTGCATTCTCCGAGAGCAGGCGGTAAGCGCGCTCCTTCTGCACATCCAGAAGCGCATCCGATGCCGTATTGTAAACGATTCCCACCGCAACGGCCGGCGCAAGCATAATCGCAAAGTATGAAAGCAAAAGCTGAAGCGAGATTCTGCGAAGTCCTGTCTGCGCATTCTTTGAAGACATACATTTTTTCATTTCATCAAACTTATTTCTCAGCCACATTGTCATTTCTTCTTCCGTGTACTATGATTATCATAAGCGATCAGCGAATACCGGCTTTTCTTCGCACGCTGCTGACGCTGCTGTTGTCATCGGCAATTCATCCCCTCTTCTGAAGCCGGGAATTTCCTGCTGAAATTTAAAAGGAGTTATTGTTCATGTTTTTTAAAAAGAAAAAGACCATCCTTCCGACCGTATCCCTCTTTCGCGGAATGGATGCGGTATACGAGGGATACTTAAAGGATCTTCCTCTGAAGGAAGAGATTATTCTTGAGAAAAGCATACAGTTTTTCAGCGATCCGGAGCCATGTCACATACACAGAAGCGCTGTCGCGCTGCGGCTCACAGAGGAGCTGTATCAGAAGCGTACAGACACGGCAGAGCTGCTCCGCCTGCTGAATGCATGGGCTTCCTGTGCTCCTGTCGACCGTTTTGTTCTAATCTCATCCGAAAATCAGAAAATAGAGGGCAAAAGCTGAAAACAGCAGACCGTTTAACAGCTTTACCAGATCCATCCTGCGCAGCATAAACTCGGAAATCCGGTTGATGCTGCGCGTTTTTGCAATAATGATCAGGAAAATAACTGCCGGTATACACATCGCTGTCACGTAAACCAGAAACGCCGCGATGATATAAAGCGCCGGAGCACTGCCCTGACGCAGCATATACAGGATAGACGCCATATAAATCTGACCGGTACAGAAAAATTCACCGATTGAAATCACAACGCCAAGCCCAAATACCACCAGCGAGAGCAAACCGCCGGAAAGTCCCTGCGCCCGGCGGATCAGGCTGTGATTCCATCGCCGCAGCCCGGACGGGAGCTGCATGCGTATTTTGCCAAGATTTCCCCTGCGAACATTGTACAGGTCTGCGAAGTTAAGCGCAGCAGCAGCAAGAAACAGTACGGCAAGCACAATCTTCACAGCTCCCATAACCTGGTCGAGCATGGATTGCGTCACCGCAGACGCCGCAAAGTAAATGCCCAGCCCAAGTCCCAGATATGTCAGATACTTCCCGCCCAGATACAAAAGCCCGTTTTTCCGCACAGATGCCTGTCCGGTCAGGATAACCGAGAAAAGCATTAAAAGCATGGAGACAGAGCATGGATTAAAGCCCGCAAGCAGACCGCTTCCGAAGAGGACTGCGAGGTTTGGAAGCTCTTCTGACGGCTCCGGCGAGCTGTAATCCTCAAGCTGTCCCTGCATTTTAGCGGAAGCGTTATCTGTGCTGTTCAGAAGAGCTTCCAGCCCGCTGCAGATTTCTTCCTCCCCACTCAGCCATTTGTCGCCATAAAAGACGATCGGCACCTGCTGTGAGCTGCTGTTTACGCCATATGCCCGGAACCACGTGCGGATCATCTGCACATTGGTTCCCTCAGCAATATTGTATTCCAGGATCGAGAGTTCTCTCCCTTCCGCAAAATCATCGATACAGGCTTTCACTGCAGCGCATGCCTCGCAGGAGTAAGTCGTAAACAGAACAAGAGGGGATTTGTCAGAATGGAGCGCCTCAGAAAGTCCGGACGGGATCACCTCATAGTCTGCTTCCTCCTCCGGCACAGGTGACGAATTCTCAGGTTCCGATCTGTCATCCCCTGCCGTCCCGCCGCTCTCTATCAGAAGCGCTGCCTTCTCCCCGATTTCATCCGTTCCATACAGCCAGCTGCTGCCTACATTCAGAGCCGGCAGCTGCATTCCCTGCGGCGACACTCCGCTCTGCGCGCAGATCTCCTCGAAGGTTTTACGGTTGCTCTCCTCAAAAATATTATATATCCGAAGCTCAGACCGTTCTCTTAATTCCAGCGGCACACTATTCCGGTAAAGCTCCTCAAGCTCCACATCCTCCCTGCACGCCGCACACGCATTCTCATAGAAAATCGAAACCTCCATCTCCTCTTCCGCGCGCACCGGCGCTGCCCCAAGCAAGACTGTGGCCATACAAATCATTACGGTAATAACTATACCAATCCAGACGCAGTTCTTCCGTTCTCTGTTCACTGTTCCTCGATCCTTCCCATGTGTCAATTCATATACTTTATTATACTTATTTTTTCAAAAAGTTCAAGAAAAACGTTTCCCTTCTAATGCAGGATTTGCCCGGATTTCCCTCTGATGCGGCGAATGAGGGGGCTCATCCAGGCTTTTTTTCACAGTTTTTTCTTCAGGATTAGAAATATTTTCAGCACTTTATGGCTTGAGATCTGCTGAGCAGAGTTTTACAATAAAAGGTAAATTACAGACTGGAGGTACAAAGACTTGGAAAATATTATGATTACATTTTTACGAAAGTTTACAGATTATCCGTTTAAAGTTGTACTGGATGGCAAGGAATATCTTATCGGCGAGGGTAACCCGGAATTTACCGTGCATTTTAAGAAGCCGATCTCCAAGACAAAGCTTCTGACCAGCACCTCCCTCGCACTCGGCGAGGCTTATATGGACGGAGATCTCGAAGTAGAGGGAGATTTGTATTACGCGCTCGATCATTTTCTGGGACAGCTGGGCAAATTCTCCACAGATGAATCTGCGCTTAAGAAGCTGATTCACACTTCCGTATCGAAAAGGAACCAGGAAAAAGAAGTCACTTCCCATTACGATATCGGAAATGATTTCTACAAATTGTGGCTTGACAAGACGATGAGCTACTCCTGCGGCTATTTCAAAACTCAGGAGGATACACTGTATCAGGCTCAAGTCAACAAGGTTGATTACATTCTCCAGAAATTAAATCTCAAAGAGGGCATGACGCTTCTCGATATCGGCTGCGGCTGGGGATTTCTTCTGATTGAGGCAGCTAAGAAGTATAAAATCAAAGGACTCGGAATCACACTCAGTCACGAGCAGTATGAAGAATTCCAGCGCCGCATTGAAGCAGAGGGGCTGCAGGATTATCTGAAGGTCGAGCTTATGGACTACCGCGACCTGCCGAAGAGCGGCTATACCTTTGACCGCATCGTAAGCGTCGGCATGGTAGAACACGTTGGACGGCCGAACTATCAGCTCTTTATCGACTGCGCGCGCGACGTATTAAAGGACGGCGGGGTATTCCTGCTCCACTTTATCAGCGCACTGAAAGAGCATCCGGGTGATGCCTGGATTAAGAAGTACATTTTCCCGGGCGGAACAATTCCCAGCCTGCGCGAAATGATCTCTCACATGGCAGAGGATAATTTCCATGTCATGGATGTTGAGAACCTGAGACTTCATTATAATAAAACACTTCTGTGCTGGGCTGACAATTTCCACAAGCATATTGAGGAGGAAAAGACGATGTTTGACGAGCGCTTCCTGCGCATGTGGGATCTGTATCTGAATGCCTGCGCAGCGACGTTCCACAACGGAATCATCGACCTGCATCAGATTGTCGCGACCAAGGGAATTAACAACGATTATCCGATGGTTCGCTGGTATTAATTATCTTTCGGGACTGCCCTCCGGGACAGTCCCTTTTTCTCACAGTTCTTTCAGATTATCCTGCATCCATCCGTAGATTCCAAGCTGCGGAATGCCGACGTGTATCCACTCCCCGTCTCTTCTTCCGTCCACCTCGATCAGCCCGTCTTTTGAGAGCTGTCCTTTTATTGTTCCCCCCGGTGCGCTGCGGATATTGACATCGTTTGCCTCCGCTTTCATAACTCCTGTCGCATGCCACTCTGCGACAGCATCAGCCTCCGCCCAGCCGTAGACCCCTATTGCCGGCAGCCCTATGTGGGCGTATCCGTCTTTCTCCGTTCCGTCCGTCTCTATCATATCGCCTCCGCCCAGCTCGCCGATCTTCGCGCCTCCCGGCGCATCCAGTACAGCAACATGATCGCGAAGGCAGATTTTCACACCAGTTCCTTTCCAATCCACTTTTACTTCCCCCCATGTCTTTTTGAAATTATCGAAGTTTCCATACAGTTTCTTCAGCTTCGCCGGGGTGCTGCCCCAGTCGGCCAACTGCAGGTGCGGTTTATCGACCGGAGATTTCCAGTCGCCGCCCCACTCCAGCCCGAGCGATTTGCCTATCGCTCCGACACGGTTGAAAAATGCAATGTCGTCATATTCGTGTCCCGGCACATTTTTAAAGAAATCAAATGCTATGCCCCACTGGTGCATGGAGCTGTAGGAGCTGCCGGGCGCACTCGTCACGATGCTCCCGGGCTTTGTGCGTCCCTGTGCATAAAGTGCGTCCTGCTCCTCTCTGGATCGGAAGCATTCGCCGATTTTTACACGTAACCCCTGCGCACTGCACTGCGCAAGCAGCTTCGCAGCCGCTTCCTGCAGGCGGGGATGGCATTTTGTGATATCTCTTCCCATGTATTTCACCTCCTGCACTCTATCTTATGCAGGCTGCAGTTTTAAAGTTATGATTTTCACGCAGGTGTATATATGTCACATATGTACATTTTTATGTCTCTTATGCTGCTCAGGTTGCGGTTTTCTGAAAAATGGGATATAGTAAAATTATCAAATTGCGGAGGTGTTCTTATGATTCTCTGGCTGATCACAATTCTGTGCGCGGTGCTGACTGCTTTGCTGCTCTCAGGAAAGGGCGATTTTCTCATTGCGGGCTACAATACAGCGGACGCGAAGACAAAAGCGAAGTATGATAAGAAAAAGCTCTGTCTTACCACTGGCATCGGGCTTGGCGTGATGACTGTTATGATGGCGGTACTCGCCGTTTTTCAGGAGAATCCGCCGGATATTCTGCTCCTGCTCTTCGCGGCTGTCATTGTGCTGTCCTGCCTCGGAATGCTTATTGCAGGAAATACGATCTGCCGGCGGAAGGATATGCCCGGGAATGAACCGTACACCGCAAAGGAGTCCCCTAAGAAGATGCGGATTCGCCGGATACTTTACTGTGCCGGCACTGCTGCCGTTATGCTTTTCTCCTGCATCCTTCTTTTTACCGGACACGTTATTGTTCACCTCGGGGATCGCAGTATGGATATCGATATCTCTTACTGGGCGGATCACTCCGTTGCCTATGAGGACATTACCTCCGCAGAATTGCTCGACGCCATGGAGATCGGACGCCGCACGAACGGTCTCGGCTCGCCGAAACTGTGCGGCGGAAATTTCCGCAATGATGAGTTCGGCGACTATCTGCTGTATGCCTACACGAAATGTCATACCTACATCGCGCTGTACACGGGCGGCAAGACTGTCGTGGTAAACGATTCTACTCCGGAGAAGACAAAGGAGCTCTATGGGCAGATTCTCGATAAGCTCGGTGATCAGTGATTGACCGCAAGCAGCATACCCAGAAAGAGCATGGCGCAGACAGTCGCTGTTCCTGCAAGTATATTAACGATCCGGTGTGTCTTTTCTCTGCAGACGCAGGCAAGTATCCTATACATACCGATTCCGACAGCGGCTCCCGCCGTATTAGAGAGCAGGTCTGTGATGTCCGTCGCTCCGAGCGCGAATGCATACTGCAGCGCTTCATATGCCAGGCTGACGCACGCTGCCGGCAATAGTTTCTTTAAAAACGGCGCTCCAGGTTTCATCACGCCCATATAGACGCCAAACGGTACAAACGCGATCAGGTTCTGTACAACTTCCGTGTAATCCGCTTTTCCATTCACCACCAGTGCCCCGGCAAACGGAATCAGGTTCAGATTTCTCAGATGCGGCAGTACATCCCCAGGCAGACACATCTTAAACAGAATTATCCAGGTCAGAAACACCGCATAGATCAGAAAGAGCCCTACGGTCAGCGTCTCTCTTCTTCTCTGGCTTCTTTCCATAGCGAAAAACCTCCTCTGTGATATTTAATATGTATATCTTATCACAGAGGAGGGGTGTAAATTCTTATGCAAATCTTAGAAGTTTCTTAATTTCCCGATGTGTCCATCTGTTTTTCATTCATATAGATCATCGCCGCATTCGTATTATTTTCCTTATTCCTATAAATATACCTATAATTGCCGCAACTATTAAAAGCCGATAAGCCATGGAGTACTTGTTGCTGTACTTTTATGCGTAGTTATTTCATAATCAAATATTGTACATCGCTCAATTACCCCTCTCTCCCGTTATTGTGTCTACAACATCAATATCTTTATCAAAGGAAATTACATATTTTTCACCCCATAAATAATTAGTGCCATTAGAAAATTATAAAATCCTGGGATTTCCTTAAAAAAATATACTTCTGATTCCATCAGAGGAATATTATTCTTATTTAATTCTTCTTCTACAACCCGCCGATAGTCTATATAGTGATCTATCATCTGTATAACCTCTATAGAAAAATTTCCTACCTCTTTCTGTTTTTTTCCAGTTCATCTTCTGGAACTCTTCCGTTTTTTATCTCATTTTTAATTTTGCTGACATACGCATCACTCAATTCCGGTACTTTCCCGACAGATACCATTTGTGTCTGATCGCCTGAGTAAATTGGTATTGTCCATTCGAAACGATATAAAGTTTTCGTTTTAAAAATAGCGTCTTTTGCCCCTCTCCCCGGTCGATAGCCAAAGCTGTCATCCGAAAACAACGGCTCATAGATTGGCATGAGCTGTTGGAGCCTTGCCTGTTGGATGATGCGGTCGATGACGGTCGGAATGCCGAGTTTTCGTATCCCTCCGTCCGGCTTCGGGATTTCCACCCGTCTGACAGGAGACGGGGTATATTTCCCCCTTCGGATTCTCTCTGTCAGTTCACGGTTATGTTCCTTCAGCCATAGCAGTGCCGCTTCGTTAGTCATTCCATCGATTCCCGGCGCTCCTTTGTTTGCCTTCACTCTTTTGTAAGCCCTGTTTAGATTATCCTTATCCAGTATCTTACCTAAGGTGTCCGGCTCTGCACTGTCCCTTTCCTTCCATATCCGGTTGAATGAGCGGTGCGCTCTCACATACCCTTTGCGTTCCGCGCTATCTCTTTGTGAGCAGCTTTCTCTGTTTTCTGTACCCATCTGCCC
>CALWSC010000106.1 GCA_944384105.1 uncultured Lachnospiraceae bacterium | reverse complement strand
GCACCGGATGACGCTGCTCTAAAAGCAGCTTTCCAAAACGGAAGTCAATCTCTCTCTCCCACTGCATTCTTCCGTGGACAGCGCGCAGGATCAGATAAAATTTACCGTCCTCCTGCACCATTTCCTCCTGCTCAATGCGAAAACCGTTCTGCTGCAGGTACTTTCTGAATTCCCGGATCTCCGACTGAGGCTGCAGGATAAACTCCCGGCAGCTTTCCAGAACTTCCCGTCCCTGCGTGAGGATTCTCTCCATCAGGGGACCTCCCATTCCTGCAGTGATCAGCGTATCTGCCTCACCGCTCTTGAGTGCCGCAGCGCCGTCCGAGCGCCGCGTCTGTATGTATGCTCCAAGACCGGCATCACGGATATGCTGCTGTGCCCGCAGAAGCGGTCCCTCGTTAATATCCATGGCAATCACGCCCGGACTTCTTCCTGTCTCCACCAAATAAATCGGCACATACCCGTGATCCGTTCCCACATCAGCCACCCGGCTGCCCGGGGTCACGAATCCAGCTACTGCCGACAGCCGTTTTGATAACTGCATGGCGCACCCCAATCAGTCTAAATAGTCCTTCAGCTTGCGGCTTCTGCTCGGATGGCGCAGCTTGCGCAGAGCCTTTGCCTCAATCTGGCGGATACGCTCTCTCGTGACATTGAACTCCTTGCCAACCTCCTCAAGCGTTCTCGCACGGCCATCGTCAAGCCCGAAGCGAAGACGCAGCACCTTCTGCTCTCTATCGGTCAGGGTACTTAAAACTTCTACAAGCTGCTCCTTTAAGAGCGTAAATGCAGCTGCATCTGCCGGCACCGGCACGTTGTCGTCCTGAATAAAATCTCCGAGATGACTGTCCTCCTCCTCGCCGATCGGCGTCTCCAGAGATACCGGTTCCTGAGAAATCTTCAGAATCTCTCTTACACGGTCTACAGGCATGTTCATCTCTTCTGCAATTTCTTCCGGAGACGGCTCTCTGCCGAGCTCCTGCAAAAGCTGTCTGGAGACGCGGATCAGCTTGTTGATCGTCTCCACCATATGCACCGGAATACGGATCGTTCTCGCCTGATCAGCAATCGCTCTCGTGATCGCCTGGCGAATCCACCAGGTCGCATACGTACTGAATTTATATCCTTTACGGTAGTCAAACTTCTCAACCGCCTTGATCAGTCCTAAATTTCCCTCCTGAATCAAGTCAAGAAAGAGCATGCCGCGGCCCACATAGCGCTTCGCAATGCTGACTACAAGGCGCAGGTTTGCCTCAGCAAGACGCTTTTTCGCATACTCGTCACCATTCTCCATGCGCTGTGCCAGCTCGATCTCTTCCTCCGCGCTTAACAGCGGAACCTTGCCGATCTCCTTTAAGTACATGCGGACAGGATCCTCAATGCTGACACCCTCCGGAACAGAAAGATCGATATTTTCCATATTCATATCGTCTTCTTCTTCCAGTCCCAGGTCATCGTCGTCAGTGAGAATCAGCGCATCGAGATCGGAGTCAGAGATGCGCAGCACGTCGATACCGCTCGCCTCCAGGTAATCGAATACCTTCTCCATCTGATCCGGGTTTAAAGGCATATCCTGAAAGAAATCACTCACCTCCTGATATTCCAGGACGTTCTTCTTCTTCTTTCCCATCTCCACAAGCTCGCTCAGCTTCTCGCTGAATTTCGCCATATCCATTCCTGTTGTGTTTCCCATGTTTTTCCATCCTTCCATATTTTGCTTATAGTTTATCCCTAATTGTATAGAATATACTGCTTTACAGTGTGCGCCTTCTCTTCATCTCCTCGAGCTTTCGCTTTTCCTGCATCAAATCCATCAGTCCCTGCATATCTGTCGGCGAAAGCGCCGCAGTGCGCGCGGCAATGCTGCTCTCTTTCATATTGCAGATCACATCCCAGAGTGCAGCGTGCTTCTCCTCCTCCGTCTCGAGAGGAATCCTCGCATGAAGCAGTGACGCCACGGTTCTCTGCTCCTCGCTGTCCGTGAAATGGTTGAGCATCTTTGCCGGGTTTACCTCCCCGTCTTTATACTGCGCAAAGATGATATCCGCCACCTGCCGGTACAGAGGCGTCGTGAAATCCTCAGGTGAGATATATTCGGACACCCGCGGCAGAAGCTCCGGATACGAAGTGATCCAGGTCAGCATCAGCTCCTGGGCTTTTTCAACGCCGGACTGGCGTTCCCGTGTGCGGTTTGCACCGCTTTTGGGCTTCGGAGCCTCCCGGATGCCGGCGCCTTTCAGTGCCAGGTTTGCCACAAGTTTTTTAAGCGCCTGCACTTCAACGCCATACTTCGATGCTACCGCCGCCAGGTAATTGCCCCGGGCCACATCGTCCTCAATCTCAACGAGCTTTGACGCCGCGGCGTGGAGAAACTTCGTCCTGCCATCCGGGTCCTGCATGTCGTACTGACGCTCCATTGTCCGGATCTCAAAAAGAAAGCTGTTCTCCGCATGATCCAGCCTCTCCTGAAACAATTCTTTCCCCTCTGTCTGGATAAATTCATCCGGATCCTTGTGCGGCTTTAAGTTGACCACACGCGTCGAGAGCCCCGCCGAGTTCAGGATCGGAATAGCACGCAGAGCTGCCTTTGTGCCCGCTTCATCACTGTCATAGATCACAAGCACCTCGTCGGTATAGCGCTTCATCAACGCCGCCTGCTGTGCCGTGAGGGCAGTTCCCAGCGACGCCACCGCATTGTTAAACCCTGCCTGGTGCATCGAAATCACATCCATATATCCCTCACAGATGATCAGGTTCTTCTTCCTGGACGTACGCGCAATATTCAGTCCGTACAGATTCCTGCTCTTATCAAAGATCCTGGTCTCCGGAGAATTCAGGTACTTCGGCTTACCGTCTCCCATCACACGTCCTCCGAATCCAATGACCCGGTTATTGACATCCATGATCGGAAAGATCACCCGGTTCCAGAACTTATCGTACATCCCGTGCTTCTCATCCGCGTTAAAAAGTCCTGACTCCCTCAGCAGCTCATCGGAATAACCCTTCTGCTTTAAATATCGGTACAGATCATCGCTGAACTTATCCGAATATCCAAGACCGAAACGGCGGATTGTCTCATCGGAGAGCCCTCTGCCCCTTAAATAAGAGAGAGCCCTTTCGCCCTTTAAGGTGCGAAGCTGATAGTAGAAATACTTTGCAGCTTCTTTTTGTATCTGCAGAAGGAGCGCCTTCCTGTCGGCCGCCTCCTTTGCCTCCCTGGAGTAATCAGGCTCCGGCAGCCGGATTCCGGCACGGTCTGCCAGCGCCTTGAGCGCCTCCGGGAATGTAAAATTCTCGTATTCCATCAGGAAGGTAAATACATTGCCTCCCGCTCCGCAGCCAAAGCAGTAATACATCTGCTTGCCGGGACTGACGGAAAAAGACGGGGATTTTTCATTGTGAAACGGACAGAGACCGAAATAGGAGCTTCCCTTTCTCTGCAGCTTCACATATCCGGAAACCACATCTACGATATCATTGCTTGTGCGCACTTGCTCGATTATGTCATCTGAATACCGCATGTCTTTTCCCTCCCATCAATAAATTTCCCATGCTTTCGGTATATACAGTCTCCGAAACATCTCTATGGAGTACCGATCTGTCATGCCGGAGATATAATCACAGACCGTGCGTGAGATTTCTTCACCCTCACGGATCAGCTTCCGGTACTCTTCAGGCAGCCTGTCCTGATGACGGGTATAATACTCATAGAGCTGGATCAGCATATACTTTGCCTTATCTTCTTCCTTCTTCGCCTGTCTGTTTGTATAGACATTCGCGAACATCAGCCTGCGCAGCTCCAAGAGTCCTTCCGCTCTCTCGGGGGACATGCGGATCACCGGCTGTCCAAGGCTGTTCTCCACCAGATCATGAATCATGGTATTTAACCGCTCTCTTATGGAGCCGCCCAGCAGCACGCGCAGGGTGATGGGAATATCGTCTTCACTGATGATGCCCGCCCGCTGCGCATCGTCCATATCGTGATGCACATAGGCGATCTTGTCACAGATCCGCACCACCTGTCCTTCCAGCGTGGAGGGGTGTCCTGCAGTGCGGTGATTGAGAATACCGTCGCGCACCTCCCAGGTCAGGTTCAGTCCCCTGCCGCCCTTCTCCAGCCGCTCCACGGTGCGAACGCTCTGTATACAGTGCACAAAGCCGCCGGGGCAGACGCTGTCAAGCGCTGCTTCCCCCGCGTGTCCAAAGGGCGGATGTCCGAGGTCGTGCCCCAGGGCGATTGCCTCGACAAGATCTTCGTTAAGCGCCAGGGCACGCGCTGCAGTTCTGGCGATCTGCGAGACCTCCAGTGTGTGGGTCAGACGCGTCCTGTAGTGATCTCCCTGCGGAGCCAGAAAAACCTGGGTCTTATCCTTCAGCCGGCGAAACGCCTTGGAGTGAAGGATCCTGTCCCGATCTCTCTGATAGGCAGTCCGAATGTCGCACTCATCCTCCCGGCGCTCGCGCCCTTTTGTGCATCTGCTCTTTGCGGCAAATGGACTTAAGGCTTCCTCTTCCCACTGTTCTGTCCGTTCGCGAATGCTCATTCTGCCACCTTCCTTTCCTGTCGGTGATAAATCGATAATCCTCTTAATTATTATATTCTGCGTGAAACTTCTGTTTCCTTTTTATTTTTTATTGCAATCTTAACAAAAGAGAAGTGTCCGCATTTTGCAGACACCTCCCTTCGTTCGTCTTGCTTCGATATTTATTCTATATTTTCCTTTGTCACAGTCTGCACGTCCACAAGGTACGCGGGGACAACCTTAGAACCATTGTCATAAGTCTCAGTATCATCCGCCGGAAGCTCGCTGCCCTCTGCAGCGGCGAGCAGTACTTCAGCGGCACGCTTGGCGAGCGTCTGGTAATCTTTTTTGACGGACATGGACTGCTTGCCGGCGCGGATATAGTTTGCCGCGTCCTCATCCAGCCCAAAGCCTGTAAGTACCGGCAGTGATGATGCTCCCTTTTCTTCAAAGGTCCGAATGACTGCAGCTGCAATGCTGTCATTGTAGCACCAGACAGCATCGGGCTGGGCGTCCTCTTCTTTATACAGATCATAAATCTCCTCCAGCCGCGTCACTGCCGCCGAACCGTCCGCATTCATCGTACCGCGCTCCATATAGCTCTGGCGCGTATCGTCGCGGTAGGCGAGTGCTCCGTTCCCGAGATACGGCTGAAGCGTCTTCATAACCGCCTCGTAAGTAAGCTGTGCCACAAAATCATCGGGATCTCCAGCGAAAAATTCGATATATTTCGTATTCCCGTTCTCGTCCAGCTTTAAGGCATCGCGTATGTATTCGCCCTGGAGCGTACCTGCCTTCACGTTGTCAAAGCCCACATAGTAATCAACCGCATCGGAGAACATCAAAAGCCCGTCGCATGACACTACAGGAATCCCCGCTTCCTCCGCCTTTGCAAGCGCGCTGCCCAGCGCCTGTACATTGACGGGCGCCACAAGAATCGCCCTGTACTTATTAAGCGCCATTGCCTCCGTCTGCATCTGCTGACGCTGGATCTCGCCGCCTGCATAGTTGATCTCTACGCGGTAGCCCGCGCTCTCCAGGGTATCACGAATCACCTGCGCTGCGCCGGTCCACTGCGTGCTTTCCTCCGGAAGGGAAAGTCCGATCACTTTCCCATCGCTCTCTACCGGACCCGGCGTCACATCCGGCAGCTCCTGCGGCTCAGGAGTAATATCCGCATCCGCCGTATTCTCATTTTGAGACGCCTCTTCCCCTTTTGCATCTGTCTCAGACCTTGAATTATCCTCGCTGCTCTCTTCTTTCTGCTGCTTCTTTTCTTCGCCCGAGCAACCTGCAAGCCCCGCGGCCAGAAGCGCCGAAGCAAGATACAGCAAAATCGCCTTCTTCTTCATTCTCCAACGTCTCCTTTCCTAATTAAATATCGTAACGGTTCAGCCCGGCTGAACTATAACAAAATAACCTCAGCATCTCTGCTGAGGTTTATACTGCGGGAGATGGGACTTGAACCCACACGATGCGAACATCACAAGATCCTTAGTCTTGCCTGTCTGCCAATTCCAGCACTCCCGCATTTTGTTTTATTCTGTCGTCTGTCCGACTGACAAATGTTATTATAACGGAGCATGCTGCATTTGTCAACACTTTTTTAATACTTTTTATATCCCTTTTTTATAAAAAAGCACCGCCTCGCCTGTTTCCCAGATCAAGGCAGTGCCTTTTTCTTCTCCTTATATTTCTTTCACAGTATCAAGTTTTTGTCTTAAAAAACATTATTTCCGAACCCACTTTTCCCATGTTCCTCCAGTATCGCCGTCAGCTGTCACACATACAGATCCAGAGCCATTTCTAACTCCTCCATATTTGCAAAATACTCTTGTAATATTGTTCATCTACGCTGCCGCTTTCCCTGTGTCTATATCAGAAATCAGGTGATAAATACGCTCCAGCTCCGCTCTCTCCATAATTCTCGGCACAGGATAAAGAGGATGCGCCTCTGCGCAGGCGCGCTCTGCCATAATTGGGATGTCCTTTTCCTGAATGCCGCTTAACTTCTGCGGGATTCCCATCTCTCGATTCATCTTTTTGATGTGCGCGATAAAGGCGAGTGCTTTTGCCTTATTTCCCTTTGCGCCGTACGGCAGTCTTGCCGCATCGTAGAGCTGTGCCAGGGGTCTGTATACGGATTCGCCGTATGCCTCCAGGACGTATGGCAGGATTACCGCATTGGCAAGACCGTGCGGTATGGAATAAAAGCCCCCCAGAGTATGTGCAATCGCGTGTACATAACCCACGTATGCCCTCGTAAATGCTACGCCGGCGTAATAAGAGGCGCGCTGCATATTGCTTCTCGCCCTGAGGTTGGCTCCGTTGTGATAAGCTTTTGTAAGATTCTCCATAATCAGACGTGTCGCTTTCACACTCATGCGCCGCGTTTCGCGTGTATTTGATCTTCCGATATACGCTTCCACCGCGTGGGTCAGGGCATCCATTCCCGTCGTGGAGGTTATGTGCGGCGGCAGATTCTTTGTAAGCATCGGATCCAGCACAGCGACTTTCGGAATCAGGACGAGATCGTTGATCGCATATTTTTCATGAGTTCTGCTGTCCGTTACGACAGCGGCAAGCGTTGCCTCACTGCCGGTGCCGGACGTTGTGGGCACTGCAACCAGAAGCGGAAGCTTTCTTCTCACTTTAAGCTGCCCCTTCATCTGCGGAATCTGCTTCTTCGGACATGCCGCCCGGGCGCCTACACCCTTTGCGCAGTCCATCGAAGAGCCTCCGCCGAATCCGATAATCGCCTGGCAGCCCATCCTTTTATAGAGAGCCAGTGCCTCCTCAATATTGTCAATCGTGGGATTCGGCACCGTCTTATCATAAATATAGCAGCGGATACCTCTCTTCCTGAAGCTCTGCAGCATGGGATTCATCAGCCCTGCTGATGCAATGCCGCGGTCTGTTACGACCAGCACATTTCTGATCCCCCTTTTCTGAAGATAACCGGCAAGCCGAAGAATACTGTTTTTGCCGTGAAGCAGCTCCGGCTTGCGCCACGGCATCAAATACGCCGCATATTTCATACCGGTCTGAAAAATTCTATACCAGATTTTCTGTATCAATGGCTTCTCCTCCTTTTCGTTATTCTAAAGGCGGCGGTATCTGAATACGATACCGCCGCCTTTATCCCTTATATTCATTTATATTACTGCGGGAGATGGGACTTGAACCCACACGATGCGAACATCACAAGATCCTTAGTCTTGCCTGTCTGCCAATTCCAGCACTCCCGCTTGACACTGATTATTATACAGCATTTACAAAATTTGTCAACAGTTTTTTTGAATTTTTTTGTTTTTTTATATTACTGGAATTTTATACGCAATATATGGGGAAAATACACAATTTCATCATAATCCATGAAAACCGGCAGACTCATTTGACAGTCCTGAATTTATGCCGACTATCCGGCGCGGACATTCAAAAAACGTCACGCTTTTGAAACACGATCTGCATCTGCAGATTGCTTCTTCCAAAAAGCGTGACGAATGTACTGTCTGTGCGGATCTCTGCGCAGCCTGAGGGTGTCATGGATATTCTCAGGAATAGCTTCTTCCGGTTCTGCTGCCGCTAATTGAGCTCTGCAATCCGCGTAACACCCACATAGATTTCCTGAATCTTATACCAGGTCTGATAATCCACTACTCCCGTCTGCGGGAGACCGAATACGGACTGAAAGGTCCGGACGGCATTCTGGGTCGCCTCTCCGTAGATGCCGTCCGCCGAGACATCAGGGATTGCCGGATAGGCGCCGGAAATGGCAGACAGCTGCTCCTGGAGCTGGCGCACTTTATCGCCGCGGGAGCCTATCTCGAGATTCCGTCCCGGCCAGCTGGCTGGGATGCCGGAGATCTCCTCCGCAGTGTTGATGTACATGTCCTGTCCGTAGAAATATCTCAGAATCTCAATCGTACTGTACCCCTGGTCGCCAAGATACTTCGAACCCCACTGCGTCATCCAGTTGGGACACTTCACCCTCTGACCGTCACAGTATTGCGTGAGAATAGGCTGGCGCACATTGGGACGCGACAGATAATTTTCAAATACTTCGTCCACAATCCGAGATATACTGTCAAAAATATTTCTTCCCGGCATAAATTTATGGTCATATGCCGTGGAGGAAGTAATTGTAAAATCAAAGCCTTTATTTCTATACCATTCGGTATATACTCTGTTCAGCGTAAAGGACATAATCGCGAGTACATTCGCCCGGATTGTCTCGTCCGGCCAGGTGGCGTAGATCTCGCTGCACGCCACATTTTTAATATAATCGCGATACCGCACATAGTAATCCTTTGCCGTCGTGTCATTAATCGGTCCGTCGTGAACCACCACATATTCAGGAATTACCACACGGCTGAGTACAATCTCTCCGGTCTCATCTATGGGTTTAATTTCCTCCTCAGGAATCTTCTCTGGATACTCTCCATAAAGCGTATGAGCCGGAATCACAATATTTTCATACTCTTCCTGGGGAGTTTCCGGCTGCAGCTGAATCGGCTGGACGGTACGCTGACCGGGAAGCAGTTCCGTACCGCTGACTGTAAAGGATGCAAACCCCGCCGCCTGCACCTGGATGGTATACTCCGAATAGGGCTGATTCCCTCCCGGGGTCATACTGTACTCCAGAGGCGGTGTGGGCAGGGAGAGCTGCGGGCTGTTGCCCGAGCTGTCTGTACGCACCTCCTCGATGATCTCCGAGGGATTTCCTGTGTAGGATACGGAAACCACCGCATCCTCCACAGGACGGTTTCCGACCTCCTGCGTCACATTCACCCGCAGCTCTCCGCGGTCGCTGCCGCCATTCTGCATGGCTCTTACATAAAAATTTCTCATATACTACCTCGTGCTGCATGTCACTTCAGTATATGCACCCTTTTCAGGTTCAGAACAGCCTTCTTACATCATTGAATAAAATCACGACCATCAGCACCATCAAAAGCATCATTCCCACAAAATGCACCATCGCCTCCGCATTCTTGTTTATAGGCTTGCGCCTGATTGCCTCGATAATCAGAAACACAAGTCTGCCGCCGTCAAATGCCGGCAGCGGAAGCAGATTTACAACGCCGAGGTTCGCGGAAATCAGAATCAAAATATTCATCATTGACATCACAGTAATCAGAATGCCGTCAGATTTCGTTTCCTGATATGTGTCGTCCACAACCTGTACGATGCCGACAGGACCGGCCATATCATTGATGCCGAGATGTCCGGTCACGAGCAGCTTCAGACTGTCAAATACGCTTCCGATCCAGAACCTTACCTCGATACATCCATATTTCAGAGACTGCACGGGCGACATTTCCTCTCTTGCCAGATTATAGGCAAAGCCCGAGCTGTAGCTCGTCGTCATCTCGGGAGTCAGCGTGATATCATACTCCAGTCCGTCACGCCTGTATGTGACTGATGCCTCACTTCCGTCCCAGGGATGTGCTTCCATATATTCGGAGAGCTCCTTATTGGAACCAATCTGCGTGCCGTTAATCGCCACAATCTCATCGCCGACCTCAAGCCCCGCCTGATCTGCCGGTGAAGACTGTGTGATCGAAGCGATCGTAGCAGCCCCTTCCTGATCCGGATAGTACGAATACCCCATAAGATACTGCTGAATCTCCACTGCATCAAAAGTGACCTTCTGCTTTTTGCCGTCCCGCTCAATCACAAGCTCATACCGCTCGGGTACACCGAACAGTGCGTCTTTGAGATTGATCTCACGTCCGATAGACACGTGATGCCCCTGGTACTCTACAATCCGGTCGCCCGCCTGAAGTCCCGCCTCTGCCGCTGGTGAGCCCTCCTGCACGGCAGTGACCGTAGACGGATCGCTTCCCATTACACTGACCACGATCAATGCGCCGATCAGCGCCAGAATAAAGTTGAAGATGGGACCAGCCGCAATGACCGAAATCCTCGCCCAGACAGACTTGCTGTTAAAGCTCCCCTCTGTGTAATCCTCCTCGTCCTCTCCCATCATACAGGAGCCGCCGAACGGAATCGCCTTGAGCGAATATCTCGTCTCTCCCTTCACCGTTGTCAGAAGCCTGGGCCCCATACCTACGGAAAATTCATCTACACGGATTCCATTTGCTTTTGCCAGCAGAAAGTGACCCAGCTCGTGCACGATAATCACGAGCCCCAGAATCAGAACTGCGATCAGAATCCCCATTTCCTTACCACCTGCTTTCTATCCATTCATACGTCTCCTGTTCCGTCTGCAGCACTTCCTCAAGATCGGGATGCGCGATCACACGATGGCGCTCCATGGAAGTGCGTATAATCTCATAAATATCTAAAAAACGAATCTCTTTTCTCAGGAATTTTGCCACTGCGCGCTCATTTGCCGCGTTGAACACTGTCGGCATGGAGCCGCCGTCTCTCGCCGCCCGGAGCGCCAGCGGCAGCCCCTCAAACGTCTCCGTATCCGGCTGTTCAAACGTAATCTGCGACAGTGTCCGAAAATCAAGCCTCTCTCCCGGCAGATACTTTCTCTCTGGATAATACAGCGCATACTGGATCGGAAGCCGCATATCCGGCGTTCCAAGCTGCGCCATTACCGCTCCGTCCTCAAATTCCACCATGGAGTGGATGATACTCTGCGGCTGTACAACTACCTGAATCTGTTCAAGCGCAACGCCGAAGAGCCACTTTGCCTCCATAACTTCCAGTCCCTTATTGACGAGCGTCGCGGAGTCAATCGTGATCTTCTGCCCCATGCTCCAGTTCGGATGCTTCAGTGCATCTGCGAGCGTTACATCTGCAAGCTCCGCTCTCTTTCTTCCGCGAAACGGCCCGCCGGACGCTGTGATGAGCAGCTTGTGCACCGCCTTCCGGCTCTCCCCGTGCAGACACTGAAAAATGGCGCTGTGTTCGCTGTCCACCGGAAGTATCTGCACGTGATGCTCCTCCGCAAGCGGCATAATCAAATGCCCTGCGGTCACCAGAGTCTCCTTATTCGCAAGCGCAATATCCTTCCCGGCGCGGATCGCTTCCATCGTCGGACGGATGCCGATCATACCCACAATAGCGGTCACAATAATCTCCATCTCCGGCTGCACCGCCATCTCGAGAAGTCCCTCCATGCCTGAACATATCTTCACATTTAAATCCTTCACGCGGCTTTTCAGTTCTTTTGCCAGCTTCTCACTTCCGACTACGGCAAGCTTTGGGGAAAATTCTCGGATCTGCTCCTCCAAAAGTGCGATATTGCTCCCGGCGCTTAAAGCTGTCACGCAGAAATCATCCGGATGGTTTCTTACCACATCGAGTGTCTGCGTGCCGATAGAGCCCGTGGAGCCAAGAATTCCAATCATCTTCATTTCAACGTATCCTCCCTGTATCACATCAGGAACACCAGCAGATAATAAATGATCGGCGCAATAAAGATCACGCTGTCGAAACGATCCAGGATACCCCCATGTCCCGGAATCAGTTTTCCGTAATCCTTGATGCCCTGATTTCTCTTAATTGCAGATGCCGCAAGGTCACCCACCATGGAGATCAGCGCTCCGACGCCGCAGATAACTGCATATGCCAGCTCGTCACTCTTGGTCAAGTACGCGAACAGCGCTCCCAAAAGGGCAGCTCCCACGACGCCTCCCACGGCGCCCTCCACTGACTTTTTGGGGCTTAACACCGGAGCCATCTTATGCTTGCCGATGAGCATTCCCACGCAGTAGGCACAGGTATCGCAGCCCCAGGCGCTTATGAAGATCAGCCACACATGAAAGCGTCCGTCCTCCAGCATCCTCGTCAGGTAAATATACGAGAGCATCACACCCACGTAAAACACAGCGAAAAACGCTGCCATAATCTGCTGTGCCTGATAACGGGGGTACGTAAACACATAGTAAACCATAAGCAGAATGACTACCAGCACAATCCCCATCATCTGATACTCTCCGGCATTGACCTCCATCAGTCCGTAATAGACCGCGATGAGCAGCACTGCCATCAGAAAAAGATTAAAGTGCCTGTTCTTCTCCGTCTCCGGAATGGCCTGCATCGCACGAAGCATCTCAGAGATTCCAAATACCGACACTCCGATCAAGGTCACGAAAAGCACGATACCTCCGCAGTTGATCGTGAGAAACGCGGCAAGTACAAGCAGTATGCCGCTGATCAGCCGTGTCTTAAACATTTTTCTTTTCCTCCTTTACTCCCCCGTATCTTCTGTCTCTCTCATTATATTTCGCAATTGCCTTTTCCAGTTCCGCTTTATCAAAATCCGGCCACGGAACATCCGTAAAATAAAATTCCGTGTATGCAAGCTGCCACAGCAGATAGTTCGACAGACGCTGCTCGCCGCTTGTGCGGATCAGAAGATCCGGATCCGGTATGCCCGCCGTGTCAAGGAACTGCTCCAGCGTCTCCTCCGTGATCTCCTCCGGAGCAATCTGCCCATCCTTTACCGCCTGAGCAAGCTTTCTCGACGCGCGCACCAGCTCGTCCCGCCCGCCGTAGTTCAGCGCAATCTGAAAATAGATATGATCGAAATCTTTGGAATACTCCTCGAGATCCCGGATACTCTCCTGGATATCCGGAGCAAAGGCGCTCGGGTCACCAATAATCTTCACGCGCATATTATTCTTCCTGGCACTCTTCTTGCAGCGCTTCAAATAGCTGCGGAACAGTTTCATCAGTCCGTCAACCTCCTCGCGGGAGCGCTTCCAGTTCTCTGTGGAAAAGGCATAGACCGTCAGATACTTTACTCCCATGTCCCGAACGATATCGCAGATCCTTTAGAGGTTCTCGCAGCCCTTGATATGCCCGTATCCGCGCGGCATCCCCCTCTTCTTCGCCCACCTGCCGTTTCCGTCCAGGATAATGGCTATGTGCTCTGGTACATTCATAACGCAATTCCCTCCTTCTATGCGTATATGCCCAAAAAGATGCCCA
>CALWSC010000105.1 GCA_944384105.1 uncultured Lachnospiraceae bacterium | reverse complement strand
ATAACTGTATAAGTCCCTTTTAGGAAGTATGATAGCTACCGATTGTGACTATTATACCACCATTCTGGGACTTAGAATAGATACAGATAGGTAGGTGATGATATGGATACGCAGAAACGAATCAGAGCATTGATGGAAGAACGGAAATGGACAGACTACCGTCTGGCAAAGGAAGCCAATCTTTCCCATTCCACCGTTACAAATATGTTCAATAGAAATAACGCACCAACGCTGCAAACTCTGGAGGCATTTTGCAGGGCATTCGGTATCACACTGGCTCAGTTCTTTGCCGAGGGTGAAGAAGCGCAATTGACCGAAGATCAGCAGAAACTCTTTTCAAAATGGAGTACCTTTACAGATAGGCAAAAGCAAATCCTTCTTGAACTAATGGATGCTATTTGAAGCACATCGCTCCCACACCGGGAAAGATGTGCTTTTCTTTTTCCCCCTTTTAATCATCCTGTCAACTCCACATACCATTTATCCAACCTGTCAACTCAACACCCCCAATATCTAAATCAACCACTCAACTCTCCGCCAATTTTCACAGTAGACCATTTCCCACTTACCCGTAAAATGAAAAATCCGGGAACCGGAACCTGTCCTCTGACAAGCCCCGACTCCCGGAAGTCCCTTGTTTTCTACACTTTTTCGCTATCCTATTCTTTAACTTTTGACATCAATACTACGCACTCCACATGAACCGTATGACAAAATTGATCAATACAGCAAACTTTTTCCACCCTATACCCCATCTTCAAAAACGTCTCCAAATCTCTGGCAAGGCTTGTCGGCTTGCATGATATATATACCATCCGTTCCACCCCATATCTCAGGATCTTTGGAAGCGCCTTCGGATGGATTCCATCTCGCGGAGGATCGAGAACTATGAAGTCAGGTTTTTCCCGTATCTCATCAATGACCTTGAGGACGTCCCCAGCGATAAATTCACAGTTTTCGATCCCGTTCAGCGCTGCATTCTGCGCTGCTGCGCGTACGGCTTCCTCTACGATCTCGACGCCAATGACCTTTTTTGCCACTTTTGCCAGAATCTGTGAGATTGTTCCGGTTCCGCTGTACAGATCAAATACGGTCATGTCCTTGGTATTGCCGATGTACTCCCTCGCCGTCTCATACAGTACCTCCGCAGCATAGGAATTGGGCTGGAAGAAGGAAAACGGAGTGATCTTAAACTTCAGGCCTAAAATCTCCTCATAGAAATAATCCTGACCGTACAGGATTCTCGTCTCATCGCTCTGTACCGTATCGGAAAGGCTGTCATTTATGATGTGCAGAATTCCCACAATCCTGCCCTCCAGGGGCAGTGCCAGCAGGCGGTCTCTTAACCCGGAAAGATCAGGATCTTCCTGGCTTGTTGTGACAAAATTTACGAGAATTTCTCCCGTAGTGTTGCCGCGGCGCAGCAGCAGGTGGCGCAGATAGCCAATATGCTGCATCTTATGGTAGTAACTAAATCCCTGCTCACGGCAATATGTGAGCACGCAGCTTAAAATATCCGTCATATCTTTGTGAACCAGCCTGCAGTCACAGGCATTCAGCACATCGTAGGTACTGCCCTTCTTGTGAAGCCCCAGCGTAAGCTCTCCGCCCTTGCACGCATCGCCGAAGGAAAACTCCATCTTATTGCGGTAGGCGAACTCGCGCGGGCTTCCCTTGATGCCCTCAAAACAGTATCCGGATGTCTGTCCGCCCGCCTCGAGCGCGCCGTCTATAAGCTTTTTTACCTGCTCCGCTTTCATCTTTAACTGTTCCTCATACGGCATTGTCTGGTACATGCAGCCGCCGCAGGCGGGAAATACAGAGCAGACGGGCTCCCTTGTCTCAAGAGGCGATTTCACGAGCACCTCCAGAAGGCGTCCCTCTGCCCTGCCGCTTCTCTTCTTGTTAATCATAAACCGGACTTTCTGTCCCGGGATTCCGTTCTTAACCGTGACGGTTTCCTCTCCCACCTTTATTCTTCCTTTATTCGGGAAATCCACACGTTCAATGATTCCCTCGTAAATTTCTCCTTTTTTCACAAATCTTATCCTTTCTTCACTATGAAAATCCGCCGCCGAGCAGGCGGTATATATTCTGTGATGCCGAATGCGGCTGCCAGGCTTTCATGAGCCGGCATTGCACTCCGCAGCATCGTGCATGAAGATCTACTACGCTGCTGCAGGTTTCTCTATCCGGTACTTCTTCATCACTATAATATATGCCGGTATCAGGACTGCCAGCGCTCCAAACCATGCGAGTGATTCCGCATAAAAGATTCCATCGCTTCCCATAAAGCGCGGAAGCAGCAGTGCCGCGCAGACACGCATCACAAATTCCATGATTCCCGCTGCCATCGGCAGCACCGCATTTCCGATTCCCTGCAGCACGCCGCGCATCAGATGCAGCAGATAAAGCGCTGCAAGCGTCACGCTCATCACTGCGAGATACTTATACGCCACAGCGAGCACCTCAGCCTTCTGCCCTGCGTCCCCGGAGACAAAGAGCCCGAGGATCGGTTTCCCGAACAGCAGCATCGCAGCGGATATAACCACGGACGTCACAACCGCCATCACGGCTGCGGCGCGCGTTCCTCTGCGGATTCTTTCATACAGCCCCGCGCCCATGTTCTGTCCGCCGAACGTTGTCATGGAAAAGCCAAACGAGATCGCGGCGGTCTCCAGCAGACCGTACAGCTTATTCGTCGCCGTAAATCCTGCTACAAAGATAAATCCAAAGCCATTCACCACGTTCTGCACCACCATGCCGCCCACGGCGATCACACAGTTTTGGAACATCACCGGGATACCAAGCACAACCAGGCGGCGCATCATCGGCAGATCCGGCTCAAAATCTTCTCTTCCCGGATGCAGCCATTTCAGCTTTAAAACCGCACGCAGGCAGATCAGCATGGATATGCACTGTGCAATGACCGTGGCAAACGCCGCACCTGCGATTCCCCAGTGAAATACCATGACGAACAGCAGATCCAGCACCACATTTACGAGTGCTGCCGCGACCATTGCATACAGCGGTGTCCTGCCGTCACCAAGAGCGCGCAGCATTGCCGCAAGCAGGTTATATCCCAGAATCACCGGTATCCCCGCAAACGCCACCCGCAGATACGTCTCAGACCCTCCGATAATATCCGCCGGCGTGTCCAGAATCTGTAAGAACAGGCGAAGCCCGCCCTCTCCCACCAGAAGCAGTACCGCGCCGAATCCCACAGAGAGCAGCAGAGAGTTGCCCACTGCTTTTTTCAGCGAGATTTTATCTCCTGCCCCATAGAACTGGGCAAAGAGAATCGAAAATCCCTGCGTGATACCGGTCATCATCCCCAGGAACATCCAGTTTAACCAGTCCGCAGCTCCCAGGGATGCAAGCGCCTTCACGCCGACGCCCTGCCCCACGACCATCGTATCTACCATGATGTAGAGCTGCTGAAAAATATTTCCTATCATCAGAGGGATTGCAAACAGAAAGATCAGCTTTCCCGGCGATCCCTCGGTCATATTTTTTATCTTAGCCATAATCATTTTCTCCCAGAAAAAAGCTCCGGTGTACACTGTGCACCGGAGCCTTTGCTTCGCTCCAAGGATCTTTGCCTCTTACTCCTCTTCATCCTCGTCTTCGAAATAGTCATCAAAATCATCATCGAAGTCATCTTCAAAGTCTTCCAGATAATCCGGCGTGAAGAAACGGTATACTGCATAGGCAATTCCTGCCACCGCTGCAACTGCGCCCACGATTGCAAGCACCCAGAGGAGCGTGTTCTTTCCTTTCTCTTCCTCTTTTGTCTTTGTCTTCAGTAACTCTACAAGCTCATCGATCTTATTCATACAGGTCACCATCCTTTACGTTCGTTAGTAAGATTATACCACCTTTTCCAGTACATTACCACAGTTTCTTCAAATTTTCGTATTTATATCTTCTTCAGTTTTGCAAATGCCGCAAACATTTTTTTTACGCCCACGCGGTCAAAATTTACGGTCACTTCATAGTCCTTGCCGCCCTCCACGATCGCAGTCACCATACCGACGCCGAACTTGACGTGACGCACCGTGTCGCCGACTTCGTAGTCGAGCTTGTCCGCCTTTTTGACTGTGAACTGGCGCGGATCAAGCGCGCGGGTTTTGAAGTTCTGCTTCATCTGCATGAAAGAGGTATTTGGCAGCGGAATCTCCTTTTTGGCGGGAGCGTCCGTACTGCGGCCCAGATCTACCAGCTCCCTTGGGATTTCCCTGATAAATCTCGATACCTTATTATACTGCGTTTCACCGCGAATCATACGCTGCTGCGCCGCAGTCAGCGTCAGATGCTTCATTGCACGGGTGATTCCCACATAGCAGAGCCTGCGCTCTTCCTCCAGACCGTCTGCATCCTCGCCGTTGATGGCCATATAGCTTGGAAAAATACCATCCTCCATGCCGGCCATATACACGTTCTCAAACTCAAGTCCCTTTGCGCTGTGCAGCGTCATCAGAAGCACACGGTCATTGTTGGAATCTACCGCGTCGATATCTGCAACCAGAGCTACCTCACTTAAAAAACCGCCCACCGTCGGCTCCTCCTCAAGCGCCCGCTTCTCATCCTCATACGTCACAATCTTCGAGATAAATTCATCAATATTTTCGATGCGTCCGAGCGCCTCTTCGGTTCCCTCCTCCTCGAGCTCCCTGACATATCCTGTCTTCTCAATGATCTCATCCGTCAGCTCTTTGACAGAGATGTACTCCGATCTTGTGCGCAGCACGCTGATAAATTCCACAAAGCTCTCCAGTTTGGGAAGGCTTCTTCCGATAGACGGTATGCAGTGTGCCTCACAGAGTGCGTCAAAGAATCCGATGCCGTGCTCCTGCGCATATTCCGCCACACGGTTAATTGTTGTCGCTCCGATGCCGCGCTTGGGTACGTTAATAATTCTGCGCACCGCAAGATCATCGCTCGGATTTGCCACAGTCTTCAGGTAAGCAAGAAGATCATTAATCTCCTTGCGGTCATAGAAATTGACGCCGCCCACGAGACGGTAGGGGATATTTGCCATCAGCAGCTTCTCCTCGAACAGGCGCGACTGGGCGTTCGTGCGGTAGAGCACCGCACAGTCCTTATAGCTGCACTTTCCCTCGCGGACCCGTTTCGCAATATCGCCGGTGATATACTCCGCCTCCTCAAACCCGCTGAAAAACTGGCGGAAATCGATCTTGTCCCCCTCCTCGTTCTCCGTCCAGAGCGACTTTTCCTTCCTGCCCGCGTTATGGGAAATCACGCCGTTAGCAGCGTTTAATATATTTTTCGTTGAGCGGTAATTCTGCTCCAGCTTTATGACTTTCGCATCCGGAAATACCTTTTCAAAGCTTAAAATATTCTGAATGTCCGCTCCGCGGAAACGGTAAATAGACTGGTCATCGTCACCCACGACACAAAGGTTGCGGTAGCGGCCGGCAAGCATGCTCACCAGCTTAAACTGCACGTTATTCGTATCCTGATACTCGTCCACCATGATGTAGCGCAGCCGCTCCTGGTATGCCTCGAGCACATCCGGACATTTCACGAACAGCTCCACAGTCTTCATCAGCAGATCATCAAAATCAAGCGCGTTATTCTGCCTGAGCTGCTTCTGGTATTCGCGGTAGACCTCTGCGATTCTGCGCCTTGACCACTCTCCGCCCGCCTGTTTTTCAAAAAGATCCGGATCCACGTTCTCGTTCTTGGCGCGTGAGATCTCCGCGAGCATCGCGCGTTCCTTATATGTCTTCGGATCCATCTCAAGCGTCTTTAAGACATCCTTCATCAGTGTCTTCTGATCGTCCGGCTTATAGATTGAAAAGTTGTTGCTGTATCCGATCCTGTCAATGTATCTGCGCAGAATACGAACACAGGCGGAGTGGAAGGTGGACACCCAGACGCTGCCCGCACCATACTCAAGCAGCTTATCCACGCGCTCTCGCATCTCCTGCGCCGCCTTATTGGTAAAGGTGATCGCCATGATGCTCCACGGCGCCACCGCGTTATGTTCTATCAGATAAGCAATCCGGTGTGTCAGCACACGGGTCTTTCCCGAGCCCGCTCCAGCGAGCAGAAGCAGCGGTCCTTCCGTATACTCCACAGCCTCCTGCTGCTGGGGATTCATTCCTTCATATAAATTCATATTTTATTCTCCTGTTATTTCATATGTACGTGTCCTCTTATGATGATGCCGGGTTCAAATACCTTTTGGCCCCGGCATCACCATTATAAGAGGAGTTGCAGGTGAAGTCAATTCCGCAAATATTGCAAATAGTTTTACTTTTTGGTTTACAAATAGTTTTTAAAACTATATACTGTAGTTGAGGTGATAGAATGACGATAGATAAGAATGATATGCTGAACAGCATTCTGAACAGCCTGTCGAAAATTGATTATATTAAGCCCGAAGAAATCCCGGGCATTGATCTTTATATGGATCAGGTGACGACGTTCATGGACGCAAAGCTGGCTTCATCCAAGCGGTATGAATCGGACAAGATCCTGACTAAGACCATGATCAACAATTATGCCAAGAATGATCTTCTGCCCCCTCCCGTGAAGAAAAAGTATTCCAGGGAGCATATGCTGGCGCTGATCTTCATTTATTACTTTAAAAATATCCTCTCCATCACGGATCTGCAGGCTCTCTTTAAGCCGCTGGAGGATAAGTTCTTCCACGCACAGTCCGGCATCAGCCTCACGGATATCTATAACGAGGTATTCAGCATGGAGAAGGAGCAGGCAGAACTTCTCAAGGCCGACATCACCGAGACGTTTTCCGCTGCCCGGGAAACTTTTTCTGATGCGCCGGAGGAAGAGCGGGAACGGCTGCAGCTCTTTTCCTTTATCTGTCTGCTGAGCTTTGATGTGTATATGAAGAAGCAGATCATAGAAAAGCTCATCGACGGGATGAACGACTGACAAAAGAGGAATCCGCAGCAGCGGATTCCTCTTTTGTTTACTCCTTATCCTTATCCAGATCCAGTCTGTGAAATACCATCTCATATCCGTCATTTCCGTACGTCAGCGAGCGGTTTACCCGGCTGATCGTCGCGGTGGACGCTCCTGTCTTCTCAGAAATCTCCAGATACGTCTTCTTCTGTCTGAGCATCCTTGCTACCTCAAAGCGCTGGGACAGGGATAATAATTCGTTGATTGTACAGACATCTTCAAAAAATGTGTAGCACTCGTCCTTATCCTTCAGACTCAAGATCGCTTCAAACAGATGATCGACTGCTTCTGAATGAATGTTTTTGCTCATTTTCTCGTGCCTCCTGCTCTTTTCGTATAATAAACCTTTATGCCTCCTGAAGGGCGGCAGTTTTTCCATAGTAAGAGTTTAGCACATTAAAGTTTTACAATCAAGAATTTCTTTCCATTTCCCGCAATTTACATATTTTTTCAGGAAATTCTCTGCAATATCCGCCGTAAATTTCCTCCGGATGGCGGTTTTGGCTAAAAGTTTCCAGGTCTTTTTACGCTTTACTTTCCAAAAATGAAATGGTATGATGATAGGGAGTTGTGGAAATTTTCAGAAAGGAACCGGCGGATGCCGGAGATGTTTTTATGATTCTTTGGGACCAGAAGCCTTATCACTCGTTTGACTATATGCTGAAAAAACGCTTCGGCGAAAAGGTATATAAGCTCGCTCTAGACATTGGAGCCACCTGCCCGAACCGGGACGGGACAATTGGAAGCCGCGGCTGTATATTCTGCAGCGCAGGCGGCTCCGGTGATTTTGCCGGAGATCGGGCGCTGTCTGTCACGGAGCAGATTAAGAGGCAGAAAGAACAGATTCTTAAGAAGCGCCCGGTGCATAAATTCATTGCCTATTTTCAGGCGTACACAAGCACTTACCTGCCGTTTCCCCGGTTTCAGAAGCAGCTTGAGGAGGCTGTCCGCCATCCTGACATCGCAGCCGTCTCGATAGGGACGCGTCCCGACTGTCTGGGCATCTCTTCTGCGCTAAGCGGCGGCTCGGAGATGATCGCCTGCGATCCCGGTATCCTCGATTTTCTCTCACGCCTGAACCGGCAAAAGCCTGTCTGGGTGGAACTCGGACTTCAGACGATTCACGAGCGCACCGCATCGTATATCCGCAGAGGCTACCCGCTTCGCTGCTTCGATGCGGCTGTCTGCGAGCTTCAGAAAAGAGGGCTTGAGACGATCGTGCATCTGATTCTCGGACTTCCGGGTGAGAACCGGGACGACGTGCTTGAGACTGTTTCCTATATCAACCGCAGCCATATTCAGGGCGTGAAGCTGCAGCTTCTCCATGTGCTCTCCGGCACGGATCTGGCCCGTGATTACGGGCGGGGACTGTTTGCGGTGCTCACACAGCAGGAGTATCTCGATCTTCTGATCGAGTGCATTTCCCGCCTCGACCCCGAGATTGTAATCCACCGTGTAACAGGCGACGGTCCGAGAGATCTTCTCATTGCACCGACGTGGAGTCTGGCAAAGCGCACGGTCTTAAACGAGCTTCACCGGCAGTTAAAGCTGCGCGGTGTGTGGCAGGGCAGAGATTACCGCCCCTAACGGCTGGGAAAGGAGTTTTTATTTATGGAATCTTCACTGACACTGTATAAGCTGATTATTTTATATATGCTCACAAAGGTTAGCTTTCCGATGACAAACGCCCAGATTTCTGATTTTATTCTGGGCGAGGAGTATACGAGCTATTTTCATCTGCAGCAGGCACTCTCCGAGATGGCTGAGTCCAACCTCGTCCATATCGAAACGCGCCGCAATACGTCCTATTATCACCTGACAAAGGAGGGCGAGAAGACGCTGCACTACTTCGGCAATCAGATTTCCGATGCGATCAAGGACGACGTCGCCCGCTATCTCAAGAAGAATTCCTATGAGATGCGAAATGAGATCTCTCACCGCGCTGATTATTATCAGACCGACTCCGGTGAGTATGAAGCGCGCTGTCAGGTAATGGAGCGCAGGCACAAGGTCATTGAGCTGACGCTGACGGTTCCCACCGAGGAGGCCGCGGATGCGATCTGCACGAACTGGGAAAAGAAGAGCCAGGACGTATACGCATATCTGATGGATGAACTGTTAAAATAGCGTTTCCTTGAGCTTTTGCACTGTCTCCTCCCAGTCCGGCACGAGCATATCCTGACCGTTTACGTAGATCACGCGGTACATGCCGTCGTAGGGAATCCTGTCCTTTACGAGCCTGTAGCCGGAAAGGGAGGGGATCTTCATCATCAGTCCCCACAGCTCGCTCTCCGGAACGTTATGCGTTACCAGCGGGAGCGTATCCTTTGCAAAGCGATAGAGCTGCTGCATATCGAGAGTCCGCAGCTTTTCCATCAGCTTTGTCAGCACAGTGCGCTGGCGCTCGGTTCTCTCATAGTCAGCATTTCCCACATATCGGATTCTGGCGTATGCCACAGAGCGCATACCGCTGCAGTTGTATGTTCCGGCCGCAGGATAGAGATACTCTTCTGCGTCAAGCCCCTGCAGCCTGCACATCTCCCGGATATATCCGTTCGCCACACGCACCTCTCCCTCAGAGAGCGTAAGCTCCACACCTCCCAAATCGTCAATAATCCCGATCATCCCGGCAAAATCTACGGAAATATACCGATCTACCTGTACCTTAAAGTTCTCTGACACTGTCTGCACCAGCAGCGGGCCGGCGCCGTTTGCATGTGCGGCGTTTAACTTTCTCATCCCGATTCCCGGAATATTCACATAGGTGTCGCGCATCAGGGAGATCATGCTGATCTGCTCCTTTTTATAATTCATCGAGAGCAGGATCATCGTGTCCGAGTTGCCCGCCCAGCTCTTATCCCTGCGGTCAACGCCAACGAGGAGTATATTGTAGACATCACTGTCGGTCACGATCGGCTCCTCGGAGGAAAACTGTTCCATCTTCTTATCCAGATCCTCCTGCTCTGATTCTGAGAGAATTTCTCCCTGCGATTCCTCCTCTAAGACTTTCTCTTCTTCTGACGGCGGAGGCGTCACATATCCTTCCATTGCATGCTCATCCCTGACAAAATTGGAATCGCGGTAGAAACCGTGCGTGAACGCGTAAAAGCAGATACATGCTGCAATCACAAGCGCCAGGAGCACGCCGAACAGAATCAGCAGCACCTTTCCCGTCTTTTTCATACGCCCTCACTCCTGTTCTCCACCAGCCATTCGATAAATTCACGCACTGCCCCCTGCCCTCCTGCGCTTCTGCATACATGGGAAGCCTGCAGACGGACTGCGCCTGCCGCATCAGCCGGGCAGGCACTGACCGCGCATAAAGCCATACACGCAATATCGAGCAGATCATCACCCATGTACGCGATCTCCCGGTAAACGCCGCCGACATCGGGTTTATACCCGTATTTCTCTGCCAGAGCGCGGATTCCTCCAGCCTTATCCCGGCAGCCCTGCAGCGCATCCGCAATGGAAAGCTCCCGGCACCGTTCCTCTACAATACGGCTTTTTCTTGCAGTTATGACCGCTGCGCGTATCCCATAGCGCGGCAGAATATCGCAGATTCCGCAGCCATCCTTTACGTCGAACGCTTTGCAGAGCTCGCCCTCATTGCCGATATACAGCCTGCCGTCCGTGAGCGTTCCATCCACGTCGAGCGCCAGCAGCCGGATGCCGTCTCTTCTGTCTCTTCCCATATCCCGTGTTCCTCCTTTTTTCAGCCTTCTCTACTGTTTCCCTTCTCTTTCAATCGTCTCCGAAAATGCAGAACCTCCGGTAAGCAGCCGCACCGGAGCACTGCCTCTTCGCTCCCGGAAGTATTCCTCCAGCAGGGTGCGGATTTTCAGGTTCTTATCTCTTGCCTTCTGCTCGGAAATTTCCATGTCAACGTCTGCGTAATTATGCCCTCTCTCCCTTCCGTAGCCGTCAAATCCCGCAAGAAGTATCTCACCTGCTCCCACGAGGTCCAGCAGGCGCAGCAGCAGAATTACCGAGTTGTCCGCATAGCTGTTCTGATACTTGGCAAGTCTCACAAAGGAAAGCACTGTGCAGCAGTGTCCCTCATGCGGGATATTCGACGTCACGATCGTTCTCTGATCCGCCGCCGTATTCTTCCCCGCCCATGCTTCAAACCTCCGGGCGTTGCTGAAAAATAGGTAATCCGAAGAGCAGACGGAAGCCTCAAAATTTACGCTGATAACCACCGGATTTTGCTCCCGGATACACTCCAGCACGCGCTTTTGCTCCATCACTGCGCTTTTTCCGGGGGCGATCAGAAGGACTGACCTGCCGCTCAGTACGCTGCGCAGCGCTTCCAGCTCACGGCTGTCGTCAATATCCGACCGGATATAGTCGAGGTATTCTCTCTCCAGCAGATCATAATCGTAGCGCTTCCGCTCTTTGGCTCCGATTTTATCGAGAATATATCTCATGTCTTTTGCGCGGATGCCGTTCTTGTCCGTAAGATAAGAAATATTGTTGACATGTGCGGAAAAAGCCCCCGCCACAAAGTACGGCAGGCTGTATCCCCAGGTGCAGCGCGCACGCAGATTGTCGACATAGCCGTCGAGAAGATCGAGCAGCTCGTCCATCCGGTAGTCATATCCCAGCCGAGATACCATATGCTCAGCAATGAGCTCCGTCGGCGTATTTCCCGCTCCCCGCCCCATACCGCCCAGCGTGGCATCCACGACCGCTTCTCTCTGGCCGTATGTCATCCTCAAAAATGACTGCGACAGTGCGCTTGACATCTGCATGTTGTTGTGTGAGTGAAATCCCACGCGGATTGTGGACGCCAGGTTGTGATGCACGAGTGAATAAATCCGCAGCAGATCTGACTCATACATGGAGCCGAATGTATCCACGATGGAGAAACAGGATGGGCGAATCTCGTTGACATTCTGGATGAGCTCGATAATCTCGCTGTCGCTGTAGCCCATGATGTCCACAGGCTGTACGAACAGTTCATATCCAAGCTGCTTTACCTTCCTGCAGAACGGCATAACCGCGTACCGCTCATCTTTGAAGAAGCAGGCGCGCACTGCGTCGAAGGAACTGCCGTCAAAGGGATCGAGATTGCCGATATCATACCGGCTGTAATCTGCCAGCACCGTAAAACGGCTTCGCCCGCGCTCCCCCGGAACATACCTGGAAGCGTCCGCTCCGTCCCGAAACACGGTTTTGCCTTCTCCGAAGCCCTCGTTCTGCAGGAATCCGATCTCGATGTAATCCGCTCCCGCACGCACGAGCCCGCCTATAATTCCACGGATATTTTTGTCCCCAAAGTTCTTGTCAATCAGGTACGCCCCGTCCCGCAGCGTACAGTCCAGGATTTTTCCGTGACCGTTCATAACCCGCCCTCCTTTTCCCGTATAAACTCTTCCGCTTTCTGAATGTGCTCCGGCAAATCCACGCCAATACTGTCATACTTCGTCTCCGCCACGCGGATCGGATAGCCTCTCTCCAGAGCGCGCAGCGGCTCTATCCCTTCGCCGATCTCCAGTTCAGACGGCGGAAGCTCTGCGAATCTCAAGAGAAATTCTCTCCTGTACCCATAGATCCCCACATGACGGAACACTCTTGCGCGCTCTTTTCCCTTAAGGTTCGACGGGATCGGGCTGCGCGAGAAGTACAGCGCGTTTCCCTTCTCATCTGTGACTACCTTGACCGTGCTTGCAGCCCGGATCTCTTCCTCATCGGTAATCTCGCGTTTCAGCGTTGCAAAGAGCACCTCGCCGTCTCCGAAGATGCGCATGACCTCGCGGATCATCTCAGGCTCTATCGCCGGCTCATCGCCCTGGATATTGATATATACATCTCCGTCTGTGACGCGCGCCGCCTCCGCCACGCGGTCAGAGCCTGTTTCGTGCTCCTTTGACGTCATCAGTACCGGGATAACCCAGCGCCTGCACTCCTGGGCGATGCGGTCGTCATCCGTTGCCACATAGATCTCATCCAGCTCTTCCACCTGATACGCCTGACGGTACACCCACCAGATCATCGGCTTTCCGCAGATCTGAGCAAGCGGCTTTCCCGGAAACCGGCTCGATTTAAAGCGCGCGGGTATGATTCCGATAAATTTCATTACTGCCCTCACCTTTCCTTTCTGCTTTCTATCAAATCTGTCCCTTTTCCTCCGCAAATACGTATCTGAGAGCCTGAATCAGCTCTTTTCTCCTTATAAGCGCCGCGGTGAAAAGCACCGCAAGAAGCACATACCGCACAGGGGCGCTGTCATACACCGTCAGCACTGCCAGCGCGCAGGCACTCAGCAGTACTGCCGTGACCGCGAGAAATTTCATTGGGTACAGCGCTTCGCCGGGCAGATGTTTTCTCCCCAGCCGGCGGACGTTTAAGAAGTGAAACAGCGCGTACAGCGCATAGCACGTTCCGGTAGTATAAGCTGCCGCGGCGTAGCCGTATTCTGTGATAAACACGTAGTTGAGCGCCACATTAAGCGCTGCGGCGAGTACGGAGGAAATGGAGATAAAGTATTTCGCCTCAAAATAAAATTCCACATTGGCAAACAGATTATACAGAAATATGAAATAGCTGCTCACCGCAATCGGCGGGACGAGACGAACCGCGCCGTAGTATTCCTCCGTAATAAACAGCTTCATGATCTCCGGCATCACGAGCACGAACACACATAAAAGCGCGGCGAACCCGCCTGCCAAAATCGCAGTGATCCGGTTTAACTCCCTCATGCGCCGCTTTGCCACCGCCTCATACGTCCAGGGCACAATCGCCGCATTGACGCTGCTGACCGCAAAATTAAGCGCTAAAGCAAATGTATGCGCCACGCTGTAAACTGCCGCAGGCGCGGCTCCGCACATAGCGTTAATCATCGTGCGGTCGACCTGCCCGAGAATCACACCTGAAAGGTAATGCGGCAGCAGCGCCAGATTAAATCCCACCGCATAACGGATATATCCCCCATTTGCCCTGCCACTGCCGCGGATCAGAAGTTCCGCCGCACAGACAGTCCCGAAAAGAACCTGAACAAGAGCGGTTGAGATAATCACCCCCGTATCGTCCGCCCTCCACAGATACAGCGCGGCTACTGGAAATACCGTTCCCGCAGCGCAGTACAGCCCCACGAGTACAAGCAGGCGGCGGAATCCGTAGACATACCGCTCTTTCGCCACCCACAGGTTAAAAAACTGCTGAAACAAAATCTGCACAAGCATCCATGGCACATACTTTCCCGGCAGAAAGAGCCATCCGGCTATCTTCCCCCGAAGCGGCCACGCCAGGGTAAATGACAGCGCTAAAAGCAGGATCGTCACCCATACCATTGCCGATGCGTACTGCTCTCTGTCCCCGGAAAACCGGTGCATTCCGTTATTGAACACACCGAGATGCAGGTTCAGCGTACACACCGATGCAAATATCGTAAGCCATGCCGTGTACGTACTGTAAATCCCGTAGTCCTCAACGCTCAGCAGCCGTGTCAGAAACGGCATCAGCACAAACGGCATACATTTCTGCAGAATACTGCACACAGAAAATACGACCATCGCGGCGCCCGGCTTTTTTTCTCTCTCAGCCATTGAGACTCCACCTCCGTCTCCTTCCCGGTATACACCATGCTTTGTATCCCGTCAGGTTTTCGGCTAGAAACAGTGTGAGGAAAAAACCCGGTATAATCGGCGGAGATTCCACCAGAAACATCACGCCGTAGGATGCAATTCCCAGCACCGCGTAGTTCAGTCCGCTCTTTGCCCCCATATGCTGTACCCTCAGATTCACGCAGACGATCTGCGCTGCAAAAAGCACAAGCAGCAGGATACCGCCCTGCAGCAGCAGGCTTAGGATCATATTGTGCGCTTCCATGGACGTGTTCTTATAAATAACGTAATACGTATTCTCCGATACCCCGTAGCCGAAAATCGGAAGCCGTCTCAAAATCCGTATTGCATTGTCCCAGATTACGGTTCTGCCGCTGAATGTGAGATTTTTTCCCACAAGTTTTACTATCGTTCCGAACAGCTCCATGCGGCGTAAAATCAGAAGGAACCAGTTAGCAGCGAGAATACCGCCGAAAATCACCCAGATCAGCCGCGTATAAGGCAGAACGCCAAGAAAGAGAAGCCCGGCAAGATAAACTGCAAATGCAATGTACGACGTAGCCGCATCCCCGATGAGAAGCTCGAGAATACACACGCCGTAAAACCACAGGTTTGTGAAGAGCCCGTTTTTGCGCATACAGCCGTAAAGTCCGTGAATGACGCAGAACACGAGCAGATATTTCAAAAGCCCGTTATCCGAGGTAAGCAGAAAAATCTTATTGCTGCTCCTCGTAAGCCCCAGCCCGCCCGGAAAGGCGAGCATACTCGCGAGGTTGACAAGCAGCAGCGTACGGAAAATATACTCTGCTGTCACGACAAATCCCTCTGGATCGCGCTTCATCCCGATATATCCGGCAAGGCAGACGGTCAGGTCGCTGGTAACCATGGAGACGATCTGTTCCAGGCTTCCCTCCTTACATATGGTAATCGTAATATTTACCGCAAAGTACAGCACTGCGAAAATCAAAAGTGCGTTTACCCGCATCCTGTCACGCAGCATCAGATACAGCGCCCAGGCGAGCACTGCCGCCTGCGCAGCGCCGTAGAGATATTTCGTCGAGGGAACGAGATAGATTAGCCCGTCGAGCCGGAAGATGCTTATAAGAGCCGCTGCAAAAAAAAGTCTCGTGTGATCAATGCGTATCATGGCAAAATCTGTTCAAAGTCTTCCCGCGGGAACACCTCGAGCTTTCCTCCTCTTGTGAGATTTACAATAGATATGCCGTGCTTTGCAGCGTACCGCGCATACGCCTCATAACAGCTTGTGACCGCATCCCGGTAGAAAATAACATTTCCGTCCGCGTAGCTTCCCCCGTCATAGTGTTCCTTTGCCGACGGATTGCGGATGGTTCTGCCCCTGCTGTCAGCCATTTTGGGAAAATTGTGGTCGATACCGAGCAGATAGATTTCCGTAAACCCCAGATAAATCGCAAGTTCTATACAGTAACATGCCACGGAGTATGACAGCGAAAATCCCTCCTCTACCCGCGTGCTGATGGTTTGCTTGATATATCCTGCCTTATCCACCGGCACATCGCTGTTGATAAACACCGGATAAACTCTCTCGGGAATGGTTCTCGGGCAGGCACTGCTGTTGATAAACTTAAACGGACAGTTCAGCCGCCTGATCTGTTCATGCTCGCGCCGGATAAAATCCTCATCCACTGCCATATAAAATGATGGTGAAAACCCGGTGCGCGCGATCATCGGAAAAATCCGGTTCATCGCAAATGTATACTCCCCGGCAAGTCTCTTTACATCATGCTCTGTCAGGCTGGGCCCATTTCCCACGATAAAGCAGCGCTGTCCCTGATATGCGCCTTTCAGATTGTGCAGCTTTCTGGCCGCGCCTCCTGCGAGATATCTTCTCCTGAACACCTCCACCCGCAGTCTCAGAAGCGGATGCAGCATACGCCGAATGAGCCGGCTGCTGCGAAGCCGCAGGATCAGATCCATCTTACTGTCTTTCATGATCTCACCCACCCCGCTTTCTCTCTTCCTGATCCGCCAGCCGCAGTGCAGCGCGAACGACGCTGTCCATGTTGTAATACAGATAGTCCGCCAGCCGTCCTCCCATGAGTACCTTTTCTTCGCGGTCTGCAAGCTCGCGGTATTTTTCATAGATCTCCACATTTTTCTCGTCATTGACCGGGTAATACGGCTCCTCGCCCTTCTTCCACTCGAGAGGATACTCCCGCGTAATGACCGTCTTCTTCTGAGTTCCGAATTCAAAGTGCTTATGTTCTGTGATGCGCGTAAACGGCACGTCCCGCTCCGTATAGTTGACGCCGGCTGCCCCCTGATAATTCTCCATACCGAGCGTTTCCGTCTCAAAGCGCAGGCTGCGGTATTCAAGCGGTCCGTAGCAGTAATCGAAATAGGCGTCCAGCGGCCCTGTATACAGTATCGTATCCGCTATCCTGCGAAAATGCTCTCGGTCCTCAAAGAAATCCGTATTCAGCTCCACAGGGATGCCCTTCAGCATCCGCTCGACCATCCTCGTATATCCGCCGATCGGGATACCCTGGTAAGGGTCGTCAAAATAATTGTTGTCATACCGCATCCGAAGCGGAAGCCGCCGGATGATAAAGCCGGGGAGCTCACTGCACGGCCGCCCCCACTGTTTCTCCGTGTAGCCCTGAATCAGAATCCTGTAGATATCCCTTCCCACAAGCGATACTGCCTGCTCCTCCAGGTTTCGCGGCTGCCCTTTTATTTCCGCGCGCTGCTTTTCGAGAATTTTCCTCGCTTCTTCAGGTGTGCGCACATCCCACATCTCATGGAAGGTGTTCATGTTGAACGGGAGATGGTACAGCCTGCCCTCATAGACAGCAAGCGGTTCATATCGGAAGTGATTGAATTTCGCAAAGCGGTTCACGTATTCCCACACGTGCGCATGAACCGTGTGAAAAATATGAGGACCGTACATATGAACCTGGATGCCCTCCGTCTCTCTCGTATAAATATTCCCGCCGACATGAGGGCGCTTCTCAATAATCAGGCAGTCCTTTCCCATCTCTGTCATCCTCTGGGCAAAGACACTGCCGAACAGTCCGGCTCCCACGATCAGATAATCGTATCTGCGCAAATGACCGCCTCCTTTCTCTTATCTTCTCCCTCGGAATTTGCGGATAAGCATAGTTGCTCCCTTTTTCAGCAGATTATCCTTTTCCAGGAAGAGCACCGGCATTTCCTCATAAGGGATTCTGCGCTTCTCATTCCAGATATCCAGCATAAACTCCCCGAGGTACGCCACGGCGCGCCTCTCCATGGGCGTATATTCAGAAGTGTCAATCCTTCTGTCCGCCTCCTGCAGAATCGGAAACATCCATGAGCAGTACTGGCAGAACAGCTCCCTTTTCATCACAAACATATTGAACATATGCGCGCTCCTTCTGTTCATAACCGTGTGAAACGCCGGGAGATATTCGGGAGACTTTGCTCCAATCACGCTCTCCAGGACGCGCAGATCCTTCTCGCAGACGTAGGGGAGATGAAGGTGATGCGAGCGGATAGTCTCGATGCAGTAATGCCTCTTTTTGGGCAGTATCAGATCACAGTGTGCGAGAAGCTTCGTGAAATCTTCCCTGTGCGCCATTCCTTTCGTCTCTCCGCGGAAATATCTCCGGTAATGTACAAGGCCGATATAATCTGCATCCAGATTTTTCCACGCCCAGTACACTGCCGTAAGCTCGCAGAATCGCGGATTATCAATCGAGATATTATCTCCTGTATTATCTCCCCGAAATCCGATCGGCTCCTTTCCCTCTCTTCCCACGTGAATCGGGAGGTAGATCTCCTCCCGCGGCATAGGATACGGCTTATGTGCCGCTACCAGTATCTTAATATCCTTCATAGGAATTCTCCCTCTTCTTCTGCCAGTTCCAGGCATGCTCCACTATCGTCTCAATATCCGGGTACTTCGGCTTCCAGCCAAGAAGCTCTCCCGCCAGGCGGCTGCTTCCGACCAGCTTAGCCGGATCGCCGGGCCGCCTCGGACATTTCCGGACAGGAAAATCTTTTCCGGTCACCTTCTTCGCTGCGGCGATAACCTCAAACACAGAGGTTCCCCGCTCGTTTCCCAGATTTAAATAGCAGCTCTTTTCCTCCCTTTCCAGATACGAAAGTGCCAGCAGGTGCGCATCCGCCAGATCGCTGACATGGATATAATCGCGGATGCAGCTGCCGTCCGGCGTATTATAATCCGTGCCGAAAACACTGACTTCTTTCCGCTTTCCCGCGGCGGCGAGCAGCACAAGCGGAATCAGGTGCGTCTCCGGGTCATGGCTCTCCCCGATAGTTCCCTCGGGATCCGCCCCTGCCGCATTAAAATACCGCAGAATGGCAAATTTCATCCCATACGCCTTCTCATAGTCGCAAAAGATCTGCTCCGCCATCAATTTTGTTCTTCCGTATGGATTGACCGGATTCTGCGGCATGTCCTCTGTGATCGGCAGACTTTCCGGTTCCCCGTACGTCGCGCATGTGGAGGAAAATACCAGCCTGCCGCACCCGAACTTTCTCATTACGCTCAGCAGGTTCAGCGTGTTTGCAACATTGTTGATGTAATACTTCTCGGGCTTGGCAACACTCTCGCCCACATAGGCATATGCCGCCAGGTGGACGACAGCGTCTATGGCGTACTCGCTGAACACGCTCTCGAGCGCCCTTCGGTCAGAGAGATCGCCTTTTACGAATCTGCCCCACTTGACCGCTTCTCTGTGTCCGTACACAAGGTTGTCAAATACGACCGTATCCCTACCGTTTCTGCTGAAGCACTGGTTGACGTGGGAGCCGATATATCCGGCGCCCCCGCAGATCAGAACAGCCATGTCAGTACGCCCCCTTTCCGTTTAAGACCACTGCGATTGTTTTGAGAAGAATTCTCAGATCTGTCCAGATTCCCGCGTCCTCGATGTACCGGCAGTCCATTTCCATCCACTCGTCAAACTCCACATCGTTTCTTCCGCTGATCTGCCAGTAGCATGTAATCCCCGGCTTTACCAGCAGGCGCTGTCTCTGCCACGGAGCAAGCTGTTCTGTCTCGTATGTCGGAAGAGGACGCGGTCCGACCAGGCTCATCTCTCCCTTTAAAACGTTAAAAAGCTGCGGAAGCTCGTCGATGCTGGTTCTGCGCAGGAATTTCCCGACGCGCGTCACGCGCGGATCGTCCTTCATCTTGAAAGCAGGGCCCTTTAACTCATTAAACTTCTGCATCTGTCCCTGCAGCTTCGGCGCCTCTTTGCACATGCTGCGGAATTTATAGATCTCAAACACCCGGTTGCCCTGCCCGTTTCTCTTCTGCTTAAAGATCACGCTGCCCGGATCCTCAAGAAAGACCGCTATGGCGGCGGCGAGAAACACGGGGCTTAACAGCACAATTCCTCCGAGGCTTCCCGCTATGTCCACGGCGCGTTTCACCCTGAGATATATTTTTCCCTCATTCGGTCGGATTCTCGGCTCTTCCCTCTGAGTCATTACACTCTCTGCCATACTCGCAGGCCCTCCTCAAAGTACCTGATGGTGCGATCCAGCCCCTCGTCGAGAGATATTTTCGGTTCCCAGTCCAGCAGTTTCTTAGCCTTCGTGATATCCGGCTTTCTCCTCACCGGGTCGTCCTGTGGGAGCGGCCGGCAGATGATTTTACTTTTGCTGCCTGTCTTTTCGAGCACCTTAACGGCAAGCTCACGCACGGTAAATTCCCCCGGATTCCCCAGATTTACAGGACCTGTGACTTCTCTGGGAGTATGCATCATGCGCACAATTCCCTCCACAAGGTCATCCACGTGGCAGAAGCTTCGCGTCTGGGAGCCGTCTCCGTAGACCGTCAGATCCTCTCCCTTTAACGCCTGTATGATAAAATTGCTGACCACACGCCCGTCCTCAGGATCCATATTTTTTCCGTAGGTATTGAAAATCCTGATGTTTTTCACCGCAGTGCCGTACTCCCTGGCATAATCAAAGCAGAGGCTCTCGGCGCACCGTTTTCCCTCATCGTAACAGCTTCTGACGCCGATCGGATTTACATTTCCCCTGTAGTCTTCCCTCTGCGGATGCTCCTCTGGATCTCCGTATACTTCGCTCGTTGAAAAATTTACGAGTACAGCATCACACTTTCTTGCAAGCTCCAGCATATTTAATGTGCCGAGCACACACGTCTTTGTGGTATCCACCGGGTCTTTCTGGTAGGCGGGAGGACTCGCAGGGCAGGCTGTGTGATAGATTTGCTGCACATCAAGTTTGACCGGCTCCTGCACATCCTGCTCCAGAAACGTAAACCTCGGGCGGTCTAAAAACGGCCTTATATTCTCCACTCTCCCGGTGCTCAGATTGTCGAGGCACCAGACCTCGTTTTCGTCATCCTCCATCAGCCGAGCACAAAGGTTCGATCCCACGAACCCCGCGCCACCTGTCACAAGTATCCGCATCGTCTGTATACCTCCTGTTTTTTACATCGCTGCCGCACGAAGCGCCGGAGCGCCGACGCCGATCTGGTAGAGTTCAAATCCGTTCTCCTCCATTTCCTCTCGGTCATACTGGTTTCTTCCATCAAAGATAACCGGGGCTTTCAGCATTTCCTTCATCAATCCGAAATTCGGACTTCGGAATTCCTTCCACTCTGTCACAAGAATCATCGCGTCACAGCCCTCGAGCGCATCGTATTTTCCGTCGAAATATTTTACGTTCGGATTTCCCTTCAGATAGCACGTTTTCGCCTCCATGATTGCCTTCGGATCGTAGGCATGGATTCTGGCACCTCTCTTTGTGAGCTCCTCGATGATCACGATAGAGGAACCCATGCGCATGTCATCGGTATCCGGTTTAAATGCAAGCCCCCAGACGCCGAACGTCTTTCCCGAGAGATTTTCTCCGTACTTTTCCACTACTTTCCTCGGGATCACGCGCTTCTGAGCGAAATTGACCTCTTCGACAGCGCGCAGAATCTGAGGTTCGTAGCCGTTTAAACTGCTCGTTCGAATCAATGCCTGCACATCTTTTGGGAAGCAGCTTCCGCCGTATCCGCATCCCGGATAGATAAAGCTGTGGCCGATGCGGCTGTCGGAGCCGATCCCCAGGCGCACCTTATTGACATCCGGGCCCACAAGTTCGCAGATATTGGCGATCTCGTTTATAAAGCTGATCTTTGTAGCCAGCATGGAATTCGCGGTATATTTTGTCATCTCTGCGGAGGCTATATCCATAATCAGAATCGATTCCGGCTTTCTCACAAAGGAGAGATACAGCTCGCGCATCTTCTTTGCCGCTTTCTGATTGTCAACACCGATTACGATGCGCTCAGGCATCATGCAGTCATTGACCGCGGTACCCTCTTTTAAGAATTCCGGATTGGAAATCACATCGAATGTCAGGCTGCTTCCGCGCTGGTCAAGCTTCTTCTGAATTGTCCGGCGAACGAGTGCTGCAGTACCCACCGGGACTGTAGATTTATCAATCACATAGAGGTGGTGATCCATAACGCTTCCGATACTCTCCGCAACCTCCAGCACATACGTCAGATCCGCGCTTCCGTCCTCCCCCATCGGCGTCCCCACTGCTATAAAGCAAAAATCGGAGCACTCCAGCGCCTCTGCTATATCAGAAGTAAACTTCAGCCGTCCGCTCTCCATGTTCTGCTCTACCAGCTCTTCAAGTCCCGGTTCATAAATCGGCACTATGCCGCGCTTCAGCTTCTCGATCTTCTCCACATTGTTATCGACACAGATGACTTCATTTCCCATATCCGCAAAGCAGGTGCCTGACACCAGTCCTACATATCCTGTTCCCACCACTGCAATCCTCATATGGTCCTCCTTTCCTACGCCTGCTGTTCACCGTATTTTCCATAGTATTTGCCGTAATATTTCCCGTAATATCCCTGCCTGTGCAGATTTACTTTATTGAGCACAGTCCCCAGAATCGGACAGCCTGTCTTCTCCATCTGCTCCTTTACGCTCTGCGCAAATCGGTAGCTTATGGAACCAGCCTCGATGACCAGCACTGACCCGTCGCAGTTCTGCGCGATCACGGCGCTGTCTATCACACTTCCAAGGGGCGGGGTGTCAATCAGTACATAGTCGTACGTCTGCCTCAGCACCTCCAGCATCTTTGCAAACCTCTGCCCGCCGAGAAGCTCCGCAGGGTTCGGCGGAACAGGCCCTGCAAATACCATATAGAAACCGCGGACATTCGTGGAACAGATCACATCCGTGAGCTGCTCCTGTCCGGCGAGATAATGCGTCAGTCCCCGGATCGCCTCTCGGACATGAACTCTTCCGAGCAGCACTGATTTGCGCAGGTCTGCGTCAATGAGCACTACGCGCCTTCCCGTCTCGGCAAGCGACATGGCCAGATTCAGCGTAACGCTGCTCTTCCCCTCACCGGGTGTGCAGCTCGTGACAGCGATCACCTTTTTGTCGCTGCCGCAGAGCATCAGGTTCGTGCGCAGGGATTTGTATG